>NZ_CP023737.1:2070000-2374854 GCF_002752655.1 Methylosinus trichosporium OB3b | reverse complement strand
GAGCTGACGCTCGTATATGTCGCGGACTTTCAAGGCCTGGCTCCGCAATTTCTCGTGCGGTTCGACGAAGACGGACCGTATCTCTCCGTGGGGGATCCGGTCGCGTTTTCGCTGGCGTCGAAGGACGAACCGATTGGAAAGGGTCCTCGCGTCCTCGTCGACGCCGCTTCGAGCCGGAATGGAATCCTGCTCGTCGCCGGAGAAGAGGGCGCGATCGATCGCGCAGCCACTCAACTCCCGCAAAGCCATGGACAAATTCCGCTCGACACAGCGGACATAGCCGTGGACATGCTCATTGGCTATTCGATCGAGGCCGTCGAACGCCGGCTTGTCCTGCGCACATTGCGCCGTTTCAACGGCGATTATCGCCAAACTGCATTCGCACTGGGCCTCTCGGTCGAAGCGCTGTCGGCGAAATTGTTGGCGCTTCTCTACCCGGCAAAGGATGAGGACCTTTAGCTGTTGTTTCGAATCAGTCCGCCGCTCGCCCCATCATCGCCGCCGCGGAATCGCCTTCTCGTGGACGACTGCGGCGGCGAGGTCATGTCCTCGCCCGGCCGCCGCAGGCCGCTCGCGACGGCGTTACGAAAAAGCGCGCGACAACTGCGCGAATATTTTCGTGCTGACGACGGGAGATTCTGGCAAGAGAGCGCCTGTGCGCGGTTCAGTCGCGATACAAAATTATCACCCGTCTATTATCGAGCTATCGGTGGCTTTCGACAGGCCCTGCATCTTGCCCTTGCGCTCCGCGTCCTTGCCCGGTAACCCTGCGCCCGAGATCAGCGAAGGAAAGCCCAAGCCCATGAAAGCGCGCGTCATCGTCACCCTCAAGGCCGGCGTGCTCGATCCGCAGGGCAAGGCCATTGAAGGCGCGCTGCGCTCGCTCGGCGTCGAGGGCGTCGCCGGCGTGCGGCAGGGCAAGGTGTTCGATGTCGAGCTCGACGCCGCCGACCGCGCCGAGGCCGAGGCGCAGCTGAAGGCCGCTTGCGAAAAGCTGCTCGCCAATCTGGTCATCGAGAATTTCGCCATCGAGATCGCTTGATGGGGCGTGGAGAGAGCGAGCCTGGGAACTTCTGCCGCAGCATCTTTCTCGCAGGTAAGGGCGCATCCCACTCCCAGAGGGAGAGGGTGGCCGCTGAGCGGCCGGGTGAGGGGTTTCCTCTCTCCGATTTCGGCGCGGCGTTCCCATCATCCGACCCCGCTTCGCGGGGCCACCTTCTCCCTATGGGAGAAGGAGTCCGCGCCCGACCGCGATTGGCTCCATTCGGCGCCGCGGGAACGGTGCCCACAAACACCTGATAGAGAGGACCGCGCATGAAAGCCGCCGTCGTCGTCTTCCCCGGCTCCAATCGCGAGGGCGATATGGCGCGCGCGCTGCGTCAGGCGACCGGCCGCGCGCCGGCCATGGTCTGGCACGCCGAGCATGAGCTGCCGGCCGGCACGGATCTCGTCGTGCTGCCCGGCGGCTTCTCTTATGGCGATTATCTGCGCTGCGGCGCCATCGCCGGCCGCGCGCCGGTGATGGAGGCGGTGCGCGCCCATGCGGCGCGCGGCGGGCTGACGCTCGGCGTCTGCAACGGCTTTCAGATTCTCTGCGAATCCGGCCTGCTGCCGGGCGTCTTGATGCGCAACGCCGGCCTGCGCTTCGTCTGCCGCATGCAGCATTTGCGCGTCGAGCGCGCCGATGCCGCCTTCACCCGCCATTATGCGCCGGGCCAGACGATCGAGGTGGCGATCGCCCATGGCGAAGGCAATTACGAGGCCGATGACGAGACCATCCACCGGCTCGAGGGCGAGGGGCGCGTCGCCTTCCGCTATTGCGACGCGGCCGGCGTCGTGGGCGGCGCCGCCAATCCCAATGGCTCGCGCAACGACATCGCCGGCATTTACTCCGACGCGCGCAATGTGCTCGGCCTGATGCCGCATCCGGAAAATCTCATCGATCCGCTGGTCGGCGGAACCGATGGCCGCGCTCTGTTCGCGAGCCTCGCCGCGTGAAGCGTCACTCGGCGCCGCGCTTGCGGATATAGGCGAGCGCGAGCAGCGCGGACGCCGCCGAGGCGACGCACAGCGCCGCGGCGTAGAGCGTGCCGTTCTCACTCTCGGCGAAGAACAAATTCTTCGTGTTCATGCCGAAGATGCCGGAGACCAGCGTCGGCGGCATCAACAGCGTGCCGAGAATGGTCAGCACATAGAGCTGGCGATTGGTCTCGGCGGTGAGATTGGAGACGATCTCGTCCTGCAAGAGGCGGGCGCGATCCTGCAGCGCCTCCAGCTCCTGATGCAGAGAATCGAAACGCTGCGAGAGCCGCCGCAGCGTCGCCTGCGCCGCTTCGCCGATGCGCGCCGATTGTCCGGCGCGGGCGAACACGCGCTGCGCGTCGGCGATCTCGCGATGCAGCCTGATGGTCTGCCGGCGCAAGCCGCCGAGCCGGCGGCGCTCGTCGCGCGCTTCATCGTCGAGCACGCGATCCTCGATCTCGTTGAACTCGCGGAACAGATTCTCGATCGCGGAATCCATGCCGGCGAGCGTCTCCTCGACGATCTGCTCGAAGAGATCGAGCGGCGATGTGATGCGGGCGCCGGCGAGCGCCGCCTGCCGGACCGCGGCGGAGGATTGCACGGCGTAGCGGCGCGCGGTGACGACGCCCTGCGCGGTGACGGCGATGCGCAAATGGCGCAGCACATCCTCGGGCCGCTCGAGATCGCGACCGCGGTCGGGCAGCACGCCCCACAGCGACGATTCATCGGCGGCGAGGCGCTGATGCGTGTCGGGCTCGACGAGCAGCGCCTTCGCCTCTTCGGGAATTTGCGGCTGCGCGGCGACCCAGTCGCGATAGCGCAGATCGGCGACATTGAGATGCACCCAGACGAAGCCGCCGTCGTCCGAGGACAGGCTCGGCGCATCCGGCGGCGAGACGAGAGTCGCCGCGCCTTCGGCGTCGAAGCGCAGAACCCAGAGAAAAGGCGAATCGCCGACGATGGCGCCGCGCGGCGGCCGCAGCTTCATGAGGTTCGGTCTCCCGCTGCGCGAAGCGAGCATCAAAATCACGTCTTCGAGCGGCGCCGCGCTTTCGCGCCGACGCAGCTGTTCATGCGGACCGAGCTTTATCTCCCCGATGCGACAATTCGCCGACGCCGCTCCCGGGCGTCACGGACCCCAGAAGGGGACGCCGTCGCTATAGGGCACCACATCGAGCCGATAGCGCTTCGGCAGGACCTCGTCTCCGTACCAGTTGGGCTGATTGCGCTCGATCGGATGATAGGCGAAGAAGGTCGTCTCGACGAAATAGCGATTGGTGGTTCCGACCGGAACGACCGGCCCCGGATCCAGCCAGCTGCGGCGCGGAACGGCGAGCGGCACGCGCGCATAGGGAATGGGACCGGACGCGACGACGACGACCTCGCGAACCGCGTGGCGCCGGTGCTTGGCGAGCGCGTCTCCGGCCGTCGTGACGGCGCAGAGGCAGGCGAGGCCCGCCGACAGACTGACGAAATGACGCATCTCCATCTCCCGATTCCGACAAGGGCGCACAGATCATAGCCGCTCGCGCGCCGATGCGATACGCCGCCCGAGGCCTTCGCGCGGCCTTGTTCGCGAATGTGTCCGACGAAACGTTAAAGCCGCGCGCGCAATCGTCGGTTTAATCGCGTCAATGACGCGCGCCGCGCTTCTTCGCCGGGCGCGCCGCCGCGGCGTTCGCCTCGGTTGTCGGGGCGGCGAAGCAGGACGGCGCGTCGACCTTGGCGAAGGCTTTCTGCAGCGCCTCGTTCTTGCCGCCGGGCAGATAATAGAGGCGGTCGAGCAGGCAGGTCGCGACGCGGCGGTCGACCGGATGGCCGGGCGCTCCGCAGGCCAGGCCGGCGATCTCGATCGACAGGGTGGAATCGATCATTCGCACCGCCGCGCAGCTGCGCTCGGTCGCCGGGCCGTCGCCCTGGCGCTGCGACAGGCGGATGTCGGCGGCCTCGAAGGCGCCGGCGCGGCCCGCGAGCGGCGTCGGCTGGGAGATGCGCACCACCGCGAGGCCCGCCTCCGCGGCATGGCGCGCCATATCGAGGAAGAAGTCGGAATTGCCGAGCTTGGCCCCTGCCGGCTGGAGAATGTCGACGCGCAGAAAGAAGCGGCCGGCGTCGAAGCCGCCGAAGCTCATGGACTCCTGCCGCCCGCCCGCCTGCCGCGCCGGCTCGACGGAGACGCTCTTCTCCTTGGCGAGCTCGGGGACATCGAGATCGAAGGCGGCCTTGGGCGCGACCGGCGCCGGCGCCTCGGCCCTCACGGGAGCGTTCGGCCGCGGCGCTATGGTGGCGGTGGGGAGGTCGTCGACCTGCGGGGGCGCGACGGGGCCGAGGAACAGCGCGGCGCCGACCAGCACGAGGCTGGCCGTGAGCCCCATCGAGGAGGCGGCGAGGCTGCCGAGGGGCCGCGCCCGCGCCGGCCCGCTCTCATAGACCGAAATGTCTTCGTCGGAAGCCGACCAACTCATAACGCCACTCCAACCGCCGGCGGCGCGCGCCGGTAACGCCACGATTCCTCGCACACTGCCGAATGATCTCGAGTTCGAGGTTTCACTGCCGCCACCATTTGCGCGAAGGGTAAATATTCGGTTGCGCGCGATCACCTTTCCGAAGCGAGGCAGACAAACTTCGGACAAGAAATTCATCGAGAGGGAGGAGGGCTGCAGCGTCGATCGCGACGCGGGGGGAGAGAAGCACCGACACATCTCGAGGAATCGGCATGAAGCTCCCTGCGCTCGCGGCCTTGGCGACCTGCCTGTCGCTCCCCGCCTACGCGGAAAAAGTCACGATCGGCTGTCCGCTGGTGGCTCAATACAGCGATAATGACATCAATTATCTCATCGGCGAGGTGCGCTCTGTGGTCGGTGATCAGGAAGCCGGCCGCATCTACGCGCATTACCTCGATCTGAGGAACGCCTGTCGGGTCAATGGCGACGCCGTGCGCACCGTCACCGTCTCCCCGACCTTGCGCGACTGGCTGGCCCAGAACGGCGTCGACATTCGCCGTTTCGCCCGGCGTCTTTGAGCCTTCGCGCTCCGAGCGCGTCGCCGCCGCTCAATGGCGGCGGCCGCGCTTCTTTCCCTTGGACGCTCCGAGGATTTGCGCCCGGCAGGCGCGGCTGAGCGAGCCGAGATTGGCTCTGAGGCATTGCGCCACCGTGTCAGCGTCGGGGACGAACCGCTCGCAGAAGCGATAGGCGTCATTGGTGCAGGCCGAGCGCTGCTTGGATGTGCCCTGGGCGGAAGCCGGCGCGGCGGCCATGAGCGCGATGAAAAGCGAGAACCCGAAAATCATTCGCATTGCGGCGTCTCCTGTGGCGGCCGCGGGCTGCGGCCGCATGGGGTCAATGATAGGGCGCGGCGGCGCTCGGCAATTCCCCGGGCGATTAACCTTTCCTCGTCGAACGCCGGCGCAAGGGCTTGCTTTCGCTCGCGGTGAGGCATCTAATAAGCTAGCTCATGAGAAGCATTGCTAAGAGCAGCTCGGTCAATGAACCTGCCGCCGCCCAACACCTTCTGCTTTCTGCTGTCCGACGCGGCGCGGCTGATGCGCAAGCGGTTCGAGCAGAATGCGCGCGACCTCGGCCTGACGCGCGCGCAATGGCACGCGCTCGCCTATCTGGCGCGCAACGAGGGGGTCAACCAGTGCGCGCTGGCCGAGATGCTGGATGTCGAGCCGATCACGCTCGGCCGGACGATCGACCGGCTGGAGTCGCAGGGCCTCGTGGAGCGGCGTCCGCACGACACCGACCGTCGGGCGTGGCGACTCTATCTGCGTGCGGCGGCGCTGCCGCTGCTCGAGGCGATGGCGCCGATCTCGGAGCAGACGCGTCGCGAGGCGCTGGCGGGGCTGGGCGAGGCGGAGACGGAAGCTCTGATGCGCGCGCTCGAGGCGACGCGCGCCAATCTGAGCGAGGCGAGCGCGCCGCCCAAGCGGCCGAAGGCAAAGACGGAATGAGGACGGACCCGCCGGTCGCGAGACGCGAACGGCATCGCTCGAGTTGATTGGCTCGCCGGAGCGCGGCTCGTCCCGCTTCCGGCCATGAGGTCGAATCCGATGGAGCTCGTCAAATATGCGCTCAAATTCCGGCTGACGTTCTTCGTCATCGCCATTTTGACGACGCTCCTCGGCGGCGCGGCGATCGTGTCGACGCCCAAGGACGTGTTTCCGAACGTCGATATTCCCGTGGTGACGGTGATCTGGACCTACACCGGCCTTTCGACGACCGAGATGGCGCAGCGCGTCACCACCTACGCCGAGTTCTCGACCTCCAACAACGTCAACGGCATCAAGAATATGGAAAGCCAGACGCTGCAGGGCGTCGCGGTGATGAAGATTTTTTTCCAGCCGGATGTGAATATCGAGCTCGCCATCGCGCAGGTCGTCTCTTCGATGAACTCGATCCGCGCCTTGATGCCGCCGGGCATCAATCCGCCGACCGTGATCCGCTACACGGCGTCGCAAGCACCGGTGCTGCAGCTCGCCTTGTCGAGCAAGAGCTTTTCCGAGCAGCAGCTCTATGATTTCGGCCTCTACCGCATTCGCCAGGCGCTCACGGCGACGCCCGGCGCCACTCTGCCGACGCCCTGGGGCGGCAAGCAGCGGCAGATCATGGTCGATCTCGATGTCGCCAAGCTGCAGGCGCGCGGCCTCACCCCGCTCGACATCGTCAACGCCGTCACCGCGCAAAACGTCACCGTTCCGTCCGGCCTCGTGAAATTCGGCGAGCTGCAATATGTGGTGCGGCTCAACTCCACGCCGGAGGCGCTGGAGACGCTCAACAATATTCCGGTGCGATATGTCGACAACGCGCCGGTGCTGCTGCGCGACCTCGCTCAGGTGCGCGACGGCTATCCGCCGCAGCAGAACATCGTGCGCGTCGACGGCGTGCGCTCGGTGCTGCTCACCGTGCTGAAGAACGGCAACGCCTCGACGCTCGACGTCGTCGAAAACGTCAAAGCCGCGATCGCCAAATTGCGCGCGGCGATCCCGCCGGAAATGCGCATCGACGAACTATTCGATCAATCCGTGTTCGTCTCCCATGCGATCGCCGACGTGCTGCGCGAAGGCGCCATCGCCGCGGGCCTCACCGGCCTCATGATCCTGCTGTTTCTCGGCTCCTGGCGCTCGACGCTGATCGTCGTCATCTCGATCCCGCTGTCGATCCTCGTCTCGCTCGCGGTGTTGAGCGCGCTCGGCCATACGATCAACATCATGACCCTCGGCGGCCTCGCCCTCGCGGTCGGCATATTGGTCGACGACGCCACCGTCGCCATCGAGAACACCTATCGTCTGTTCGAGGAGGGCAAGGAGTTCCGCCATGCGGTGGCGGAGGGCGCCTCCGGCATCGCCAAGCCGGCGCTGATCTCGACCCTCGCCATTTGCGCGGCCTTCGTCTCGGTGCTGTTCCTCACCGACGTCGCCCGTTATTTGTTCACGCCCCAGGCGCTGGCGGTCGTCTTCGCCATGCTCGCCTCCTATTTCTTCTCGCGCACGCTGACGCCGATCCTGATGGATCAGCTGCTCGCGCATGAGCATCACGGCCGCGAGCTCGAGGGCGACGCGCGGCGCTCCGGAATAGCCGGCGGCCTCGCGCGCGTGCAGCTCGCCTTCGAGCATGGCTTCGAGCGCATGCGCGCGCAATATGGCCTGCTGCTGGCCGCAGTGCTGCGTCGCCGGGCGCAGACGCTCGCCGTCATCGCCGTCGTGCTGGGGCTCGGCGGCGTGCTGTTCGTCAATGTCGGCGAGGATTACTATCCGCAGATCGACGCCGGGCAGATGACGTTGCATGTGCGCGCGCGTCCGGGTCTGCGCATAGAGGATACGGAGCTGTTCTTCCAGAAGGTGGAGCATGTGATCCGCGAGATCGTGCCGGAGCGCGACCTCGCGCTGCTCATCGACAATATCGGCCTGCCGCAGATCACCTATAATTTCGCCTTCACCGACGGAACCGTCGTCGCTTATTTCGACGGCCAGATCATGATGTCGCTGCACGAAGGCCATGCGCCGACGGCCGGCTATATGAAGAAGATGCGGGAGATTCTGCCGCAGCGATTTCCCGAGGCGATCTTCTATTTCCAGTCCTCGGACATCATCACGCAGATCCTCAACTTCGGCCTGCCGTCGCCGATCGCGCTGCGCATCGTCGGCCGCGACGCGGAGGGCAATCAGCTCATCGCCCGCAAGCTGCTGGAGCGCGTCAAGGGCGTGAAAGGCGTCGTCGACGCGCATATTCACCAGATTCTCGACGCGCCGGAATTCTTCGTCGACATCGATCGCTGGCGCGCGCTGCAGCTCGGCGCCACCACGCAGCAGGTGGCGAACAACGTCAATATTTCGCTCTCCTCCTCCTTCCAGGTCGCACCCAATTTCTGGACCGATCCGAAATCCGGCATCCCCTATCAGGTCGCCGTGCAGACGCCGGAATATCGCATCGCCTCGCTCGACGCTTTCGCCGGCACGCCGGTCTCGGCCGTCGTCAATGCGCCGACAGCGCAGGTCGATCTCTTGACCAATCTCGCGCAATGGCGGCGCGGCGTGGAGCAGACCGTCGTCAACCACTCCAACACGCAGCCGACCTATGACATCTACGCCAATCTGCAGGATCGCGATCTCGGCTCCATCGAGCGCGATCTGCGGCAGGTGGTCGCCGAGCTCGAAGGCGAATTGCAGCCCGGCAATCAGATCGTGCTGCGCGGCCAGATCGAGAGCAAGAATCTGGCCTTCCGCCGCATCGGCCTCGGCCTCATCGCCTCCATGGCCTTCGTCTATCTGCTGATGGTGGTGAACTTCCAGAGCTGGGGCGACCCCTTCGTGGTGATTCTCGCGCTGCCGATCGCCTTCTGCGGCATCGTCTTCGCGCTCTTCGTCACCGGCACGACCTTCTCCATTCCGTCATTGATGGGCGCCATCATGTCGGTCGGCGTCGCCTCGGCCAATTCGATCCTGCTCGTCACCTTCGCGCGCGAGCATCGCGAGGCGACCGGCGCTTCGGCCGAGGAGGCGGCCTATCTCGCCGGCGTCACCCGCATTCGTCCTGTCCTCATGACCGCCACGGCGATGTTCGTCGGCCTGCTGCCGATGTCGCTCGCGCTCGGCGACGGCTCCGAGCCGAACGCCGTGCTGGCGCGCGCGGTCATGGGCGGCATCGCCTTCGGCACCTGCTCGACTCTACTGCTGGTGCCGCTCCTCTATTCGATCTTGCGCCGCGGCGAGCCGCAGGCGCCGAGGGACTATCTATGACCGACACGCCGCATCCCCGCGGCCCTCTCGCTCCCGTCCCGGTCGCCGGCGCGCGCGAGAAGCCGCGCCTGCGCAAGGGACCGCTCCTGCTGATCGCTCTGCTGCTGCTCGGCGTGTTGTGGCGCGGCGCCGTGCGCCATGCCGACCGCGATCGCGAAGCGGGCGCCTTTCAGCAGGCGCAGGCCGACGCCGTGCTCAGCCTGCGGGTCGCCGAGGTGAAGAAGATCGCCGGCCCCTATCACATCGAGCTGCCGGCGCAGACGCTCGCTTTCGAGCAGGCGCGGCTGTTCGCCCGCGCCACCGGCTATATCGCCGAACGGCGCGTCGACATCGGCTCGAAGGTGAAGCAGGGCGATCTGCTGCTGCGCATCGCCGCGCCCGATCTCGATCAGCAATATGCGCAGGCGAAGGCGAACCTCGCCCTCTCCAAGGCGCAGCTCCTGCAATCGAAGGCGCAGGTCGAGCAGACCAAGGCCAATCTCAATCTGGCCAAGATCACCTATGGCCGCGCCTCGACGCTCGCCAAGAACAATTACGAGAGCAAGCAGAACGCCGACAATGCGCGCGCCACTGTCGAGACGCAGACCGCCAATCTGCAATCGGCGGAGGCCGGCGTCGCGGTGGCGCAGGCGACGATCGACGCCAATCAGGCGAATCTCGACCGGCTCGCGCAACTCGTCGGCTTCAAGGATGTGACGGCGCCGTTCAAGGGCGTCGTCACCGTGCGCAATGTCGACATCGGCGATCTCGTCAGCGCCGACGCCAATGGCGGCACCGCGCTGTTTCAGCTCGCGCGCGACGATGTGCTGCGCGTGCAGGTGTCGGCGCCGCAGGCGGAAGCGCAAGGCCTCGTCGATGGATTGGAGGCGAGGATTCTCTCGACGGAGCTCGGCAAGACGTTCAAGGGCCGCGTCACGCGCAACGCGGTTTCGCTCGATCCGGCGTCGCGCACGCTGCTCACCGAAATCGACATTCCCAATCCCACCGGCGAATTGCGTCCGGGCCAGTTCGTGCGGGTGGTCCTCGACATCCCGCGCGTGCGGGCGCATGTGAATGTGCCGGCGCCGGCGATTCTGTTCGGCGCGCAGGGACCGCGAGTCGCCGTGGTCGGCAAGGACGACGTCATCCGCATGGCGTCGATCGTCATCGCGCGCGACTATGGAACGAGCGTCGATGTCGAGGAGGGGCTTTCTGGAGACGAGCGCGTCGTGCTCGATCCGCCGGTCGACATCCGCGACGGCCGGAAGGTGACGATCCGGCAGTGAGCGAATAGCGAGTAGCGAGTTATATATTGCGCCATTCGAGGACCGATATCGTCAGATGAGACAACAAAAGCCGGGGCCGTCATTGCGAGGAGCGAAGCAAGCCAGAGCCGCAGGGCGGCCCCTGGGTTACGTCGTCGCTACGCTCCTCGCAATGACGCCGCCCCGATCGTTGCGGCCATTCGTGATGAAGACGTAATGAGTGTCTATTCGCTACTCGCCCTTCACTCCACATCCAGCGGCGCGACGCCCTTGGGCTGGCCGTCGGCGGCGAGCGTGATCTTCTCGATGCGCGCCTCGGCCTCGCGCAGCAGAGCGTCGCAGCGCTTCTTCAGCGCTTCGCCGCGCTCGTAGAGCTTCACCGAGTCGTCGAGAGAGACGCTCGCCTTCTCGAGCTTGCCGACGATCTCCTCGAGCTCCTGAATGGCCTTCTCGAACGGCAGGGCGTCGATGTCGGAATTGGCGTCGGACATGGGCCGAGCTCCCTTGCGGCTCTTTGGATCCTTCGCTGCTTCTATCACGAAACGGCGCGTGAGCGTTACCTATGGGACGTCATTGCGAGGAGCACAGCGACGAAGCAATCCAGAGCCGCCCCGCGACCGCCAGGGGGCAATCGCATTACATGTGATCGTCGATCTCGGCATGGCCTGCGATGCGCAGGATCTCCGGAAACTCCGCGCGGATCGCCCGCTCGGTCGCGTCGACCGCCGTATGGACGGCCTCGACCGAGAGCCGCGGATCGACGCAGCAGTGATAATTGACGACCAGCCCGTCGGCAGTCTCGCGGACCCGCACGTCGTGAATGCTCGTCAAGGTCCCGAGCTGCGCCGCATGCCGCGCCAACGCCTCCTCGATGCGGCTGCGGGTGTGCGGCTCGGCGTCGCGCCCGTTCAGCAGATGCGGCTCCAGCGGCTCGATATGGGTCTCGATCTCGACGGCGGGGCCGAACTCCTCGAGAATGGCCTGCTCGAGGCTCGTCGCGATCGCATGGGCCTGACCCTGCGGCATCGCGCCGTCCAATTCGAGATCGAGCGTGATCGAGAGACGCTCGCCGATCTGCTGCGCGATGATGCGATGCACCTGTAGGCGCCGCCGCGCCGCGACCAGCAGGATGCGCTCGAGCACGGTCTCGTCGTCGAGTGCGATCGGCTGGGCGGCGAGTGCGACCAGCGCGCCGGGAAAAGCCTCGACGATCGCCGCGGCGGCGTCATCCTTGATGCGGGCGGCGCGCTCCAGCGGCAGCGTGCGCGAGACGCCGATCACCGCCTCGCCCATCAGTTTCGGCCCGGCCATGCGCAGGCGCAGACGCTCCACGGCGATGACGCCCTGCGTCGCGCGCAGGATCGCGTCGACGCGCGGAACGATCTCCTGCGGCGCGGCGTCGAGCAGAGTGGCGACGGTGCGGCGGCCGAGACGCCAGCCGGCGACGGCGATGAAGGCGGCGACGCCCATGGCGGCGAGCGCGTCGCCCTGCGGAAAGCCGGCGCGCGTCGCCAGCAGGCCGACGACGACCAGCGCCGAGGAGACGAGATCGCTGGAAAAATGCAGGGCGTCGGCGGCGAGTGCGTCGCTCTGCGTCTCCTTGGCCACGGCGGCGAGGCGGCGCGAGCGGAAAAAATCGACGATGATCGAGCCGCCGAGCGCGGCGAAGGCCGGCCAGCCGGCGTCGATGGCGAGCTCGCCGCCCTGGAGGCGCAGCGCCGCCTGGACGGCGACGATCAGCGCGAGGCCGAACAGCAGGCCGGTCTCGATCAGCGCTGCGAGCGACTCCACCTTGGCGTGGCCATAGTGGTGCTTTTCGTCCGCCGGCTTCTCGGCCTGGCGCACGGCGTAATAAGTGAGGACGGTGGCGGCGACGTCGGCGGCCGAATGACCGGCCTCGGAGATGAGCGCCAGCGAGCCGGACCAGACGCCCGCGGCGAGCTTGGCGATCGTCAGCCCCGCGCTCGCGGCGATCGACGCCTTTGCGGCGGCGGCCTTGCGCGCGGCGACATCGTGACCGAGGATGACCGTGTCCTTCATGTCCCTATGCTCCGCAAGCAGCGTGCGCGAGCTCGCTCGTTTAGCAAGCCGGCGCGCGATCAGCAACGTCATATCCGGGCTCGGACAGAATTGGAGCGCGCGCTGCCGAATTCGAATACGACGATGCGGGAGCGCCCTGGCTCTCGACTTTTCATCATCGAGCCCATATGGTCGCCAAGAGAAATTTGCTTGGCGAGGCGCTTTCTGTGTTCTTTACCTTCTGGAGTGGACTCGAGGCGCATGAGCCGGAGGCCGTTCACGCTTGGCGCCGATCATATCCGAGCTTCACCCTCTTCGGCGACGCCGACGTCCTGCCGCTGTTCGACAGCGACGCCCAGCGTGAGATTTATAAGAAAATTCGCATTCCCGCATGCAAGTCCGATGTCGCGCGGCTCGCCCTGCTTCGCCACCACGGCGGATTATATGTCGATGCGCATACTGGGCCGTCCTCCAGCGAACGGCTCGCCGAAACCCTGGGCGATCTCGCTCGATACGAGCTGATCTTGTTCAGCAAGGGATGGGAGACCAACTTCAATTTCATGAATGGCGTGCTGGCGGCGCGCCGCCGACTGCCAATTTTCGATCGACTGCTCGAAAGGGCGTTCGACAATCTCGTCGCGCACAAAAGACGGGAGGCGGAAACGACGGGACATGTCGAATACAACATATTCCGATTGACGGGAACTCGCGTGATGCTCGAACTCATGTTCGACAATGTGCGCAGGAATTGGGAGATGAAGCCCGAATTCAGAGAAAACATTCACTTTCACGTCATGGCGTCGGACTCGAGCCCTGGCTTTCAGATCTATAAATATCGCTATCGCAAGCCGGGCGCTCATTGGAGCGAACGCCAGCTGACCGAGCGTCTGTTCGAAGACTGACCGCGACAGGCGTGGCCAGAACGACTGCGGGCCGGCGAGAGCCGCCGGCCCTTTGACGAGTTCGGCGAAAGCCGACGCCTTACGCCTGCGGCGCGCCGAGCGACCCCACATCCACCTTGACGCCCGGCCCCTGCGTGGAGCTCAGCGCCACGCGCTGGATATAGGTGCCCTTGGCGCCGGCGGGCTTCGCCTTGGCGACGGCGTCGACGAAGGCGCGGATGTTCTCGACGAGCTTGCCCTCCTCGAAGGAGGTCTTGCCCACCGTGCCCTGCACGATGCCGGCCTTCTCGACGCGGAACTCGACGGCGCCGCCCTTGGAGGCCTTCACCGCGCCGGCGACGTCCATCGTCACCGTTCCGACCTTCGGGTTCGGCATCAGGCCGCGCGGGCCGAGCACCTTGCCGAGACGGCCGACGAGCGGCATCAGCTCCGGAGTGGCGATGCAGCGGTCGAACTCGATCGTGCCGCCCTGGACGATGGTGACGAGATCCTCGGCGCCGACGATATCCGCGCCGGCGGCCTTGGCCTCATCGGCCTTGGGGCCGCGCGCGAACACGGCGACGCGCAGAGTGCGGCCGGTGCCATTGGGCAGATTGACCACGCCGCGCACCATCTGGTCCGCATGCTTGGGGTCGACGCCGAGATTCATGGCGATCTCGACCGATTCGTCGAATTTGGCGCTCGCATTGGCGCGAACGAGCTTGATGGCGTCGTCGACGGCGTAGAGCTTGGTGCGCTCGACGTTCTGGCGAGCCTTGGCGATGCGTTTTCCGATATGCGCCATGATCTCACCCCACCACTTCGAGGCCGATGGAACGGGCGGAGCCCTCGATCATCGCCGCGGCCGAATCGACCGACGTCGTGTTGAGGTCGGCCATCTTCTTCTCGGCGATCTCGCGAATCTGCGCGCGCGTGACCTTGCCGACGAAGTTGCGGCCCGTCGTCTTGGAGCCGGACTTGACGCCCGCCGCCTGCTTCAGGAAGTAGGAGACCGGCGGCTGCTTCAGCTCGAAGGTGAAGGAGCGGTCCTGATAGGCGGTGATGATGACGGGGATCGGCGTCCCCTTCTCCATCTGCCCGGTCTTGGCGTTGAACGCCTTGCAGAATTCCATGATGTTGAGGCCGCGCTGACCGAGCGCGGGACCGATGGGCGGCGACGGATTCGCCGCGCCGGCCGGCACCTGCAGCTTGATGTAGCCGGCGATTTTCTTCGCCATGTCTCATCTCCAACGAAAGGCGATCACGGGCTCGCGCCCGCGCCGCCGGTTGCAGCTCGTGGTCCGACGCGGTCTCCCTTTGGCGAAGGGCGCGCCCGCCACGTTCTCTCCTCCCCGCACGGGGGAGTTTTTCTTCCTTCTCCCGCTTGCGGGACAAGGTGTCGCGCGACTGCGCGACGGATGAAGGTCCTGGACGGGGCCCTCACCCGACCCCGCTTCGCGGGGCCACCCTCTCCCGCAGAGCGGGAGAGGGGAGTCTCAAACCTTCTCGACCTGTCCGAACTCCAGCTCCACCGGCGTCGGCCGGCCGAAGATCGACACGGCCACCTTGAGGCGGGAGCGGGCGTCGTCGACCTCCTCCACCACGCCGTTGAAGGAGGCGAAGGGGCCGTCGGCGACGCGCACGGTCTCGCCGACCTCGAAGGAGATCGTGGGCTTCGGGCGCTCGACGCCCTCGGCGACCTGCCCCTTGATGCGCAGCGCCTCGGCCTCGCTGATCGGCATCGGCTTGTTGTCGGCGCCGAGGAAGCCCGTGACCTTGGGCGTGTTCTTGATCAGCGAGAACACGGCGTCGGAGAGGTCGCATTTCACCAGCACATAGCCGGGGAAGAACTTGCGCTCCGAGCTGACCTTGCGGCCGCGACGCACCTCGACCACCTGCTCGGTCGGAACGAGGATCTCCTCGAACTTGTCCGAGAGGCTGCGCTGCGCGGCGCCTTCCCGAATGGATTCGGCGACCTTCTTCTCGAAGTTCGAATAGGCGTGGACGATGTACCAGCGCATGCTCATGATGGCGCGACGGCTCCGAATCTCTCAAGCCCTGCCGATCAGGGCGCGCGGGCGCGGCGCGCTCCGCGGGTTCTTGGTCCGAGCGAATTCTGATCGATCGAACGATTCCGTTCGATCGAAAAGCGCTCCAGCTTACTGACCCATCCGCAGCAGCAGCCCGACGGCGACATGCAGCGTCTTATCGACGAGCACGAAGAACAGGCTGGCGAACAGCACCATCAGAATCACCAGTCCGGTGGTGATCAGGGTCTCGCGGCGCGTCGGCCACACGACCTTGGTCGCTTCCGAACGCACGTCCTGCAGGAATTGAAACGGATTGGCCATTTGCTCACCGGGTGTGGTCCACGACGGGACGCCGCAGCCGCATCTTACACGAGGCGCGCGGCGAGGCGCGCCACAAAACAGTCGCGGCGCGGGACCGACAGGCCACGCGCCACGAGAACGCAGCTTATATTCCACATGGGAGAGCGCGCCAAGTGAAATTTCCGAGAGTGAAATTTCCGCTCAGCCCGCCGGCGGGCTCGCGTGGCGGGCGAACCAGGCGCGCGCCTCCTCCCGCGTGCGCTCGAGCTCGCCGAGCGCGGCGTCGAGCTTGGCTTCATATTGCTCCAAAGTCTCGCTCGGGTCGAACACATCCGCCGCGATCGAAAAAGGAGTCGCGATCTTGAGCTCGGCGCGCGGACCCTCTTCGGTCTCGACGGCCGCAAAATAGAACTTCGTCATTCCCGCCTCCTTGCTGCCTCCTCGGCACAGGCGCTGCGGAATTAAGATAGGTCGGCCAGAGCCTGCGCCAATGCGACGAATCCGCCGATGTCGATCTCCTCGGCGCGGCGCGTCTCCTCTATGCCCGCCGCCGTCAGCAGGCTGCCGACGTCGAGCCCGGGAAAGGGCAGCGATTTGAGGCTCTGGCGCAGCATCTTGCGGCGCTGGCCGAAGGCGGCCTTGGTCACCTGCGACAGAAGGCGCGGCTCGCAGGCCGCGGGGGTGGCGTTCGGGACCAGCTCCACCACCGAGGAGGTGACCTTGGGCGGCGGCGTGAACGCCGAGGGCGACAGGTCGAACAATATGCGCGCCCGCGTCCGCCAGCCGCACAGCACGGCGAGGCGGCCGTAATCGGCGCGCTGCGCCGGCGTCGCCACGATGCGCAGCGCCACCTCGCGCTGGAACATCAGAACATAGCGGTCGAAGACGGAGGGCCAGGGCTCGGCCTCGATCCAGCGGGCGAGCAGCTCGGTGGCGATGTTGTAGGGAAGGTTGGCGCAGATGCGCGCCGGCCCGCCGAGGCCATGCTCGCGCACGAGCTGCGCGGGGTCGGCCGCGAGCGCGTCGCCCTCGACGATGACGAGCCGGCCCGGATAGCGCGCCTCGATTTCGCGCAGCGCCGGCATGCAGCGCGCGTCGCGCTCCACCGCGATGACGCGGCCGGCGCCCTCCGCCAGCAGCGCGCGGGTGAGGCCGCCGGGCCCCGGACCGATCTCGACGATGGTCGCGCCCTCGAGCGGACCGGCGGCACGGGCGATGCGGGCGGTGAGATTGAGGTCGAACAAGAAGTTCTGGCCGAGCGCCTTGCTGGCCATCAGGCCGTGCTTGGCGACGACCTCCCGCAGCGGCGGCAGATCGTCGATCATCGCGCCGTCATGCGGTCGGCGAGGCGGATCGCCTCGATGAGGCTCGTAGCGTCGGCGATTCCCCGGCCGGCGATGTCGAAAGCGGTGCCGTGGTCCGGCGATGTGCGCACGAAGGGCAGGCCGAGAGTGACATTGACGCCGCGGTCGAAGGCCAGCGTCTTGATCGGGATCAGCGCCTGATCGTGGGTCGGACAGATGGCGACGTCATAGCGGGCGCGGGCTGCGGCGTGGAACATCGTATCGGCCGGATGCGGCCCGCTGGCGTCGACGCCGCACGCGCGCAGCTCGGCGACGGCCGGGGCGATGACCTCGATCTCCTCGCGTCCCATGGCGCCGCTCTCGCCGGCGTGCGGATTGAGCCCGGCGAAGGCGAGACGCGGCGCCGCAATGCCGAAGCGCGCGGAGAGGTCCGCGGCGACGATCGCGCCGGTCTCGACCAGCAGCGCGCGCGTCAACAGGCGCGGAACCTCTGCGAGAGCGACGTGAATCGTCGCCGGCACGACGGCCAGCTCTTCCGCCCACAGCATCATCACCGGGCGGAAGGCGCGGCCGAAGCGCCGTTCGGCCAGGGCAGCCAGAAATTCGGTATGGCCCGGATGCGCGAACCCGGCGGCGTAGAGCACATTTTTGGCGATCGGATTGGTGACGAGCGCGCTCGCCTCGCCCTGCGTCGCCAGCTCCACGGCGCGCTCGATCGAGAGAATGGTGGCGGCGGCGTCCTCCGGGTCCGGAGCGCCGGGGGCGCCGCGAACCGCGCGCCCGAGCGGCGCCACCGGCAGCGCCTGCGGAAAGATCGCGGCGGCCTGCGACGGCGTCGCCTCGCGCAGCGGAACCTCGAGGCCGAGCGCCGCGGCTGTGCGGGCGAGATGGTCCGGATCCGCGAGGACGAAGAAGGGCGGAAGCCCGCGCTCGTCGCGCGCGCGCCACGCCTTCAGCGCCAGCTCCGGGCCGATGCCGGAGGGATCGCCCTGGGTGAGGGCGAGAGGGGGCAGTGTGGCGGACATGGCGCTACGATCGAAGCTCCTGCTTTGCGAGCCGGAAGGCGCGCGGTCGAAGTTCGAGCGCGCCGCCGGGACCGCGAGCCTTCAGGCTCGCTCTCCTCACCAGGATGACGCCGGCCGGCTGCTCGAAAAGAATCACAAGCTCCAGCATCTCGCGAGGAACAGGAGGGCGCCCAGAAAAACGACGGTCTGCAGGCCGACAGCGACGAGCAGCGCCCGGCTGACCTCGTGCTTGGCCGATTCGATCTTCGCGCCGAGACGCAGCCCCATTGCCCTCGTCTCCCATTGGAGCGCGGCTATTTCCAGCGCGAGTTGGGTCTCCGCCGAGCGCATCTGCATCCTCTATCTGAATGGACTCGAATATGGCCCGGCTGCGCTCTCGCGTCCAGCGCCCGCTTCTCTCCACCATCGGCGACGGCTGACACGCGTCTCTACCGAACTCCCGAAGAATTTCCATCTCCCTTTCCTCTTTCCCGGATTCCCTCTAAACAACCGGGCCATGATCTGGCTCGTCTTCGCTCTTCTCACCGGCGCCGCAGTGATGAGCGTGCTGTGGCCGCTCGCGCGCCGCGGCGAGGCCGCCGATCCGGCGACGACCGACATCGCCTTCTTCGAGGAGCAGATCGCCGAGATCGATCGCGAGACCAACGAGGGGCGCCTCTCGCCTCAGGATCGCGAAACCGCCCGCGCCGAAGCCGCGCGCCGGCTGCTGCGCGCCCGCGCCGCGCTCGGCGGCGACGCCAAGGCGTCGCGCCGCAACGCCGTCGTCGCCGCCGCTTTCGCCATTGTCGTCGTTCCGGCGCTGGCGCTCTTCGTCTATTCGCGCCTCGGCCATTCCGATCTGCCCGATCTGCCGTTGCAGGCGCGGCTCGAGGCGGCGCCCGCCCACAGCGACCTCGCCAGCGCCGTCGCGCGCATCGAGGCGCATCTCGCCGAGCATCCGGAGGATGGGCGCGGCTATGAGGTGGTGGCGCCCTTCTATCTGCGCAACGGCCGCGCCGCCGACGCCATCGACGCCTTCGCGAAGGCGCTGCGCCTCTTGGGACCGACGCCGCATCGCCACGCCTCGCTCGGCGAAGCGCGCGTGATGGCCGAGAAGGGCCGCGTGAGCGAGGAGGCCCAGCGCGATTTCGAGGCGGCGCTGGCGCTCGATCCCAAATCCGCCATCGCCCGCTATTACATCGGCCTCGCCGCCGCGCAGAACGGCGAGCGCGACAAGGCCATCGACATCTGGTCCAAGCTTCTCGCCGATGCGACGCCGGATGCGCCCTGGCGCGAGCGCGTCGCGGCGTTGCTCGAGCAATTGCGCGGCGCGCCGGCGGGCGAGGCGGGCGCCAAGATCGCCGCCATGCCGCAAGCGGCGCAGCAGCAGGCGATCCGCTCCATGGTCGAGCGCTTGCGCGATCGGCTGGAGCAGAATGGCGATGATGTCGAAGGATGGCTGAAGCTCATCCGCGCCTATAGCGTGCTCGACGAGGCCGAGAAGGCGAAAGCCGCTCTCGACGGCGCGCGCAAGGCGCTGGCGAATGACATGGACGGCCGCGCTCGCGTCGACGCTCTGGCGCGCGAGCTCGGCGTCGGAGGATGACGGAATGACGCGCAAAGGCAAGAGGCTGGTTCTGATCGGCGGCGCGCTCGCCGCGCTCGCGCTCGCCGTCGGCCTCGTGCTGTTCGCGCTGCGCGACAATATCGTGTTCTTCTATACGCCCTCCGAGCTGGCGCAGAAGCAGCTCGCGCCCGGCGCGCGGCTGCGCATCGGCGGGCTGGTGAAGGAGGGCGCGGTCACGCGCGGCGAGGGCCGCAATGTCGCCTTCGTCGTCACCGACCGGACGAGCGACCTCAGCGTCACCTACACCGGCCTTCTTCCCGATCTCTTCCGCGAGGGGCAAGGCGTCGTCGTCGACGGAACGCTGGCGCCGGACGGCGTGTTCCGCGCCGACAGCGTGCTCGCCAAGCATGACGAGCGCTACATGCCGCGCGAGGTCGCCGACGCGCTGAAGAAACAGGGCGTATGGAAGGGCGATGGGAAATGAAGGCCGTCATCGCGAGGAGCGTGGGTGACGAAGCGGCGCAGAGCCCGTCCCGCGGCTCTGGATTGCTTCGCTGCGCTCGCAATGACGGCGCGTCGGGGGAGAAGAGATGATCGTCGAGACCGGACATTTCGCGCTCATTCTCGCTCTCGCTCTGGCGATCGCGCAGGCGATTCTTCCCTTCGCCGGCGCGCGCCTGCGCGACGCCTCCTTGATGCGCGTCGCGCGACCGGCGGCGCTCGCGCAATTCGCGCTCGTCGCCCTCGCTTATGGCGCGCTCACCTATGCGCATGTCGTCTCGGATTTCTCGCTCGTCAATGTGATCGAGAATTCGCATTCCTTAAAGCCGATGATCTACAAGATCTCCGGCGTGTGGGGGAATCACGAGGGCTCCATGCTCTTGTGGGTGCTGGTGCTCTCCTTCTTCGGCGCGTTGATCGCCGTCTTCTCCGGCGCCATGCCCGACCGCCTGCGCGCCGACACGCTCGCCGTGCAGGGCCTCATCGGCGCGGCCTTCGTCGCCTTCATTCTGTTCACTTCCAACCCGTTTGCGCGCGTGTCCGATCCGCCCTGGCAGGGGCGCGACCTCAATCCGATCCTGCAGGACCCCGGCCTCGCCATTCATCCGCCGCTGCTCTATCTCGGCTATGTCGGCTTCTCGATCGTGTTCTCCTTCGCCGCGGCGGCGCTGATCGGCGGGCGCATCGACGCCGCCTGGGCGCGCTTCGTGCGGCCGTGGACGCTCGCCGCCTGGATCTTCCTCACGCTCGGCATAGCGATGGGCTCGTACTGGGCCTATTACACGCTCGGCTGGGGCGGCTTCTGGTTCTGGGACCCGGTCGAGAACGCTTCGCTGATGCCCTGGCTCGCCGGCACGGCGCTGCTGCACAGCGCCGCGGTGATGGAGAAGCGCGAGGCGCTGAAGGTGTGGACCATCTTCCTCTCCATTCTCGCCTTCTCGCTGTCGCTGCTCGGCACCTTCCTCGTGCGCTCGGGCGTGCTCACCTCTGTGCACGCCTTCGCCAGCGATCCTGAGCGCGGCGTGTTCATTCTCGCCATACTCGTGCTCTTCATCGGCGGCGCGCTGGCGCTCTTCGCCTTTCGCGCCGGCGCTCTGCCGACGGGCGGCCTCTTCGCGCCGATCTCGCGCGAGGGCGCGCTGGTCGTCAATAATCTGCTGCTGACGGTGATCTGCTTCGCCGTCGTTTTCGGCACGCTCTATCCGCTGGCGCTGGAGGCGCTGACCGGCGACAAGATTTCCGTCGGCGCGCCTTTCTTCAACACCGTCTTGATCCCGATCGCTCTGCCGCTCGTGCTGCTGATGCCGATCGGGCAAATGCTCGCCTGGAAGCGCGGCGATCTCGCCGCCGCCCTGCAACGTCTGCGCGCCGCCTTCGCGGCGGGCGTCGTCGCTATAGCGATCTTCGGGGCGCTGCATGGCGCGCCCTTCCTCTCGGTGATCTGCGCCGGCCTCGCCATCTATCTCGTCGTCGGCGCCTTCTGCGACATTGCGATGCGCGCCGCGCCGCGCGGAACGCCGCTGCGCGCGACTGTCTCGCGTTTGCGCGGACTGCCGCTCTCGGCCTGGGGAGCCTCCATCGCCCATGCCGGCGTCGGCCTCACCCTGCTCGGTCTCGCCGCGACGGGCTGGGGCGTGGAGCAGATCGTGGCGATGAAGCCCGGCGTCGCCTATGACGTCGGTCCCTATCGAATCACGATCGAAGATGTGGCGTCGCGCGCGGGCCCCAATTACTCCGAGACCTACGCCGTGATGGCGGTGCGCGAGGGCGACGCCACGCTCGCGCAGATCGAGCCGGCGAAGCGCTTCTATCAGGCCCGGCGCATGGCGCGCACCGAGGCCGGCATCGTCACGCTCGGCCTCGGCCAGGTCTATGCGGCGCTCGGCGAGCAGCATGAGGACGGAACGCTCGACGCTCGGCTCTATTACAAGCCGCTGGTGCTGCTGATCTGGCTCGGCGCCGTGGTCATGGCGCTCGGCGGCGCCTGCTCGCTCGCCGACCGGCGCCTGCGCATCGGCGTCGCCGCCCGCGCCTGCGTCGCCGCGCAAGCACAGGCGGCCGAGTGATGCGTCTCTTTCCGAATCTCGCCGCTCTTCCTTCTCCCGCTCGCGGGAGAAGGTGGCCCCGCGCAGCGGGGTCGGATGAGGGCTCCCAGGCGGACCCTCACCCGTCTCGACTTCGTCGAGCTCCCCTCTCCCGCAAGCGGGAGAGGGGAGCGGCGCTCCTTCTTTCCACCCTTCTTTTCAACATCGCGCTGCTCTCTCCCGCCCTCGCCATCTCTCCCGATGAGAAGCTCGCGGACCCGAAGCTCGAGGCGCGCGCCCGCGTCATCGCCAGCGAATTGCGCTGCCTCGTCTGTCAGAATCAATCGATCGACGATTCCGACGCGCCGCTCGCCAAGGATCTGCGCATCATCGTGCGTGAGCGGCTGAAGGAGGGAGCGAGCGACGCAGAGGTGCGCGACTTCGTCGTCGCCCGTTACGGCGATTTCGTTCTGCTGCGCCCCCCGGTCAAGCCCGAGACTCTGCTTTTGTGGACGGCGCCGCTGATCGCGCTCGTCGGCGGCTCCATCGTCCTCTATTTCGCCGCACGTCGACGCCGTGCGAGCGGCGGCGCGCTGACCGAGGCGGAGCGCAGCCAATTGCGCGCTCTCGGCGTTTCCCTCGAGGAGCGCGACCGTAAACAACTCTGATCCGGCGCGTTGAATAACGTAAGTATAGATGCTTATGTGATCTCATTGTCACTGCGACGATAATTTTCAGCATTCCTGAAAAGCGCGCAACTGCTCGCATTGACCTGGCGTAAACGACGTCGGTATCATTGCGCCGATCGATTCCTGTTTCGCTTCTCTTCTATCGGGCGCTCCAAATGCCCGAGACCGCTCATTGGATCGAGGGTCCTTGCCGATGAAAGCCTTTTCCTTCGCCGCAGCGCTCGCTGGCGCCGCGCTCTGCGGCCACGCCGTCGCCGCCGACCTTCCCTCGATCGCGCCGCCGCCGCCTCCGCCCCCGGTCTTCTCCTGGACGGGCGCCTATCTCGGCGCCAATGGCGGCTATATCTGGGGCGCGCGCAACGGGGTCGATTCCTATGGCGTCGCCGTCATCGACAAGGACCCCCTGTTCGGCGCGACCTCCGCGCTCGGCGTCGGCAATGTCGCCGCGCCGAATCTGAACGGCGCCTTCGGCGGCGGGCAGGCCGGCTATAATTATCAAGTCTCGCCTCGCTTCGTCATCGGCGTCGAGGGCGACGTGCAGGGAACCGCGGTGCAGGGCTCGGAAGGGCGCTATCGGCTGCTGACCGTGCCCAATCTGCCGCGCTACTCCATCGGCACGCAAACGCAGGTGGATCGCAATATCGATTATCTCGCCACGGTCCGCGGCCGCGTCGGCTTCGCCGTGCTGCCCGACGCGCTGCTCTATCTGACGGGCGGCCTCGCCTTCGGGCGCGTGTCGCAGCGCGTCACCCAGACGCAGAGCGTCTATTGGGCCGGCTCGACGAATTTCCCGGCGGATTCGGACGGCTTCGGCTTCGCCGCGAGCCAGTTCGCGCAGACGCGCGTCGGCTGGGCCGCCGGCGGCGGCGTCGAATGGGCGTTCCGCGGCAATTGGAGCGCCAAGCTCGAATATCTCTATTACGATCTCGGCGGCGTCCGCTCCTCGGGCGCCCTCGCTTTCGACACCAATGCGGCTCCGGGCCCCGGCTCCGGCGGCGTCGGCCTCGTCGCCGTCGAATCTCGCTCGCGCTTCAACGGCCATGTTCTGCGCGCCGGCCTCAATTATCGGCTCGATTTCTTCCGTCCGCCGGTCGCGCCGCCGGTCGTCGCGACCTACTGACAGGGCCGGCTCATCGCTTCGGCGTCGGGGCGGACGCTTCAGCAGGCGGGCCTGCGGCGGCGCGCATTCGCGCCCGCCCGCCCGATGGTCGGCTCTGCGTCGCCGATGAGCTCATAGGCGGAGGGCGTCGCCAGCAGCGTCTCCAGAAGCGCGAGATTGAGGCTGTGGCCGCCGCGATAGGAGCGGAAGGCGCCGATGATCGGCGCGCCGGCGAGGGCGAGGTCGCCGACGACGTCCAGCATCTTGTGGCGCACGAATTCATCCGGAAAGCGCAGCCCCTCGGGATTGAGGACGCGCCCGTCGGCGATGACCACCGTATTGTCGAGCGAAGCGCCGAGCGCGAGGCCGGCGCGCCACAGGCGCTCGGCGTCGGCGAGAAAGCCGAAGCTGCGGGCGCGGGCGAGCTCGGCGCGGAACCGCGCCGGGTTCAGCGCGAGGCGCCGGCGCATGCGGCCGATCGGCGCGGCGGGAAACGAGATCTCCACATCGATATGGAAGCCGCCGTCGGGCGCGGGCGCGAGCTCCGCCCAGGCGGCGCCGTCGCTGACGCGCACCGGCGCGCGCACCAGCAGCGCGCGGCGCGGCTCCGCCAGAAAGGCGAGGCCGGCCTCGTCGATCGCCGCGACGAAAGCCGCGGCCGATCCGTCCATCGCCGGAACTTCCGGCCCCTCGATATCGATGACGGCGTTGTCGACGCGAAGCCCGGCGAGCGCCGCCATCAGATGCTCGATGGTGGCGATCGCGGCTTCGCCGGCGCCGATGCGCGTGCTGAGCTCGCCGGAGGAGACATTGCGCCAGAGGGCGGCGATCGACGTGTCCGGCCCGAAGGCGCGGCCGCCGCGCAAAAAGACGACGCCCGAGCCCGCGTCGCCGGGCGAGAGGACGATGCGCGAGCGACGACCGCTATGCGCGCCGACGCCCTCGATGATCACGGCGGCGGCCAGCGTCGTCTGCAGATTCGTCGAAGGGCGCGATGTCATGACCTCATGCCGACCCGAGCAGGAAAGCGTGATTATTCGGCAAGGCGATCGGGTGCAAAATAAGCTTCCGCACCCTCGTCCTGAGGAGCTCGCGAAGCGGGCGTCTCAGGACGAGGGTGATCGAGGCCGTCTTCCTTTGCCGATCGCCCAGCGTTGTTCGCGATCCATACCATAATCGCGGCCGGGACGGGCGGCCAGTCACGCTTTATTACAGATTGTTGCCAGCTGCGGCGGCGACGCGGCAAAGGAAAGGCCCGCCGAAGCGGGCCTTTCCGTCGATCCTCGCGGAGCCGCGAGGATCAGGAGTTGACCTGGCGGCGCAGGAAGGCCGGGATTTCCAGCTGCTCGTCCTCGAGCGAGCGGACAGGCGCGCGGCGGCCATGCGGATCGAGCCCGGCATGGGCGGCCGGCGCCGGCGCCGGAGCGGCCGGGCGCTTGGCGTAATCGGCGGGGGAGGGCGCCGGCGACGTCATAGGCCGCTGCGGGGCGCGCGGCGCGGCGGGCGCGCCGACCTGCATCGCATCCTCCTGCCGGCTTGCGCCGAAGGAGGCGAGACGCTCGAGCAGCGTGCGCCGGCGCGCCTCCGGCGCCATAGTGGAGGCCGAAGCCGAGGCGGACGGCTGCATCTGCTCGCTACGCGCCTGACGATATTGCTCCTGGATCGGCCGCGGAAAATCCTCGATCTGCGGCAGGCGGGCGCGCGGCAGCTCGGCGGCCGGGGGAATATAGGGGCCCTCTTCCTCGTGCTGCGGGGCGCGCGCCGGCTCCATCAGCGGCTCATGCGCCGCATAGGTCGGACGGGCGGCCTGGACCGGCTCGATATAGACGCCATGCGAAGACACCGGCGCGGGCGCATGCGCCGGCTCCGCATAATAGGACGGGGCGGGCCGCTCGGCGGCCGGGCGCGGCTCGGCATAGGCCTGCGGCGCCGGCTGCGGCGCGGTCTCGACGACGATCGGCTGCGGCGCGGGCTGCGGCGCGCGATAGGAGGCCGCGGTCTGGGCGCGCAGGCGCTCGGCGGCCTCGGCGAGGCGCGCCTCGGCGGCCGCCTTGTCCTCCATGGCGGCGCTCGGCAGATCGATGCCGGTGGCCACCACCGACACGCGGACGACGCCCTCGAGCGACGAGT
Source organism: Methylosinus trichosporium OB3b (assembly GCF_002752655.1). NCBI lineage: Bacteria > Pseudomonadati > Pseudomonadota > Alphaproteobacteria > Hyphomicrobiales > Methylocystaceae > Methylosinus > Methylosinus trichosporium. The sequence goes on along the minus strand of NZ_CP023737.1, from coordinate 2,348,800 downwards.
CGAAGGTCGCGCCGAGGATGATGTTGGCGTCCTCGTCCACCTCCTGGCGGATGCGGCTCGCAGCCTCGTCCACCTCGTAGAGGGTGAGGTCATTGCCGCCGGTGATGGAGATCAGCAGGCCGCGGGCGCCCTTCATCGACACTTCGTCGAGCAGCGGATTGGCGATCGCCGCCTCGGCCGCGAGGCTGGCGCGGCGCTCGCCGGTCGCCTCGCCCGTGCCCATCATCGCCTTGCCCATCCCGCGCATGATCGAGCGCACGTCGGCGAAGTCGAGATTGATGAGGCCTTCCTTGACCATGAGGTCGGTGACCGAGGCGACGCCCGAATAGAGCACCTGATCGGCCATGGCGAAGGCGTCGGCGAAGGTGGTCTTCTCCGTGGCGATGCGGAACAGATTCTGATTCGGGATGATGATCAGCGTGTCGACCGACTTCTGCAGCTCGGCGATGCCGGTCTCGGCGATGCGCAGGCGGCGCGTGCCCTCGAAATGGAACGGCTTGGTGACGACGCCGACGGTGAGAATGCCCATCTCCCGCGCGATCGAGGCGATGACCGGCGCAGCGCCCGTGCCGGTGCCGCCGCCCATGCCGGCGGTGACGAACACCATATGCGAGCCGGAGAGATGGTCGCGGATTTCCTCGCGCGCTTCTTCCGCGGCGGCGCGGCCGACTTCCGGCTGGGCGCCGGCGCCGAGGCCTTCGGTCACCTGCAGACCCATCTGAATGATGCGATCGGCGCGCGAGGAGGCGAGCGCCTGGGCGTCGGTGTTGGCGATCAGAAAGTCCACCCCGGAGAGGCCCGACATGATCATGTTGTTGACGGCGTTGCCCCCGCCGCCGCCGACGCCGCACACCAGAATGCGGGGCTTCAATTCCCGGAGCTCGGGCGCTTTGAGATTGATCGTCATTTTGTGAGGCCTCTCGACTTTATTCAAACACGGCGTCGGCTGCGATTCCCCCGGAGCGCCTCGCCGACGCGCGCGTCGCTCTCTCGTTCGAACTCTTAGAAACTGTCTTTCAACCACTGACCGACGCGGGACATGTAACCGCCCGTTCCCGTCCCCCGCGTCTCCTGCTCGCGCCGCGGCTCGAAATATTCGCGGCCGGCGAATTGCGGATAGACGAGCAGGCCGACAGCCGCGGCGAAAGCCGGGCTCCTGGCCGATTCCGGCAGACCGTCGATGCCGGCCGGGCGGCCGACGCGCACCTGGCCGCCGAGAATGCGCCGCGACGCTTCCGGCAGACCGGTGAGCAGGCAGGCGCCGCCGGTCAGCACGATGCGGCGTCCGGCATGGGCCGGATAGCCCGAGGCGGCGAGACGGTCGCGCAGGAATTCGAGCGTCTCCTCGACGCGCGGGCGGATGATGCGCACGAGATGCGATTTCGGCGCTGAAGCGGAATGCTCGCCGCTCTCGCCCACATGATCGAAGGCGACGGTCTCGCGCTCGTCCGAGGGCGAGGCGATGGCGGCGCCATAGAGCGTTTTCAATCGCTCGGCGTCGGCGAGTCGGCAGTCGAGCCCGCGGGCGATGTCCATGGTGACGTGATTGCCGCCGAGCGTCACCGCATCGGTATGCACGACCGCGCCGCCGGAGAACACCGCGACCGAGGCGCCGCCGGCGCCCATGTCGATGACGATGGCGCCGAGCTCGGCCTCGTCGGCCTCGAGCACGGCGAGGCCGGCGACATAAGGCGCGGCCGCCGCCGCTTCTATGGAAAGATGCGCGCGCTCGATCGCGACCAGCAGATTGCGCATCGACGCCTGATCGACGCTCGCGACATGCAGATCGACGCCGAGCTCGGCGCCGACCATTCCCGCCGGCTCGCGAATGCCGCAGGCGCCATCGAGAGAGAAGCCGGTCGGCAGCGAATGCAGCACGACGCGGCCGCGCTCCGTCACATGGGTGGCGGAGGCCTCGAGCACGCGATGCACGTCGCTCGCCGCGACGGCGGCGCCGTCGATGCGCGTCTTGGCTGCGAAATGCTGCGAGGCCAGCCGTCCGCCGGAGGCGGTGATGATGACGCTGTCGACCTGGGTCCGCGCCATGCGTTCGGCGGCGTCCACCGTGCGGCGGATGGCGGCCTCGGCCTCCTCCATGTCGACGATCTGTCCGGCCTTGACGCCGCGCGAGCGCTGATGGCCGATGCCGAGCACGCGCGCGCGATGCGTGCGGCCGCGCGCGCTCGGGCCGTCGCCGCCGACCGGCGAGAGCCTCGCGATGAGGCAGGCGATCTTCGATGTGCCGACGTCGAGAACGGCGATCGTCGCGCTGCGGCGCGCCGAGAGCTGCTTCATGCGGGGCGGAAACAAACGCGTTCTCATGTCTGGTGGCCCTTGCGTCCGTTTCGCGCCTGCGTCGCCGCCCGCGCCGCCGCGCCCTCCTCGGTGAGGCGGGCCACGACGCGCCCGGGAGCGCGCAGATCGACCGAAAGAATGTCCTTGTCGAGAATTCGCGCCTCGCGCTGCAGCTTGCGCAGCGTCGACAGCGCCGCCTCGGGCTCGCTCTCGGGGAGCTTCACCTCGACGCCATTGGTCATGGTCAAGGTCCAGCGCCGGCCGGAGACCAGCACGCCGGCGCGAATGCGCGATTTCAGCTCGCCGGCCGCCTCGAGCAGCCGCGCATAGTCGCCGACCCGCTTCTCGGCGCCCTCGCCGACGACGAAGGGCAGATCGAGGAAGCGCTCGTCGCGCACCTCGTCGATGACCATGCCGTCGGCCGCGACCACCGAAAGCGCGCCATTGCGCTGCCACAGCGCGAAGGGGCGACGGCCCTCGAGGGCGATCACCAGACGATCCGGGTAGAGCTTGAGCACGCGCACGCTCTCGACTAGCGGCAGCTTGGCGAGGCGCTCGCGCACGGCTTCGGCGTCGAGAAACAGCAGCGATTGGGTCGGCTGCACGCCGGAGGCGGCGAGCACGTCGCCCTCCGTCATCTCGCCGAGGCCGGAGATGGTGACCACCTCTATCGGGAAGCCGATATTGCGGGCGACGACGTCGCGGAGCGCGCCATTCTCGGCGATGAAGCGGTCGTAATCGCCGTTCTGCGTCGCCGCGGTGAGGCCGACGGCGCCGAACAGAGCGGCGGCCGAGACGGGCCCGACGCCGGGAAGGGACAGCAAGGCCGCGAGGCGCGACCAGCGGCCGGACGGCGCGCGCGCCGCCGGCGGAGAGGCCGCGGGAGCGGCCGGAGGGCGTGGACGCGGAGCCGTCGCCGGCGCTGGAAAGGGAGCGGCGAAGGCGGGGCTCTGGACGGGTTGGGCAGGCGCGAGCGGAAAGAGAGCCGAAAGCGGCTCCCTCAGCGATCGCAGGACGCGTCTTCCACCATCCATCTCACAAGCCCGCCAAACGAATAGCCCGCGTGAGCGGCCATTTCCGGTACGAGTGAGGTCTCGGTCATTCCCGGCTGGGTGTTGACCTCCAGAACGACGAGATCGCCCGTGCCGCCGGGGGAATCGTCGTAGCGAAAGTCCGCGCGGCTGACGCCGCGACAGCCGAGAGCCCGATGAGCCTCGAGCGCCAACTGTTGGACCTCTTGGTAAATATTTTGTTTAAGATTTGCCGGAAGCACGTGTTTGGAGCCGCCTTTGGCGTATTTCGCGTCGAAGCCGTAGAACTCCTCGGACACGGGGAGAATCTCGATGACGCCCAGCGCCCTGTCGCCCATCACGGCGCAAGTGAGCTCGCGGCCGTCCACAAAATTTTCGGCGAGCATGAGGTCGCCGTGTTTCCAATCGGCGGCGGCGAGCTCCTGCGGCGGATGCGAGCGCCCCTCCTTGACGATGAACACGCCGAAGGAGGAGCCTTCGCTCACCGGCTTCAGCACATAGGGCGGCGGCAGCGCATGGGCTTTGGCGGCCTCCTGCCGGCTCAGCACGCGGCCCTTGGGAACCGGCACTCCGGCCGCCGCCATGACGCTCTTGGCCACGTCCTTGCGCATCGCCAGCGAGGAGGCCAGCACGCCGGAATGAGTGTAGGGGATGTGCAGAGTCTCCAATATGCCCTGGATGCAGCCGTCCTCGCCGAAGCGGCCGTGCAGCGCGTTGAAGGCGACGTCGGGCTTCAGCGCTGCGAGGACCTCGGCCACGTCGCGGCCGACATCGACGCGCGTGACGCGAAAGCCCTCGCCCTCCAGCGCCTCGGCGCAGGCGGCGCCCGAGCGCAGCGAGATCGGCCGCTCCGAGGAGAGCCCGCCCATGAGAACGGCGACGTGAACGGCGACGGGAGCTGTCATGACGAGGCCTTCGCGGTTGGGGCGTCCTTGCGCCCGATGATGGGATCCGACGCATGCGTCGGCGGCGCGGTCGACTCAGAGATCCGAATAGGCGCGATCGTCATCGTCGCTCGCCCATTCCGTGAAGGTCGCAAAACAGTCGTCCAGCACGTCCGATGACGGAGCCCGTTCGATCCGGATTTCCCCGGCTTCCAGAACAAAGCGCAGACTATCGCCCGGCGTCAGGCCGAGGCGCTGACGCACGGCGGCCGGAAGGAGAACGCGGCACTCTGCATTGACTTTGGCAAAAGCCGACCAATGGCTCGAAAATGTCCTCATGGTCGCCTTTCCTCCTCGGAGCGCGATTGCGCCGTCATTATGGAGGCATTCTCGCTCTGGGGCGACACGGTTTGTTCCGCCCGGCGCCAGATTTCGATGTCGCCGGTCCGCTCGGCGAGGCGATAGCCATCGAGCGTGGCCGCTGTCTCGGGCCGGCCGAGCACGAAGCGCCGCGTCGCCTCATCCTCCACGACGACGATATCGGGCCGCCCTGCGCGCACATCCTCGGCGAAGTCCGAAAGATCGGCGTGGCGCCAGGCTTCGAGCCGCGCCTGCCGCTCCGGGGTGGCGGAGGGGAGCAGGCGGCCGACGAGCGCTGTGACCCAGAGCGCGTTCTGCCGTCCGATCCATTCGCCCTCCAGCCGGCGCACCAGCGGATGGCCGAAGTCGAGCTGGCGGGCGATGGTCGCGACGCGCGGATGCGGCGGGGCCGCCGAGGCCGCCGCCTCCATGAGGCCCGGATGCTCCTCGGCGTCGGCGATTACATCGGCGAGGCCGAAGCAGAAGGGCGCGCCGACGAGCGCCGGAACGAGCAGGAATTTGACCAGCGCCGCGCGTCGCGGCGTCCGCTCGCGGCCGCCCGCGAGCAGCGTCCAGGCGATGAGGATGAGCGCGAGCGCCGGATAGGCGTGGTTGATCCAGCCCTTCCCCTGGATGAGGAAGGCGGCGAAGCCGCCGATCGAGGCGAGCAGAAACACAAGCGTCGCGCGATCGAGCGCGCCGCGCGCCGCGACGAGAAAGCCGGCGAGCAGCGCCAGATAGGCGGGCGCCAGCGAATGAGTCAGCAGATGCGCGAGCCCGTCGCGCGACGGCCCATAGACCTCGAGCGCCAGCGGCAGCGCACGCTCGACATAGGCCGGGAACAGCAGGACGACCGCGATGGCGTAGGCCGCTGCGCCGAGCGCCGCGGCGATGAGCTCGTCCCGCCACAGCGCGCTCACACGGCGCTCGCGCCAGGCGATCGCCAACGCCGGCAGGGCGATGGCCAGCGCGAAATGCGGCTTGAGGGCGATGGCGAGGCCGCCGCCGAGGCCGGCGAGGATGCGGGCCGCCCGGGCAGGAGCCGGCCGTCTCTGCTCCACCGAGAGCGCGGCGAGCAGCGGCAGCATCGCCAGCACGGCGATGTGCTCGCGTTCGGCGAAGGCGAGAGCCGGCGCGAAGATCAGCAGAAAGACGAGGGCGTTGAGCAGCAGCATCGAGGCGCGCCGGCTGCGCGCGGCGCCGAGCCGCAGCAGGCGGAAGGCGAGCCAGATCGTGCCGGCGGCGAAGACGAGCGCCATCGTCGCGACGCAAGCCTCCGGCGCGACATGCAGCGCGCGGGCGAGCAGCACGGCGGGAACGAGCGAGAGAAAGGAGGCGGGCGGATTGGGGTCGGTGACGTCGACATAAGGAGTCGCGCCGTCCACGAATTTTTCCGCGAAGGTCAAGAACCAGGAGACGTCGCAGTCGATATGGCCGGCGAGCTGCGCGGCGATGGCCGCGACCGCCAGCCCCGCGCCGAGCCAGGGGCTGCCGAGCGCGCGCGCGAGCGGGTCCGGCGCGGCCGGGCCGCTTCTCACGATCGTGCGGCCCTTCTCGAGCGTGTTCATGGAAGGCCGATCCGCTTGATCTCCCAATGCAGCAGAATGCCGCTCGCCGCCTGCACCCGCCGCCGCACCTCCTCGCCCAGCGCCTCGATCTCTGCGGCGGTGGCCTTGCCGCGATTGACGAGGAAATTGCAGTGCATCTCGCTGACCTGCGCATCGCCGAGCGTGAGCCCGCGGCAGCCGGCGGCGTCGATCAATTGCCACGCCTTATGGCCGGGCGGATTCTGGAAGGTGGAGCCGCCGGTCTTCTCGCGAATCGGCTGCGAGGCTTCGCGCGCCTGCGTAATCCGCTCCATCTCGGCGAGAATGGTCTTCGGATCGCCCTTGCGGCCCTGGAACAGCGCCTCGGTGAAAATCACATCCTCGGGCGCCTCGCTGTGGCGATAGGAGAAGCCCATCTCTGCAGTCGAGAAGACATGGATTTTGCCGGAGCGGTCGACGCCGCGCGCCTCGAGCAGCGCGTCCTTGGTCTCGCCGCCATGGGCGCCGGCGTTCATGCGCAGCGCGCCGCCGACCCCGCCCGGTATGCCGCGATAAAAGGCGAGCCCGTCGATCCCGCCGTCGGCCGCGGCGCGCGCCACCTTCACATCGGGGACTGCGGCGCCGACGCGCAGACGTTCGCCCGCTTCGATCTTGATCTCGCCGAAGCCCTTGGCGCCGAGGCGGATGACGACGCCGGCCACGCCGCCGTCACGAATGATGAGATTGGAGCCGAGGCCGATGGTGGTGACCGCAATGTCGCGCGGCAGGCGCTCGAGGAAATAGGAGAGGTCGGCTTCGTCCGCCGGCGAGAACAGAAATTGCGCCGGCCCGCCGACGCGAAACCATGTGAAGGGCGCGAGCGGCTCATTGGCCGAGAGGCGTCCGCGCAGATCGGGGACGAGAGCGGAGAGCTCGGAGAGATTCATGCTCGATCTCCGCGCGTTCTCGGGCGTGGGCCCTCATCCGAGCTTCGAATCGCGAAGCTGCGGAATCCTTCTCCCACTCGTGGGAGAAGGTGGCCCGACGAAGTCGGGTCGGATGAGGGCGCCTGTCGTGTGCGCGGAACGAAGTCGCCATCGCGGCGTGGACCCTCATCCGACCCCGCTGCGCGGGGCCACCTTCTCCCACGAGTGGGAGAAGGGCTGCGCGCTCTGAGAGTGTGCGCAATCATCATCGCGACAGCTCCGCGAGCTGACCGGGCAGCGCATAGGCCCACTTCGTTATGTCGCCCGCGCCGAGGAACACCACATAATCGCCAGGCGCCGCGATCTTTGCGATGAGCTGCGGCAATTCGTTCGACGAGCCCAGCGCCCGCGCATCCGCGTGTCCCTGCTCCTGCGCCGCGCGCGCCAATGCGGCGCCGTCGACGCCGGCGATCTTCGCCTCGCCGGCCGGATAGACATCGGCGATCAGCGTCACATCGGCGTCGGCGAAACAGCCGGCGAACTCACTGAACAGAGATTGCAGCCGCGTGTAGCGATGCGGCTGCATGATCGCGATCACCCGGCCCTTGGTCGAGGCGCGGGCGGCGCGCAGCACGGCGGCGATCTCGACCGGATGATGTCCGTAATCGTCGAAGATCGATACGCCGTTCCACTCGCCCGTCTTGGTGAAGCGCCGCTTCACGCCCGCAAAGCCAGCGAGCCCGCTGCGAATGTCGTTCAGAGAGACGCCGAGGCGATGCGCCACCGCGATCGCCGCCGTGGCGTTGAGCGCATTGTGCCGCCCTGCGGCCGGCAACACGAGTCGATCGATGCGTGTCTCGACGCCCGTGTCGCGGTCGCGGATGAGCACTGCAAATCGTCCGACTCCGCCCTCGAGATCGAGATCGACGAGACGCGCTTCGGCGCGCTCGTCCTCGCCATAAGAGATGACGCGCCGATCCTCGATCTCGCCGATGATCTCGCGCGCGGTCGGATGATCAATGCACACGGCCGCGAAGCCGTAGAACGGGAGATTGTCGATGAAGCTGCGAAAGCCGCGCTTCACGGCGTCGAAGTCGCCGAAATGATCGAGATGCTCGGGATCGACATTGGTGACGATGGCGATCTCCGCGGGCAATTTCAAAAACGTGCCGTCGCTCTCGTCGGCCTCGACCACCATCCATTCGCCGGCGCCGGGACGCGCATTTGTTCCGTAGGCGTTGATGATGCCGCCATTGACCACGGTTGGATCCAGGCCGCCGGCGTCGAGCAATGTCGCGACCAGCGAGGTCGTCGTCGTCTTGCCATGCGTTCCGGCGACGGCGACGCAGCGCTTGTCGCGCATCAGCTCGGCGAGCATTTCCGCACGCTTCACCACGGGCAGCCGGCGCCGGCGCGCCTCGGCGATCTCGGGATTGTCGCGCTTGATCGCGCTCGACGCCACGACGACGGCGGCGTCGCCGAGCCATTGCGCGTCGTGGCCTACATGCACGCGCGCGCCCTTGGCGGAAAGGCGTTGCAGATTGGCGCCGTCGGCGGCGTCCGTGCCTTGCACGTCATAGCCGCGCGCGAGCAGAATCTCGGCGACGCCGGACATGCCGATGCCGCCGAGGCCGATGAAATGAATGGGGCCGAGCTTCGCCGGCAATCTCATCTTGCGCTCCTTCGCTCGGGCAAGGCCAGCACGAGATCGGCGAGCCGCTCGGCCGCATCGGCGACGCCGACCGCGCGCGCGGCTCGCGCGCGTTCCGCAAGCAGCTCGGGATGCGCGAACAGATCGGCGATGCGCGCGGCGAGCCATTGCGGCGTGAAATCTTTTTGCGCGACGACCTCCGCCGCGCCCGCCTCCGCGAGCACGGCGGCGTTGGCCGCCTGATCCTGATCGAGCGCATGCGGCAGCGGCACCAGAATGCTCGGCCGGCCGATGACCGCGAGCTCGGTGACGGTGGAGGCGCCGGCGCGCGCGACGACGAGATGCGCGGCGGCGATGCGCTCGGGAAGATCGGCGAAGAAGGGCGCGATCTGCGAGACGATTCCGGCGCGTGCATGAGCGGTCGCGACGCGCGCGAGATCTTCCTCGCGCGTCTGCTGCGTCAGCTCGATGCGCTCGCGCAATTCCTGCGGCAGCAGCTCCAGCGCGGGCGGCGCGATGTCGGCCATGATGCGCGCGCCCTGCGAGCCGCCGGTGACGAGCAGCCGCAATTTGCCATCGGCGAAATCCGGATAGGGACGCTGCGCCGCCGCCAGCGCGGCGGGGCGCAGCGGATTGCCGGTGACGGTGATTTTTCCGGCGAGCGCCGCCGGCGCGCCGGCGAGCGGAAAGCCTGCCGCTATGGCGTCGACGCGCTGCGCCAGAAAGCCATTGGCGCGGCCCATCACCGCATTGGCCTCGTGCAGCACGGTCGGAATGCGCAGCAGCGTCGCCGCGAACAGCGGCGGAACGCTCGGATAGCCGCCGAAGCCGACCACCGCGCGGGGGCGCATACGCAAGAGATGACGCAGCGCCTGCAAGGTTCCGAGGCCGAGCAGCGCGACGGCGCGCGCCTTGTCGATCGCCGAGCCGCCGCGCGGAGTCGCCGCGGAGATCGTGTGCATGGCGCGCGCCGGAAATTCGCCGCCATAGCGTAGCGCGCGCTCATCGGTGACGAGCTCGACCGGAACGCCGCGCGCGCCCAGCGCATGGGCCAGCGCTTGCGCCGGGAACAAATGGCCGCCAGTGCCGCCGGCGGCGAGAAGCACGGGGCGCGTCACGCCGTCGCTCCCGCGGCGGAGAAGCCGGACGCGGCTTCTATGTTCGGGCGCCTGCGCGTGACCGCGAGCAGAAAGCCCATGCCGAGCGCGAGCGAGATCAGCGACGATCCGCCATAGGAGACGAAGGGCAGCGTCATGCCCTTGGCCGGCATCAATTGCAGATTGACCGCCATATTGATGCAGCTCTGCAGGCCGAACAGCATCACGAGCCCCGCTGTGGCGAAGCCGCAGAAGGCGTCCTCGTTGCGCGCCGCCGAGAGCAGGCCGCGCAGCACGATGAAGGCGAAGACGGCGGCGAGCGCCATGCAGACGATGACGCCGAACTCCTCGCCGATGACGGCGAAGATGAAGTCGGTATGCGCGTCGGGAAGGATGCGCTTCATCGTGCCTTCGCCCGGTCCCTTGCCGAGCCAGGAGCCGCCGATGAAGCTGTCGAGCGCGGTGTCGGCCTGAAACGTGTCGGCGACGCCCTGGCCGGTCGCCTGCGGCTCCAGAAAGCGGGTGACGCGCGCATGCACATGCGGCAGGAATTTATAGGCCGCCACCGCGCCCATGAGACCTGCGCCGCCGACGCCGACGATCCAGAACCAATGAATGCCGGCCATGAACAAAAGGCCCGCCCAGACCAGCGAGATCAGCATGGTCTGGCCGATGTCGGGCTGCAGCACCAGCGGCGCGATGGTGACGGGCAGCAGGCCGATGGCCAGCACGCTGCCCGGCACATCCTTGCGCTTCGCCCCTTCCGAGAACGCCCAGGCGGCGACGACGACGAAGGCGGGCTTCAAGAATTCGGAGGGTTGCACGCCGAAGATCCAGCGCCGGGCGCCCTTCACCTCCTGGCCGAAGAACAAGGTGGCGACGACGAGGGCGAGCGCGACGATCCACAGCGCCAGCGCGGCGCGCCGCACATGGCGCGGCGAAAGGAAGGAGACGCCGATCATCACGACGAGCGCCGGCGCGAGATACATCACCTGCCGATTGACGAAGTGAAAGGTGGAGAGATGCAGTCGTTCGGCGACCGCCGGGCTGCCGGCCATCGAGAAGACCAGGCCGGCGACGATCAGCAGCGCGATGCTGGCGAGCAGCCAATGATCGATGGTCCAGGCCCAATCGGAAAAAGTGGTGCGCTCCGCGCGCGAGATCATGGCGTTTCCCCGGCGTCTCGAGTGGCGTGCAGTTCCTGCGCGAGGCGGCGAAAGGCGTCGCCGCGCGCTTCGAAATTGGCGAATTGGTCGTAAGAGGCGCAAGCCGGCGACAGCAGCACGACCGGCTCGCGCGCGTCGCTCAGCGCCGCCTCCTCGGCCGCGCGGGCGAGCGCGCGATCGAGCGTTCCGCATTGCTCGAAAGCGACGGCGCCCTCCAGCGTGCGCGCGAAATCCTGCGCCGCCGCGCCGATCAGATAGGCCTTGCGGATGAGCGGAAACAAGGGACGCAGCGGCTTTATGCCGCCTTCCTTGGCCTTGCCGCCGGCGATCCAGAAAATGTCGTCGAAAGAGAGCAGCGCCTTTTCGGCGGCGTCGGCGTTGGTCGCCTTCGAATCATTGATGAAGAGGACGCGGCCGCGCCGGCCGACCTCCTCCATGCGATGCGGGAGGCCGGGATAATCGGCGAGCCCATCGGCGATCTCCTCGCAGTTGAGGCCACAGTGCCAGACCGCGGCGGCGGCGAAAGCCGCATTCTGCGCATTATGCGCGCCGCGCAGCGCTCGCGCATCGCCAAGGTCGCCGAGCGTCTCCGCCTCCTCCGGTCCATGGCCGGATTGGCGATAGATCACCTTGCCGCTCTCGATGTAGAAACCCCAGTCGAGCGCGCGCGTCGCCGAGACGGGAATGACGCGCTGGCCCTCGCAATGCGCCTGCGTCAGCCGCGCGCCGATCGCATGGCAATAGACGTCGTCGACGCCGATGAGCGCGATGTCGGCGCCATCGACGAGCCGCTCCTTCACCGCCGCGTAATCGTCCATCGTGCCGTGACGGTCGATGTGGTCGGGCGTCAGATTGATCAGAATGCCGATCGTCGGCGCCAGCGAGGGCGTCAGATCGATCTGGAAGGACGAGCATTCGATGACGTGAATGCGCTCCTCCGACGGCGGCTCGAGATCGAGGATCGGCGTGCCGATATTGCCGCCGAGCTGCACATCCTTGCCGGCGCGGCGCAGAATATGCGCGATCAGCGCCGTCGTCGTCGATTTGCCATTGGTGCCGGTGATGGCGATGAAGGTCGCGCCTGGCGCATGTCGCTCGCGCTCGCGGCAGAAGAGCTCGATGTCGCCGATGATCTCGATCTGCGCTTCATGCGCCCGCTCCACGGTCCAATGCGGCTTCGGATGCGTGAGCGGAACGCCGGGCGAGAGAATCAGCGCGTCGAAAGCCGACCAATCGGCGCTCGTCAGATCGACGAGCGTGACGCCTTGCGCCTCCGCCTTGGCGCGGCCGGCCTCGCTATCGTCCCAGGCGGCGACGCTGGCGCCGCCGGCGATCAGCGCGCGCGCGGTCGAGAGGCCGGAGCCGCCGAGGCCAAACAGAGCGACGCTGCGATGCGCGAATGTCGTGACCGGCGTCATCGCTCACCTCAGCTTCAGGGTCGAGAGGCCGATGAGGGCCAGCACGAAGGAGATGATCCAGAAGCGGATGACGATCTGCGGCTCGGTCCAGCCCATCTGCTCGAAATGATGATGGATCGGCGCCATGCGGAACACGCGCTTGCCGGTGAGCTTGAACGACGCGACCTGCACGATCACCGAGGCGCCCTCGAGCACGAACAGGCCGCCGATGATGACGAGCACGAACTCTTGCTTAATGGCGACGGCGATGGCGCCGAGCAGGCCGCCGAGCGCCAGCGAGCCGGTGTCGCCCATGAAGATCTGCGCCGGCGGCGCGTTGAACCATAGAAAGCCGAGCCCCGCGCCGATCACCGCGGCGCAGACGATGGTGAGCTCGCCGGTGCCGGCGATATGGTTGATGCCGAGATAATCGGAGAAGATCGAATTGCCGGCGAGATAGGCGATGATGGCGAAGGCCGCCGCGGCGATCATCGACGGCACGATGGCGAGGCCGTCGAGCCCGTCGGTGAGATTGACGCAATTGCCGGCCGCGACGACGACGAAGGCGCCGAAGCCGAGAAAGAACCAGCCGAGCGAGAAGGCGAATCCCTTCGCCATCGGCAGCGCGAGCTTCGACATGTTCTCGCCGCCGATGCGCGTCAGCGCATAGCAGGCGAGCGCCGCGACGAGGAATTCGAGCGCGAGCCGCGCTTTGCCGGAAAAGCCCTTGTGCGACTGTTTCGTCACCTTCAGATAATCGTCATAGAAGCCGATGGCGCCGAAGCAGGCGGTGACGAGAATGACGATCCACACATAGGGATTCTTCAGATTGGCCCATAGAAGAGTGGCGACGAGAAGACCCGAGAGGATCATCAGGCCGCCCATGGTCGGCGTGCCCTTCTTGGTGAGCAGATGGCTCGCCGGCCCGTCCTCGCGGATCGGCTGGCCCTTGCCCTGCTTGATGCGCAGCGCCGCGATGATGCTGGGGCCGAAGAAGAAGACGAAGGCGAGCGCCGTCGCCGCCGCGCCGGCGGCGCGGAAGGTGATGTAGCGGAAGAGATTGAGCGGACTGAAGAGATTGGAGAAGTCCGCGAGCAGCGTCAGCATAGAATCGTCCTCTACTGCTCGGTCGCGCCATCCGACGCGGGAGCGAATTTCGTCCTTATCGCTTCGACGATCCGCGTCATGCGCGAGCCGTTCGAGCCTTTGATCATCACAACGTCGCCGGCGCCGAGCGAATCGAGCACTGCCTCCTCGAGCTCGCGCGCCGTGGCGCGATGCGCGCCGCGCATTCGCTCGGGCGCGGCGTAATAGAGCCGCGCCATCAGCGGTCCGGCGGTGAAGAGAAGATCGACGCCCGCCGCCTCCAGATCGGACGCCAGCTCGGCGTGCAATTCGGCGGCGCTCGGTCCGAGCTCCAGCATGTCGCCGAGCACGGCGACGCGCCGGCCGATCGGCCGCTCGGCGCCGAGCAGCTCGAGCGCGGCGCGCATCGAGGTCGGATTGGCGTTGTAGCTCTCGTCGATCAAGGTCAGCGGCACGGCGCCGGCGGGCAGCTGCTCGCGCCTTCCGCGACCCTTGGGCGGCGCGAATTCCGCGAGCGCCGCCGAGGCTTGCGCGAGATCGAGATCGAGCACATGGGCGATGGTCAGAACGGCGAGCGAGTTGAGCGCGAAATGGCGTCCCGGCGCGCCGATGCGATAGCGCAGCCGGCGCCCGAAAATATCGGCCTCGACGCTGTTCTCGCGCGGATCATAGGAGAGCAGCCGCGCCTGCGCGCCTTCGGACACGCCGAAGCCGAACACATGCGCGGCGCGCGAGGCGGCGGCGGCCTCGAGCATGCGCTCGAAGGTCTCGTCGTCGCGATTGAGTATGGCGACGCCGCCGTCGACGACGCCGGAGAAGATTTCCGACTTGGCGTCGGCGATCGCCTCTAGGCAGGCGAAATGCTCGAGATGCACCGGCGCGACGCGCGTCACCAGCGCGACATGCGGCTCGACCAGCGGCGCGAGCGCAGCGATCTCGCCGGCGTGATTCATGCCGATCTCGAACACGCCGAAGCGCGTCGCCGCCGGCATGCGCGCCAGCGACAGCGGCACGCCCCATTGATTATTGTAGGATGCGGCGGAGGCGTGCGCGGCGCCGAAGCGCGACAGCACGGCGGCGGCCATTTCCTTCGTCGAAGTCTTGCCGACGGAGCCGGTGACGCCGACGACATAAGCGGCGGAGCGCTCGCGCGCGCGCGCGCCGAGACGCTCCAGCGACTCCTGCACGTCCTTGACGACATAGAGCGGCGCGCGCCCGGCGAGCGCTCCCGCATGGGCCTCGTCGACGACGGCGCCGGCGGCGCCGCGCTCGAAGGCGGCGGCCACGAAGTCATGGCCGTCGCGCGCTTCGCCCTTGATCGCGAAGAAGAGGTCGCCCGGCGCGAGCGTGCGCGTGTCGATCGAGATTCCGGACGCGTCGCGCGGCAGGCCGCCGCTGACGCGCGCGCGCAGCGCTCCGACCAATCCGAGCCCCGACCATAGGGATTCTGCTTTCATTCGGCCTTGCCTCGCAACGCCGCCTCGACGACGGCCCGATCCGAAAAGGGGAGGACCTGATCGCCGATGATCTGGCCCGATTCATGGCCCTTGCCGGCGACGATCAAGGCGTCGCCGTCGCGCAGCCAGGAAATCGCCGTCTCGATCGCCGCGCGACGATCGCCGATCTCGTGAATCTGCGCGCTCCCCGCCGCGCGCGCGGCGGCGACAATGGCGGCGCGGATCATCGCTGGCTCCTCGCTGCGTGGATTATCGTCGGTGACGACGACGATGTCGGCGGCGCGCGCGGCGATCTCGCCCATGAGCGGCCGCTTGCCCTTGTCGCGGTCGCCGCCGGCGCCGAACACGACGACGAGCCGGCCCTTGGCCAATTCGCGCGCCGTCGCCAGCACCTTGTCGAGCGCGTCGGGCTTATGCGCATAATCGACGAACACCGGCGCGCCGTCGCGCTGGCCGATCAATTCGAGCCGCCCCGGCGCGCCGCGCAGGCTCGCGAGCGCGGCGAAGACGCGGCCCGGCGCTTCGCCGCTCGCGATCGCCATGCCGGCGGAAACGAGCGCATTGGAGATTTGAAAACCGCCGGCGAGCGGAAGATCGACGTCATAGGTCTCGCCCGCATGGCGCAGCGTCAGGCGTGTCGCGAGCGCGCTCGGCGCCACAGACAGCAGCTCGATCGCGCGGCCCTTCGCGCCGACATCGAAGAGCGCGAGGCCGCGGGCCGCGCAGACCGCCGCGACCCGCTCCGCGACCGCGCTGTCGGCGTCGATCACCGCGGTCTGTCCCGTCTGCAGCAGCGTGTCGAACAAGCGCATCTTGGCGGCGAAATACTCCTCGAGATCGCGGTGATGATCGAGATGGTCCCGCGAGAAATTGGTGAAGGCGCCGACGCAGAGCCGCACGCCGTCGAGCCGGCGCTGGTCTATGCCGAGCGAGGAGGCTTCCATCGCGAGATGCGTGACGCCGCCTGCGCAGAGCTCGTCGAGAGTCTGATGCAGCGCGACGGGACCGGGCGTCGTCAGCGCGCCATAATGCGCGCCGCTCTTGTCGATGAGGCCGATGGTGCCGAGCGAGGCGGCCTCGCGGCCGAGCGCGATCCAAATCTGGCGCAGGAAATCGACGACCGAGCTCTTGCCGCTGGTGCCGGTGACGGCGGCGACGATCCGCGGCTGGCGCGGATAGAATCGCGCCGCCGCATGGGCGAGCGAGGCGCGCACGTCGGGAACGACGACGAGCGGCAGGCTGACCTCCGCCGCGCGCGGCGCGACGACGACGCTCGCCCCGCGCGCGCGCGCGTCGGCGGCGTAGCCGAGGCCGTCGCCAGCATGTCCCGGCACGGCGAAGAAAGCGTAGCCGGTCCGGACCTCGCGGCTGTCGGCCGTGACGCCGGCGATGTCGAGATCGCCGAGCCCGGCCGTCGCCGCTTCGCCGAGCAGCTGCGAGAGCTTCATTCAATGTCCTCCGCCGCCGGTCGCCGGCGTGTTGGCGCGGGTGTAGCCGAGCTTGGCCAGGAGCGGGAACGGCTGCTGCGGCGCCTCGAAGCGCGGCGGCAGGCCGAGGATCGGCCCCGTGCGCTCGATGATCTGCGCCGTCACCGCGCCGGAATTATAGGCGGCGGTGGCGTAGCCGTGGGTCTCGGGCAGCCCCTGCGGCTCGTCCATGATGGTGAGGAACAGATATTTCGGCTTGTCGGACGGCGCCACGGCCATGAATGTGGTGAACAGGCGATTCTTCGAATAATGCTTACCGACGACCTTTTCGGCCGTGCCGGTCTTGCCGCCGACGTAATAGCCCTCGACGTCGACCTTCTTGGCCGTGCCGATCTCGGCGTTGAGCCGCATCAGATAGCGCATGGCCTCGCTGGTCTCGGCCTTCACCACCTGCGGCGCGTCCTTCTTGGCCTCGGCTTCGCTGCGCTTCAGAAAGGTCGGGGTGATGAGATAGCCGCCGTTCATCAAGGCGCCGACGGCCATCATCGCCTGCAGCGGCGCGACGGCGAGACCATGGCCGAAGGCGATGGTCATGGTGTTGAGCTCGCCCCAGTTCCGCGGCACGATCGGCTCGGCGCTCTCGGGCAGCTCGGTGCGCATGCGGCTGAGCTGGCCCATCTTGCGCAGGAACGCCTTATGCCGCTCGACGCCCTGGCCGAGCGCCATGCGCGCCGTTCCGATGTTGGACGAATAGGTGAACACTTCCGGCACGGTGAGCGCGCGGTTCTGCGCGTGATAATCGTGAATGCGGAAGCGGCCGAAGCTCAAGGCGCCGCGCGCGTCGAGCCGCGAGTTGAGATTGATCTTGCCGGAATCGAGCGCCATGGCGATGGTCAACGCCTTGAAGGTCGAGCCCATCTCGTAGACGCCGACATTCATGCGGTTGATATAGGTCTGGTCGCGCATGTCCGGGGGCTTGTTCGGATCATAGTCCGGCAGCGAGGCGAGGGCGATCACCTCGCCCGTGTTGACGTCGAGGATCGCCGCCGCGCCGGCCTTGGCCTTGAAATGCTCGACGCCGCGCGCCAGCACGTCGCGCAGCGCATGGGTCGCCCTGATGTCGACGGAGAGCGAGATCGGCCGCAGATCCTCCGGCGTGACGCTGAAGCCGAAGCCGTGCAGATCGGCGAGGCCCTGGCCGTCGATATATTTCTCGATTCCGGCGATGCCGGCGTTGTCGATGTTCACATAGCCGAGCACATGGGCGGCGATCGGTCCCGCGGGATAGACGCGCTTGTTCTCCGGCAGCAGGCCGACGCCGGGGAGGCCGAGATGGAACACCTCGTCGCGCTGATGCGGCGTCACCTCGCGCTTCACCCAGACGAAGCCCTTGCGCGAGCCCAAGCGCTCGCGCAGCTCGCGCGGGTCGACATTGGGCAGCACGGCGGTGAGCAGCTCGGTCGCCTCGTCCTTGTCGATGAGGCGGCGCGGCTCGGCGAACACCGACATGGTCTTCACATCGGTCGCGAGAATCTCGCCATTGCGGTCGAGCACGTCGGGGCGCGCGGCGGCGACCGCGTCGGCGGCGGCGCGGCGCATGGTCGGCGGCTCCGGCTTGAAGCCGAGATAGACGAGGCGCGCGCCGATGCCGAGATAGAGGCAGAGAAAGCCGCCGGCGACGAGGCGCATGCGGCCGCCTGTCTTGGCGATCGAGGTCGTGAACAGCGCCGAGAGCAGGCGCGGCTTCGGCGCGGTCGGTTGCGTCGTCATCGCGCTTTTCCTTTCGGCGTGGTCGGCGTCGGCTCGCTGGCGGCGGGCGTCGTCGCCGCGCCGCCGAGCCCGAGCGCGTCGAGCTTGCGGGCGATCGAATCGACGCGCTCCGCCTTCTCCGGCAGCGATTGGGCGGTCACGATCCGGCGGACGTCGAGCGGCTCGAGGTCGAGATATTTGTCGGAGAGCTCCTGCACGCGCTCGGGACGAGTGATGAACGACCATTCGGCGCGCAGCACCGCGATGGCGTCCTGCTCGGCCTTCACCTTGTGCTTCAGCTTGGTGATCTGCTCGGCGCGCAGGATCGTCTGATATTTGATCGAATAGGCGTAGACCGCCGATCCGATCAGCGCGACGATCGCGACGACATTGAGAAAGCGCAGCATCAGCGTCTCCTCGGAACGCGTTCGGGCAGGCGCGCGAGGCGCGCGAGCGCGTCGCCGACCGGCCGCGGCGGCGCGTCGGTCCGCGTCGCGACGCGCAGCCGCGCCGAGCGTGAGCGCGGATTTGCGGCGATCTCCCGTTCGGACGGCGCCAAAGGCTTGAAATCGTCGACGATGAAGGTCGGCGGCGGCGGGACCGGCTCGCCCGGCAGCCGCCGCGAGCGCGTCTCGCCGCGTCCCGAGCGCTCGGCGAGGAATTGCTTGACGATGCGGTCCTCGAGCGAATGGAACGAGACGATGACGAGCTTTCCGCCCGGCTTCAGCGCGCGCTCGGCGCCGGCGAGCGCGGCGACGAGCTCGCCGAGCTCGTCATTGACGGCGATGCGCAGAGCCTGAAAGCTCTTGGTCGCCGGATGAATCTCGCCCGGCCGGCCCGGCGCCGCGCGCTCGATGATCGCCGCCAGCGCGCCCGTCGTCTCGATCTTCCGCTCCAGGCGCGCATGGACGATGGCGCGGGCGATGCGCCGCGACGCTCGCTCCTCGCCGTAATGATAGAGGATGTCGGCCAGCGCCTCCTCCTCCGCTTCGGCGACGATATCGGCGGCGCTGCGGCCGCTGCCCTCCATGCGCATGTCGAGCGGGCCGTCGTTGCGGAACGAGAAGCCGCGCTCGGCCTCGTCGAACTGCATGGAGGAGACGCCGATGTCGGCGACGATTCCGTCGAGCGGCGCGAGGCCGGTCCGCCCGGCGACCTGCGCCAGCTCCGAAAAGCGCGCCTCGACGAGGGTGAGGCGCCCACCCGCGGCCGCGACCAGCGCCGCGCCGTCGCGAATCGCGCGCGGGTCGCGGTCGAGCGCGAGCACGCGGGTATTCTCATGGGCCAGAAGGGCGCGTGTGTAGCCGCCGGCCCCGAAAGTGGCGTCGAGATAGACGCCGCCGGATCGGGGGCCGAGCGCCGCCATCGCCTCGTCGAGCAGCACGGGAATATGCCGCATGGGCTGTTCCGGGGGCATGGTCATGAGGGCGCTCCGCGCCATGCGCGCCGGGCGCCGGCGCGCGAAGGACGGTCCCGCCGAGCGTCGGGAAGCATCATCGTATCGAGCACGAACGGAGAGCATGGAGAACCGAGAGGCGTCGAAACCGGCGCTGCGAGCGAAATAGCGGCATGACGCCGATGCGCCATTAAGACGTCCTCAGGGTTAAGGGAGCGTTGACGGGGTGGGCGGTCGGCGACAGGGCCGCGCCGGCCGACTGCCCACTGCCCCGAAACGAGCCAGCCGGCCTGTAAGCCGGGTTCTGTAAGGCGCGGGTTTCCCCGCGCGCGATGGCCATTCCTCTGGGACGGCAATTGCGTGCCGCCTCTAGCGACCAACCCGGGCGACGGCCCGGAGACAGGCCGTGGAAACATCGCTGCTTCCGAATTCGCCCCTATTCGGTCTTGCTCCCGGCGGGGCTTGCCATGCCTCGGACGTCGCCGCCCGAGCGGTGCGCTCTTACCGCACCCTTTCACCCTTGCCGCCGGCCCGAAGGATGGCGGCGGTTTGCTTTCTGTGGCGCTTTCCCTGGGGTCGCCCCCGCCGGACCTTATCCGGCGCCGTGTCTCCGTGGAGCCCGGACTTTCCTCTGCTCGTGAGAGCAGCGGCCATCCAGCCGACTGACTCCTCCGAGCGATAGGCGTCGCGCCCCGGAAGGTCAAGAAAAATGGGCGGGCGCGGCAGGCCGGCGCGGCGTCGGGGGAGCGCCGTCGCCGGTTCGGCGGCGCCGAATATTCTGCCGGCGTCGGCTCCGTCGGAGATTCATGAGACTTTCAGCTGTTAAGCTCGTGATGCGCGTCGGCTCCTGCAGGAGGCGGATAATCTTCGCCTTCATCCAAATGCAGGCCTGTTCCGGGCTCGGCGCGCATCCATTTTCGAGGGTCCGATTTTGAGCCAGGGTGGGTGAGATCGTCACGTCTTCGGACGGGTCCTCGCCGGCCACGGCGCCAAGCGGCTCGACGCAGGGGCGTTCCTCCGGCGATTTTCGAGCATTGGGGGCGAGGCGGCGTCCTCCGCGGCGCGTCTCGCCCTCAGCCTTGTGGGGCGTTTCGAGGCGACGCCGCGAATCCGAGGCGCGACAGAGCGGCGGCCAATGGCGGGACCGGCCGGGCGCCGCTGGTGAAGATCGCCCGAGGCGGCTCTCGAAACCCGATCCGATCGGCGCCGAACCGCTGCAGGAGCAGGCGGTCCGCCTGGCGGGCGATGGCCGGCGCCGGATCGATCCATTCCACCGGCCAGGGCGCGAGGCGACGGAAAAAATCCAGCAGCAGCGGATAATGCGTGCAGGCGAGCACGACCACATCGGTGCGCGCGCCGTCGGGACGCTGGACGAAGCAAGGCGCGATCTCGGCCGCGATCTCCGCCTCCGATACGGCGGCTCCGCGCAAAAAATCCTCGGCGATCGGGGCGAGACGCGACGAGCCCACCAAAGTCGCCTCGCAGCCCTCGGCAAAGCTGGCGATGAGCGCGCGCGTATAATCGCGCGTCACCGTGCCGGGGGTCGCCAGCACCGAGATGAGCCGCGAGCGCGAGCGTTCGGCCGCGGGCTTCACAGCCGGCACAGTGCCGACAAACGGAAGGTTCGGCCAGCGCGCCCGCAGATGCGGCAGAACGCGCGTGGAGGCAGTGTTGCAGGCGATGACCACGAGATCGGGCGCATGAGCGGCGACGAGGCTCTCCATCACCAGCATCACGCGCGCGACCAGCGCCTCTTCGGAGAGCGGCCCATAGGGGAATCCCGCATCGTCGGCGCAATAGAGAAGCGTCGCATGCGGACGCAGCTTGGCGACCTCGACAAAGACGGTGAGGCCGCCGAGTCCGGAGTCGAACACGAGGATTTTTGGCGCGGAAGAGATTGTTGGCGCGGAAGACATGGGCGGCCGGCTCCGATGTGCTTCAGCTCGCGAGGCGATGCGAGGGTCGCCCTTCGCTCACCCACAGCAGCGCCCGTTTTTCCGCTTCCTCGATCCAGGCGGCTTTCTCGTCTCCATAAGCGTGCGAATCGTTCGGGTGCAGATCGCGCGCGCGGCGCTTCTCGCGCGCATAGTCGCGAGCCGCTTCGGGATGCGCGCGCAGATAGTCGCGGAAAGCGAGATGGCGCTCCACATTCGGCGCCCCCGCTGCGAAGAAATGCAGCTGCGCGCGGCGGTGGCCGATGTCGTCGAGCGTGCAATAGCGTCGGCCCGCAATGCCCAGCTCGCCATGCCATTCGAAGCCGAGGCTCTCCACGCGGGAACGGAGCTGGTCGAGCGCGTCGACATCGGTCACGACCGGCATGAGATCGATGATCGGCTTGGCGACGAGCCCCGGGACCGAGGTCGAGCCGATATGATGGAGCGTCGCCAGAACCGAGCCGAGAACCTCGAGGCGCGCCGCCAAGCCGGCCGCGATCGCCGGCCAGGCGGGATCATAGTCGGCGAGGACCACGGGGATCGGCGGCGGCATGAGGCTCTCCGGCGAAGCAATGCCCGACTCTAGCTCAAAACGGCAGGTTGAACACGCGCGTCGGCTCGAGCGCGCCTTCCACGACCGGCCCGAAAGCGACCGGCACGCCGCCGCAGGCCGCATAGACGATGCCGTCATGCGGCGCGTCGCGCCCGCGCAAGATCAACGAGCCGCCTCGGCGCAGCCGCGCCGCCGCGTCGCGATCGACGATCACGCAGGGCAGCTCGGTGAGCCCCGCCTCGACGGAGAGCAGCGCATTGCCGGCCTCGCCGCCCTCGATCTCGTCGAGCGTGTAGGAATCGTCCTCGAAGAAGGGGCCGACGCGCGTGCGGCGCAGCGCCGTCACATGGCCGAAGCAGCCGATCAGCCGGCCGAGATCGCGCGCGATCGAGCGCACATAGGCGCCCTTGCCGCATTCCATCACGAGCTTGGCCTCATCCGCATTCGCGTCGACGAGGGTGAGCCGATGGATGGTGACGGGGCGCGGCTTCAGCTCCACGGTCTCGCCGTCGCGGGCGAGATCATAGGCGCGCTCGCCGGCGATCTTGATCGCCGAATATTGCGGCGGAATCTGCAGAATGTCGCCGGTGAAGCGCGGCAGCAGCGCCTCGATGTCGGCGATCGTCGGACGCGCCTCGCTCTCGCGCGTGGCCTTGCCGTCGGCGTCGTCCGTGTCGGTCTCTATGCCCCAGCGCACGGTGAAGGAATAGGCCTTCTCGCCGTCCTGCACGAAGGGCACGGTCTTGGTCGCCTCGCCGAAGGCGACCGGCAATATGCCGGAGGCGAGCGGGTCGAGCGTGCCGGCGTGTCCGGCCTTCTTGCCATTGTAGATGCGCTTCAAGCGCGAGACCGCATGCGTCGAGGTCATGCCGACGGGCTTGTCGAGCACCACCCAGCCGTCGACGACGGTGCGGGTCGATCTTCTCTCATTCATTGGCGGGCGCCGTTCTCGTCTTTTTCTTGATCCGAGGGGTGCTCCAAATCGCGGCGCACGCGCTCGGAATTCAGCAGCGCGTCGATGCGCGCGACATTGTCGAAACTGTCGTCGATGCGGAAGCGCACTTCGGGCGCGAATTTGAGATTGACGTGATGCGCGATCTCGCCGCGCAGGAATTTCTTGTGCCGCTCGAAGGCGCGCACCACCTCCTCCCCGTCCTTGCCGCCGAGCGGCATCACATAGACGGTGGCGAGCTTCAAATCGGGGCTCATCGCCACGCGCGAGACGGTGACGACATGCGTCTCGAGCACGGGATCGACGATCTCGCCGCGCGAGAGCATCTGAGCGAGGGAATGGCGGACGAGCTCGGCGACGCGCAACATGCGCTGCGACGGCTCCGCCCCATGGGCGTGATGGGTTCTGGACATTTGGCTCTTGGGGTGGCTATTCGATTTCGCGCTGCGAACCACGGATCATGGAGAGCAGCCGTTCGAACGCGCGAATTTCGGCCTTTTCCACACGCGCGTCGATCTTGTCCTCTATCGCTCCGGCGACGAACTCGGAAACGCCTTCCAGCTTGCCCGCGATCCGATCCACTTGGCGTTGAAGCTCGTGCAAATCTTTGCGAAGCTCTTTGTTCTCGGCTTTCAGAGACGCTACCGACCGTTCCAGGTCGAGGATGTTTTTTCCAAACTCTAGAAAGCGCCCCCAAGACAATTTCCATCCGCTCGTTTCGGGCTCTGTCGTTGGTGGAGGCGTGTGTCGTGTGTCGTTTTCGCCAGTCATTGCGATAGCCCGAGCCGACTATCGAAGATGTTGTCGATTCGCGTCAGCGTGCGGTCGATTTGCCGCCGTCGTATCTCGAATTCGAGACGGTCATGACGAGTCTCTTCGACAATCTCTCGCATCATTTCGGCGCTACGCTCCAATGACGCGAGAGCCGCCTCCATAGCAAGACTCGGATCTCCGATCGACGTATCGCCGTAAGACGCTTCTGTCAAAAAGCCCGGCTCGCCCACGACCCTCTTCGATGGCGAGAGCGTTCTCGAGAAACCTCCTCCACCTTCCGCGGAAAGGATTCTCGTCGAAACCGCGTCTGCTTTCAGCCGCCGTCCACTCGCGATCGAATCGTCGTCTTGCTCATGAGCCGCCGAGTCGATTCTGTCTCGCCAACTCTGAAGCTCGCGAGACAGCTTCATCAAATCCGAGGCGGCGCGAGGCAGAGCCGCGATCAGCTCGACGACCTCTTCCGCATTGAACGGGAACGATCGGCTCATCATTCGCTCCTCAGAAGGCTCGCAGCTTCGGCCCTCACAGCGTCCGCTTGATCTCCTCGATGCGATAGCACTCGATCACGTCGCCGACGCGCATGTCCTGATAGTTCTCGAACGCCATGCCGCATTCCTGCCCGGCCTGGACCTCCTTGACCTCGTCCTTGAAGCGCTTGAGCGTCGACAGCTTGCCCTCGTGGACGACGACATTGTCGCGGATGAGGCGCACATTGGCGCCGCGCTCCACCGAGCCGTCGGTGATGCGGCAACCCGCCACCTTGCCGACCTTGGTGATGTCGAACACCTCGAGGATCTGCGCATTGCCCAGCATGGTCTCGCGCAGCGTCGGCGCCAGCAGGCCGGACATCGCCGCCTTCACATCATCGACGAGATTGTAGATGATGTTGTAGTAGCGGATTTCAATGCCGCCGCGCTCGGACGCCTCGCGCGCTTCCTTATGGGCGCGCACGTTGAAGCCGATGACGACGGCGTTCGAGGCTTCCGCGAGGGCGATGTCGGACTCGGAAATTCCGCCGACGCCGGCGTGCACG
The DNA here is from genome assembly GCF_002752655.1 of Methylosinus trichosporium OB3b. Taxonomy (NCBI): domain Bacteria; kingdom Pseudomonadati; phylum Pseudomonadota; class Alphaproteobacteria; order Hyphomicrobiales; family Methylocystaceae; genus Methylosinus; species Methylosinus trichosporium. The sequence continues at coordinate 2,324,106 of NZ_CP023737.1, read as the reverse complement.
ATGCGCGCGCCCACCTCGTCGGTGCCGAGCTTGTCGAGCGCAGCGATGATGGCCTCCACCGAGCCTTGCACGTCGCCCTTGATGACGAGCGGGAACTCCTTGCGGCCGGCCGTCTTCAGCTGGCTCATCATGTCGGTGAGCGAGGTGCGCGCCCCGCCGCCGCGCGCCACCAGCTTCTCGCGGCGCTGACGCTCGCGATATTCGGTGATTTCGCGCGCGCGAGCCTCGGACTCGACCACAGCGACACGGTCGCCGGCCTCAGGCGTGCCGGAGAAGCCGAGAATCTCGACCGGGAAGGACGGGCCCGCGCTCGGGCAGACGGCGCCCTTGTCGTCGAGCAGCGCGCGCACGCGGCCCCATTGCGAGCCGGCGACGATGATGTCGCCGATGTGCAGCGTGCCGCGCTGCACCAGCACGGTGGCGACCGGGCCGCGGCCCTTGTCGAGCCGCGCCTCGATCACCGTGCCTTCGGCCGAGCGCTCGGGGTTGGCCTTGAGGTCGAGCACTTCCGACTGCAGGATGATGGCGTCGAGCAGCTTGTCGAGATTGAGCTTCTCCTTGGCGGAAACCTCCACCTCCAGCGTCTCGCCGCCGAAGGTCTCGGTCTGCACCTCGTGCTGCAGCAGCTCGGTGCGCACGCGCTCCGGCTTGGCGTCGGGCTTGTCGATCTTGTTGATCGCGACGATGAGCGGCACCTCCGCCGCCTTGGCGTGATGGATCGCCTCGATCGTCTGCGGCATGACGCCGTCGTCGGCCGCGACCACCAGGATCACGATGTCGGTCACCTTGGCGCCGCGTGCGCGCATCGCCGTGAAGGCGGCGTGGCCGGGCGTGTCGATGAAGGTGATCGGCGCGCCGTTCGGCGCCGTCACCTGATAGGCGCCGATATGCTGCGTGATGCCGCCGGCTTCGCCCGCGACCACATTGGCCTGGCGGATCGCGTCGAGCAGCGAGGTCTTGCCGTGGTCGACATGGCCCATGATGGTGACGACCGGCGGACGGCTCTCGAGCGCGTCCTCGGCGTCGGGCATGTCGAACAGGCCTTCCTCCACATCCGACTCGGCGACGCGCTTGACGGTGTGGCCGAGCTCCTCGGCGACGAGCTGCGCCGTGTCGGCGTCGATCACATCGGTGATCTTGTGCAGCGCGCCCTGCTTCATCAGCAGACGGATCACATCGACGCCGCGCTCCGACATGCGGTTGGCGAGCTCCTGAATGGTGATGGTCTCGGGCAGGATGACCTCGCGCGCGATCTTTTCCTTCTGCTCGGCCTGGCCGAAGGATTTGAGGCGCTGCGTGCGGCGGCGGAAGGCCGCGACCGAGCGCGTGCGCTCCTCCTCCTCCGACGTCGCGGTGGAGACGGTGAGGCGGCCGCGGTCCTTCTGCGCGCCGCCGCGCGACGGCGTCGGGCGCGGCGGCGTCGGCGCCTTCACCGCGATCACGCCGGCGGGGCGACGGGCCACGAGGCGCTTGGCGTCGGCGTTCTCGCCGGCCGGCTGCGGCGCGGCTCCTCCGGCCGGACGCGGGGCGCCTTCGCGCGGGGCCGTCGTCGTCGGACGGGGAGCGGCGGCGGGACGCGCCGCCGCGCTCGCGGGCTGCGGCTCGGGCGCGCCGCCTCCGGCCAGACGCCGACGCGCCTCCTCCTCCGATTTGCGTTTCGTCTCGGCTTCACGCGCGAGACGGGATTCCTCCTCGCGCTTACGCGCTTCGGCGGCGGCGCGCTCGGCGCGCTCGCGCTCCTCGCGTTCGGCGCGCGCCTTGGCCTCCGCCTCGGCGCGGCGGCGATCCTCCTCCTCGCGCGTGCGCGCATCGACCAGGGCGCGAGCGCGGGCTTCGCGCTCCTCGTCGGTCAGAGCGCGCAGAACGACGCCGGCCCCTCGCTTGGGCGCGGGCGCATGCGACCTCTCGGCGCGCGGGGGAGGCGGCGGCGGCGACGATGGAGCGGGCGCGGACGGAGCCGCCGCCGACGGAGCCGCTGTGGACGGCGCCGCCGCGGCGGGCGTGGGCTTGGTCGGCTCGACATGCCCCGGGGCGCGGCGCTTCACCTTCTCGACCACGACCACCTTCGAGCGGCCGTGGGGGAAGCTCTGCCGCACCATGCCGCCGTGTTCCGTCGGACGCTGCTTCAGATGCAGCGTCTTCGACGGGGCGGTCCCCTTCTCGCCGGTGTTCTCGGTCTCACTCATCCAGTTTCCGATCCTCGGGCTGCGCCGGTTCGTTGGCGTCGGCCGTCGGGCCGACGGTGTTCGCGTGATCGTCGCCGCTCTCTTCCGCTTGATTCCGAGCGTTTTCGCCTCGATAGGCGGAGAGACGGCGGCAGCGCGTCAAAAAGGCCTGCGTCGGTCCGCCCGGCGCGAGGGCTGCATGTATCACATTTGTGCGGCCCAAAGCCAAACCCAATTGCGACGAATCGAAGAGAGCGATCGTCGCGGGCGGCTCGGCCGCTCCTCCTGCGGCGGAGGCCGCGCGACGCGCCGCTTGCGCGAGCTTGCGCCTGCCCTCCGACGAGCCGTCGCGCGCCTCGAGCACCGCGGCCACAGCGCCTTTCTCGAGCGCGTCGCAGACCTTGCCGAAACCCGTCGTCACCGCGCCGGCCTTGTTGGCGAGAGCCAGCGACTGCAGGCAATCGGTCTCGAGCAGACGGTCCACATCCTGCGGCAGCGTCGGCGAGACGGAGATCTCGGCCTTCAACTGACGGGCGAAAGCGCGCTTCTTCAGAGCCTCGGCGACGAGATCGGAGCGTCCCGTCACCCAGGCTCCGCGGCCCGGCAGGCGCGCCCTTATGTCCGGCGTGAGAACGCCGTCCGGCGCGCGCACGAAGCGGATCATCGCCTCCGGCGCGTCGCGCCGTCGCGTCACGATGCACATCCGCTCGCTCGCCTCTGCGTCTCTCACCTGGACCCCGCTCCTATTCCGCTATTCCGCCGCGCCGTCGGCCGCTTGCGCCGGCGTCTCCTCGACCGCTGCTTCGGCGGTTCCTTCGACCTCGCCTTCGGTCGCTTGCTCCGCCTCTTCCCCGCTCTCCTCGGCGGGCGCCGGCGCCTCGATCCAGCCGGCGCGCACGCGCGCGGCCATGATCATCGCCTCGGCCTCCTCGCGCGAAATGTCGACGCCGTCCAGGAAGCCCGTCTGCTTGATGGTCTCGCCATTCTTCTTCTCGGTCCAGCCGACGAGGTCGTCGGGCACGCAGCCCGCGAGATCCTCGATCGACTTCACATCGTTCTCGCCGAGCTTGACCATGATGGCGGTGGTGATCCCATCGATCTCCTTCAACTCGTCGAGCACGCCGAGCTCCTTGCGGCGGGCCTCGTTCTCGGCCTCGACCCTTTCCAGATAGTTACGCGCGCGATTCTGAATCTCGGCGGCCGTGTCCTCGTCGAAGCCCTCGATCGTCGCCAGCTCGGCGAGATCCACGAAGGCGAGATCCTCGACCGAGGTGAAGCCTTCGGAGGCGAGCAGGCGTCCGACCACCTCATCCACGTCGATGGCGTTCATGAACACTTTGGTCCGCTCGATGAACTCGCGCTGACGGCGCTCCGATTCCTCGGCCTCGGTCAGAATGTCGATGTCCCAGCCGGTGAGCTGCGAGGCGAGGCGGACATTCTGGCCGCGCCGTCCGATGGCGAGCGACAATTGATCGTCCGGCACCACCACCTCGATGCGCGCCGTGTCCTCGTCGAGCACCACCTTGACGACCTCGGCCGGCTGCAGCGCATTGACGATGAAGGTCGCGGCGTCCGCCGACCAGGGAATGATGTCGATGCGCTCGCCCTGCAGCTCGCCGACGACCGCCTGCACGCGCGAGCCGCGCATGCCGACGCAGGCGCCGACCGGATCGATCGAGGAATCGCGCGAGATGACGGCGATCTTGGCGCGCGAGCCGGGGTCGCGGGCGACCGACTTCACCTCGATGACATTGTCGTAGATCTCCGGCACCTCCTGGCGGAACAGCTTGGCCATGAATTGCGGATGCGTGCGGGAGAGGAAGATCTGCGGCCCGCGCTGCTCGCGGCGCACGTCATAGACATAGGCGCGCACGCGGTCGCCGGGGCGGAAGGTCTCGCGCGGGATCATCTCGTCGCGGCGGATGATCGCCTCGCCGCGGCCGAGATCGATGATCACATTGCCATATTCGACGCGCTTGACGACGCCGTTGACGATCTCGCCGATGCGGTCCTTGAATTCCTCATATTGGCGGTCGCGCTCGGCCTCGCGCACCTTCTGCACGATAATCTGCTTGGCCGATTGCGCGGCGATGCGGCCGAAGTCGAAGGGCGGCAGCGTCTCGGAGATCCAGTCGCCGACCTGCGCCGCCGGATTGCGCTTGCGCGCGTCCTCGATGGAAATCTGCGTCGCGTCGTTGTCGACGAGATCGACGACGAGCAGCAGGCGCGAGAAACGCACCTCGCCGCTCTTCGGATTGATCTCCGCGCGCACCTCGGTCTCCTGCCCATAGCGCGAGCGCGCCGCTTTTTGCAGCGCGTCCTCCATGGAGGCGATGACGATCTGGCGGTCGATCGATTTCTCGCGCGCGACCGCATCGGCGATCTGCAGGATTTCCAACCTGTTGGCGCTGACGGCCATCTGTCGCTCCTCAATAAGAGCCGGCTCCGGAGCGGCGCGTCAGACGCGCGTGCGACCGGGCCCGCCTCCTTTTTTCAACCCCGCCTGAATTCCGGCTGGAACCAGCGGCTTGGCCTTTTGCTTCGCCGCGGCGGCGAAACGGCCCGGACCGCGGCGCGGACGCTCCTGCGCCGCGCCGGCCTCCTCTTGCTCTTGGTCTTGCTCCGCGTCGGCCTTGCCGGCGCGCAGCGATTCACGGATCAGCGCCTCGGTCAGCATCAACTTGGCCTCGTCGAGGTCGCGCAGAGGCAAGCGCACCGTCTTCTCTTCGTCCGGCGGCGCATCCTTGCGCTCGAGCGTCGCCACCGCCTCGCGTCCCTCGCCCTCGACGGCGATGATATCGCCTCGAAATCGCTTGCGGCCAGACGCCAGCGGCAGCGTCAGCTCTATTTTCGCCTCCTGGCCGATGGCGCGGCGAAAATCCGAGACCCGCACCAGCGGCCGATCGATGCCGGGCGAGGACAATTCGAGCCGATAGGCGTCGGCGATCGCATCCTCGACGTCGAGCTCGGGCGAGAGCGCCTGGCTCGCGGCCTCGCAATCCTCGATCGTCATGGTCCCGTCGGGTCGTTCGGCCATGATCTGCAGAATGACGCCGTTCTGCGAAAGAATGCGCGCCCGCACCAGACGATAGCCGAGCTGCGCCAGCACGGGCTCGGCGATATGGGCGATGCGCGCCGCAACGCCGGTCTCGCCGCAGAGGCGCGGCTCGTCGAGCGGAGCGGTGTCGGCGCTGGCGGCGGGCGTTTCTGCCAAGCGGCTCATCCTCGGGTTCGAAGCGTCGGGGCCGGCGCAAACGAAAAAGAGCGGGGTCCCGGCCGGGCCCCACTCTCAAGCAGCGATCACGAGCGTGATCGTTATGAGATGGAAACTGCGGCTTTATAGACTCGAAGGGCGGCCGAATGCAAGGAAAAGCTGCGCCAGCGACGCTTTTGCTCGACCAGCGCGGCGAAGGCTCCGAGGTCGCCTGGCGAGCTGTCGCCGAGCCGGGCGCCGCGCCTCCGTCCGACCTCGACCCGAGCGCCGCCCCGTGGGCCGGCGGCAGAATCGGTCGGCCGTGGCCGCCTAGGAACGATCGTCGGCAGAGAGCCGCCTCAGACTCGACAACGGGCCGAAAAAGCGCCTTCGGCGGCCGTCTTCTGATGATGATTGCCGGATCGATCGAAAGAGAATAGGTTTTCGGTCGAGTGAGATGAATTGATGCGAATTCCTTTTTTTCGTGAGCTGGAAACGTCACGGCGAGTGCTGATCGCCGGTTGCGGGGGCGGTTTCGACATCGTCAGCGGGCTGCCCCTCTATGTCGCGCTCCAACATCAGGGCAAGCGCGTCTTTCTGGCCAATCTCTCCTTCGCGCGAGTCGATCTCGCCTGTCCCAAGAAAATCGGCCCGTCCGCTCGACTCGTCGATTTCGATAGCCGCATGCAGGGCTATTTTCCCGAGCGCCATCTCGTCGACTGGCTGGCTGCGAGGGGAGACGAGCCGAAGATCTTCGCCTTCGAGAAGTCCGGGGTGCGGCCGACATGTCGGTCCTACGAAGCCCTCGTGAGGCTACTCGACATCGACACGCTCATCCTCGTCGACGGAGGAACCGACAGCCTGATGAAGGGCGACGAGGCGGCGCTCGGCACGATCGAAGAGGACGCGCTGTCCATCGTGGCGGCCAATGAGACCGCATGCCCACGCAAGTTTCTCGTCTGCCTCGGCTTCGGCGTCGATCATTTTCATGGCGTCTGCCATCACTCTTTTCTGGAGAACGCGGCCGAGTTGATCCGATCCGGCGGCTTCCTCGGCTGCGTCTCCGTCTCCGCGGGAGAGCCGGAAGGCGACGCTCTGCTGGACGCCGTCGATTTCCTGAACGCGCGGCAGCCGAGCTCGAAAAGCATCGTCGCCAATTCGATCGCATCGGCGCTGCGCGGCGACTTCGGCGACCGGCATGCGACCGAGCGAACGCGCGGCTCGGAATTATTCGTCAACCCACTGATGTCGCTCTATTGGTGCTTCCGCCTCGAAGCTGTCGCCCGGAAAATGGGGTTCTATGACGCGATAGCGGGCTCGGAGACATTCCATGAGATCGAGTCGGCGATCCGCATTCACCATGCGCGCGTCGCCAAGCGAGATTGGAAGAACCTGCCTTTGTAAGCCCATCATGCGTCACGGGCGTCGCGCCTCGGACCCCATAAATTTATGCGAGCCTGTCGAAAGGGCGGTCGATGACAGAAGCAGAAGGCGTGAACCGGCGGCTGTTCTCGTTGGAGCTGGCGATCCTCGTCGTTCCGACTGTCGGCTTTTTTGTCGTCTATTCCTGCGCTCTGACATTCTTGGTCCTGTCTATGGCCGGCGATCTGTGCGCTGCGCTCGTTGCACGACGTCCGCCGCCGTCGGGACTGTTCTGGCTCACTCTCGAGCTCTCCGGTTTCTGGCTGCTCGGCGCTGGAATGTGGCGAGGCGTCTTCTTGCTCGCGCCTGCGGCCGCTCGCTTTCTCCATGGTTCGAGCGTCGAGCCGAAGCATCTGCTGATCGGTTGCGCCTGGATCGCGCCCGCTCTCGTCGCCCTGACGATTTTCACATTCGGAGGGGGCGAGTCGCGTCCCTGGGGCGTTTCGGGAGGCGCTTTTTCAGCGGCGCTGGCGTTTTACGGCAGTGGCTCCGCGCTGTTGGTTCCGCTCGCGCACATGTGGATGGGGATTTCGACCTCTTCTCGCTGACGGCGAGAGCGACGCGGCCCCGCTCAGCCGAGCAGCGCGACGAGCGGCGCGATCAGCGGCGCGTCGGCGGGCGGCATTTGCGCCGCGTCCAGCTCGCCCGGCCGCGCCCAGGCGAGCGCCTGTCCCTCGCGCGACTGCGGCTCCCCGCTCCAGCGGCGGCAGAGATAGAGCGGCATCAGCAGATGGAAGGCCTCATAGGCGTGGCTCGCAAAGGTCAGCGGCGTGAGATCGCGCGCGTCGACGATCACGCCGAGCTCCTCGGCGAGCTCGCGGACGAGCGCCTCCTCGGGACGCTCGCCGGGATCGAGCTTGCCGCCGGGAAATTCCCATAAGCCGGCGAGCTGCTTGCCTGGCGGGCGCTGCGCGATGAGCACGCGATCTTGCGCGTCGACGAGCGCGGCGGCGACGACGAGAAGAAGCGACAAAGACGTCTCCTGCTTCAATTGCCGGAGAGGATCATGCGGATCGGCTCGCTCTCCTTGCCGGTGACCTCGACCTCGTCATACATCGCGCCGCCTTCGCTGAGCCAGCGGCCCGCCGGCGTCCAGGTGAGCTGCGTCGCCACGAAATAGCGGCCGGGCGCCAGTTTGTCGAAGACGAAGCGGCCGGTGGCGTCGGCTTTGGTCGTGCGCATGAAGGAAAGATAGTCGGGGTCGTGCGTCGGCGATTGCGCCTGCTGCGCCGGGACGAATTTCTTGTCGCCGTAGAATTGCGCGAAGCGGGCCCGCGCGTAAGCGGTCGCCGGTATGAGGCGAACGACCTCGCCCGAGGCGTAGCGGACATCCACGCGGCCATGAGGATCGCGCAGGAACGCCTGGCCCTTGAGCGCGGTCTCGCCCTCCCGCCGGATGAAGGCCGCTTCGGCCGGATCGAAACGGCCCTGCGGCGGCGGCGGCGCGGCGCTCTGGCAGGCGCAGAGGGCGCCGGCGAAGAGCGCGACCGACGGGCGAGCCGCGCCGGCGAGGACGAAACGCATCGAACGACTCCTCGACAAAAAACTGTTTGGCCACTCTCGCCGCATCGGCGCGCGAAGACAAGGCTCGGCTTACGTGAAGGCGAACAAAAAAAGAACTTGGCGGCGAGAACAAAAGGGATACAATGATGGCGTTGGATGTTCCCGGGATCGGAGGCGACGAAGGCGAACGGCGCGAGCGCGTCGCCGTCCAATATGTCCTCGCGCGTCGATCCTCATCTTTATTGCGTCAGCCGCCCCACCCGTGCCAGAAGGAATCATCGCCGTGAGCCAAAGCAATCTCCGCCTCGTGGAAGGAACCTCCGTGGACAAGACCAAGGCGCTGGACGCCGCTCTGTCGCAGATCGAGCGCGCCTTCGGCAAAGGCTCCATCATGCGGCTCGGCAAGAACCAGAAGGCGGTCGAGATCGAGACGATCTCGACGGGCTCGCTGGGGCTCGACATCGCGCTCGGCGTCGGCGGCCTGCCGCGCGGCCGCGTCGTCGAGATTTACGGGCCGGAATCCTCGGGCAAGACGACGCTCACCCTGCATGTGATCGCCGAGGCGCAGAAGAAGGGCGGCGTCTGCGCCTTCGTCGACGCCGAGCATGCGCTCGATCCGGTCTACGCCCGCAAGCTCGGCGTCAATCTCGAGGAGCTGCTGATCTCGCAGCCCGACACGGGCGAGCAGGCGCTGGAGATCACCGACACTCTGGTGCGCTCGGGCGCGGTCGATGTGCTGGTCGTCGATTCGGTCGCGGCGCTGACGCCGCGCGCCGAGATCGAGGGCGAGATGGGCGAGGTGCAGCCGGGCTTGCAGGCGCGGCTGATGAGCCAGGCGCTGCGCAAGCTCACCGCCTCGATCTCGCGCTCCAACACGCTCGTCATCTTCATCAACCAGATCCGCATGAAGATCGGCGTCATGTATGGCTCGCCGGAGACGACGACCGGCGGCAATGCGTTGAAATTCTACGCTTCGGTGCGGCTCGACATCCGCCGCATCGGCTCGATCAAGGACCGCGACGAGGTCACGGGCAATCAGACGCGCGTCAAAGTGGTCAAGAACAAGGTCGCTCCGCCGTTCAAGCAGGTCGAGTTCGACATCATGTATGGCGAGGGCGTCTCCAAGGTCGGCGAGCTCGTCGATCTCGGCGTGAAGGCCGGCGTCGTCGACAAATCGGGCGCCTGGTTCTCCTTCGACAGCCAGAGGCTCGGACAGGGACGTGAGAACGCCAAGGCCTTTCTGAAGCAGAACAAGGAGGCCGCCGAGCGCATCGAGGCGGCGATCCGCGAGAACGCCGGCCTCATCGCCGAGCGCATCCTCGACGCCGGCGGCGAGGATGACGCAGCCGGCGAGGAATGAGCCGGACCGCGCCGCGAGCCTCGTCCATCCCGCGGAAAAGCCCTGTTTCCCTTCGCTGGCAAATGCTCTAGAAGGGCTCGGTTCGCGCCCGGGGCCTCGCGATTTTCGCGAGCGCCCGGGCGCGCAGAACGAGAGCGTCGCGGCCGGCCCGCCGCAAGAGGCCGGGCGACGCCGCGACACGATCGGCAACCTCGGGCCGAATGAGCACCATGAGTGGCGTCAACCAGATCCGCACGACCTTCCTCGACTTCTTCTCGCGCAATGGCCATGAGAAGGTCGCTTCCTCGCCGCTCGTCCCGCTGAATGATCCGACCTTGATGTTCACCAATGCGGGCATGGTGCAATTCAAGAATGTGTTCACCGGCTTCGAGAAGCGCCACTATGCGCGCGCGACCAGCGCGCAGAAATGCATGCGCGCCGGCGGCAAGCACAATGATCTCGACAATGTCGGCTACACCGCCCGGCATCTGACCTTCTTCGAGATGCTCGGCAATTTCTCCTTCGGCGATTATTTCAAGGAAGGCGCGATCGAGCTGGCCTGGACGCTCGTCTCTCGCGAGCTCGGCCTGCCGCGCGAGCGCCTTCTCGTCACCGTCTATCACGACGACGACGAAGCCTATGGCCTTTGGAAGAAGATCGCCGGCTTCTCCGACGACCGCATCATCCGCATCGCCTCCAGCGATAATTTCTGGAGCATGGGCGATCTCGGCCCCTGCGGCCCCTGCTCGGAAATCTTCTACGACCAGGGCGAGAGCGTCGCCGGCGGACCGCCCGGCAGTCCCGACGAGGACGGCGACCGCTTCCTCGAATTCTGGAACCTCGTGTTCATGCAATATGATCAGACGGCGCCGGGAGAGCGTGTCCCGCTGCCGCGTCCGTCGATCGACACCGGCATGGGCCTCGAGCGCATCGCCGCTCTGCTGCAGGGCGTCCATTCGGTCTTCGATATCGATCTGTTCCGCCGTTTGACCGGCGCGGTCGCCGACGCCACCGGAGTCGACGCCGCTGGACCGCAGGCCGCGAGCCATCGCGTCATCGCCGATCATTTGCGCGCCTCCGCCTTCCTCGTCGCCGACGGCGTCACGCCTTCGAACGAAGGTCGAGGCTATGTCCTGCGCCGCATCATGCGCCGCGCCATGCGCCATGCCCAGCTGCTCGGCGCCGCCGAGCCGCTGATGCATCGGCTCGTCGGCGCGCTGGTCACGGAAATGGCGCAGGCCTATCCCGAGCTGACGCGCGCGGAGCGCCTGATCCGCGACACGCTGCTGACCGAGGAGACGCGCTTTCGCCAGACGCTGGCGCGCGGCCTCGCCATCCTCGACGAGGAGACGGCGACGCTCGCGCAGGGCGGCAGCCTCTCCGGCGAGACCGCCTTCAAGCTCTACGACACTTATGGTTTTCCGCTCGACCTGACCGAGGACGCGCTGCGCTCGCGCGGGCTTTCCGTCGACAAGGCCGGCTTCGAGACGGCAATGGCGCGTCAGCGCGCCGAGGCGCGCAAGGCCTGGGCCGGCTCGGGCGAAACGGCGACCGAATCGGTCTGGTTCGCCATCGAGGAGCGTGTCGGCGCCACGGAATTTCTCGGCTATGACACCGAGAAGAGCGAAGGGATCGTCGTTGCGCTGCTGCACGACGGCGCCGAGACCTTCCGGCTCGAGCCCGGCGCACGCGGCGCCGTTCTCCTCAACCAGACCCCCTTCTACGCCGAGTCCGGCGGCCAGATCGGCGACATCGGCGAGATGCGCGCCAAGGGCGTGCGCTTCCGAGTGACCAACACACAGAAGAAGCTCGGCGGCCTCTTCGTCCATGAAGGCGTCGTGGAAGAAGGCGCGATCACTCCCGGCCTCGCGCTCGAGCTCGAGATCGACCACTCTCGCCGCAACGCGGTGCGCGCCAATCATTCGGCGACGCATATTCTGCACGAGGCGCTGCGCCGCGTGCTCGGCGATCATGTGGCGCAGAAGGGATCGCTCGTCGCGTCCGACCGACTGCGCTTCGACTTCACTCATCCAAAACCCCTCACCGAGGAGGAGGTCGCAGAGGTCGAGCGCATCGCCAATGAGGTGGTGCAGGACAATGCGCCCGTCGACACGCGGCTGATGGCGCAGGACGACGCCATCCACTCCGGCGCCCGCGCGCTGTTCGGCGAGAAATATGGCGACGAGGTGCGCGTCGTCTCCATGGGCTCGCTGTCGACGGGCCAGCCCTCGACGGACCTTGCGCCGACCGACCAGCATCACGCCTTTTCGGTGGAGCTGTGCGGCGGCACGCATGTGCGCCGCACCGGCGACATCGGCCTCGTCAGCATCGTCTCGCAGGGGGCGGTCGCCTCCGGCGTGCGCCGCATCGAGGCCAAGACCGCGGAGGCGGCGCGCGCGCAGCTCGTCGCCGATTCGCGGGCGTTGCGCGAGGTCGCGGCGCTGGTGCGCGTCCCCGTCGACGAGACGCCGGCGCGTCTCGCCGCTCTGCTCGAGGAACGAAAGCAGCTGGAGCGCGAGCTCGCCGAAGCCAAGCGCAAGCTGGCCATGGGCGGCGGCGCCAATGGCGCGGCCCCAGTGCGCGAGATCGACGGAATCAAGCTGTTCGCCAAAGCGGTGAGCGGCATCGACCCGAAGGATTTGAAGTCTCTGGTCGACGAGCAGAAGAAGGCGCTCGGCTCCGGCGTCGTCGCCATCGCCAGCGCCTCGGCCGACGGCAAGGCCGGCATCGTCGTCGGCGTGACCGCCGATCTGACGACGACCTACAACGCTGTCGATCTCGTGCGCGCCGCTAGCGAAAAGCTCGGCGGCAAGGGCGGCGGCGGACGCCCCGATCTCGCCCAGGCCGGCGGGCCCGACGCTTCCGCGCTCGAAGCGGCGCTCGCCGCCATCGAGGATCAGATGCGCATGAAGGCCGCGCAGTGAGGGACGAGGCGCAGCCGCTGCGCCTCGTCCGGCTGCGCCGTCGCACTCATTTCCTTCTCGACAGCGGCGGGGTCGGGGACCGAACCGCGCAATTGGTTCATGGCGCGCTGGTGACGCTCGTCATCCTGTCCGTCGCCGCGGTCGTTCTCGAGTCCGACGCCGACATCGCCGCGCGCTATGGCGCGATCTTCGCCGCCATCGAATATGTCGCCGTCGCGGCCTTCTCGGTGGAATATGCTCTGCGCCTCTGGAGCGCGCCCGAGCACAGGCTCTACGCCGATCTCCCGCCGCTGAAGGCGCGCGCCGCCTTTGCATTGTCGGCCTCGGCTCTCGTCGATCTCGCCGCCATCCTGCCGGCTCTTCTCTCCTTCTTCCTCACCGCGGATCTGCGCATCCTTCTGATCCTGCGGCTCGCGCGCTTCTTCAAGCTCGCCCGCTATTCTCCCGGCATCCGTTCGATCGTCGCCGTGCTCGAGGCCGAGCGAAAGGCGCTCGCCGCCACGGGAGTCGTCCTGTTCGGCGTCGTGCTGCTGATGGCCGCAGCCATGTATGTGGTCGAGCGCGACGCCCAGCCGGAGCATTTCCGCTCCATCCCCGCCTCCATGTGGTGGGCCATCCAGACCGTCGCCACGGTCGGCTATGGCGACGTCACCCCGACGACGGCGGCCGGCCGCATCGTCGCCGCTGTGACCATGGTGATGGGCTTCGTGATGCTCGGCCTGCCGGTCGGCATCGTCGCCACCGCCTTTGCGGAGGAAATCCACCGCCGCGATTTCGTCGTCACCTGGAGCATGGTGGCGCGAGCGCCGCTGTTCGCCACGCTCGACGCCTCGGCCATCGCCGAAATCATGCGCTATCTGCGCGCGCAGTCCCTGCCGCCCGGCGCTCTCGTCGTGCGACGCGGCGAACCGGCTCATTCGATGTATTTCATCGCCGCCGGCGAGGTGGAGATCGAGCTCGCGGAAGGCCCGGCGCGCCTCGGCGAAGGCCAGTTCTTCGGCGAGGTGGCGCTGCTGCGCAAGACCAGCCGCACAGCCAATGTGCGGGCGATCACGCCGATCAAGCTGCTCGTCCTCGACGCTTTCGACCTACATGTGTTCCTGCAGCGCAATCCCGAGGTGGGGCGGAGGATCGAGGAGGTCGCCGCCAGCCGCGCGGAGTTCCGCGCCCGTTCCCGCGACGGAGATTTGATCGAAGCGGAGATCGACGAGCGCGACATCGCGTCGCGCGCCGGCGCGCCCTAAAAACACGGCGAAGCGCGCCTATATCGAAGAGAGGAGGGCGCGGCATGTTCACAAAAATACTCGTTCCACTCGACCTCACCGAACCGGACCTCATCGGTCAGGCGCTCGACGAGGCGCTCGTCGTCGCCAAGGGGGGCAATGCGCGCCTGCGGCTCGTCAATGTGCAATCGCTGGTGCCGGTGGCCTTCATCGACTACATCCCCGCCAATTTCGACGAGGAGCTGCGCCTCTCCGCCGAGCAGGATCTCGCCGATGTCGCGGCCAAGCTCGATTATCCGAAGGAGCTGGTGACGACCATCGTACGCTTCGGCGCGATCTATCCGGAAGTGCTGGCCGAGGCCGAGGATTGGGGCGCCGATCTCATCGTGCTGAGCTCGCACCGGCCGGCCATGTCGACCTATCTGCTCGGCTCCAACGCCAAGACCATCGTCCGCCACGCCAAATGCTCGGTGCTGGTGGTTCGTCGCTGAGCGCCTTCACTCGCGCGTCCGCTCCTTCACGCAATCGCGCACAAAGTCGCGCAGCGCGGATTTGTCGACGCCCTTCGCCGCCGCCTCGACCCGGCAGCGTTGCCGCTCGCCTCTGTGGCCGAGACGACCGACATAGCAGCCGGCGATGAAGGCGTCGCGCTCGGCTCCGGCGAGTCCGCGCTCGCCGGCGTGGGCGGCGCAGGCGTGCCGGATCTTTCGGGATTCATATTTCGACAGCCGTCGTCGCAGCGACTCGGAACGTGGGCCGGCGACGCTGGCTCCCTGTTGCGGGGCGGGGAGAGGATGGTCCTGCGCCGCGAGGCTCGGCGCTGTCGCGAGCGCGAGCGCAAGGACCGCGCGCGCCGTCCGCGCGAGTCTCGGGGAGATCAGCTTCATCCAGACTTCTCGCATCGAGAGCGCTCTCGTGTTCTTTCTTCGAGCGAATTCCGATCGATCGGACGATTCCGTCGATCGGAAAGCGTTCTAGCCGTTCTTATCGGGGCGAAGCCCGCGTCGCCGGAACACGTCGCGCAGGTTCAGCGTGTCTCGCGGAATCATATCATCGGCGATGCGTCTCTGCTCGTCGGACAGCGATGCGAAGAAGGATGATTCGGCGTCGGCGAGGGCGCGCAGGCTCTCCGCGTGCCGGCTGAGCCGCTCGGCCCGCGCCCGCAGCGCCGCGCCGGGATCGCGGGCCGAACGAGGCTCGCGATTGCGGTCGATGGCGGCGGCGACGATGGCGGCGTCCCTCTCGTCGGCGACGCGCTGCAAATGAAGCTCCATCGAGCGGAACAGCCGGTCCTGCTCGCCGCTGAGGCGCAGCGCCTCGCGCCATTCGTCGAAACGCCGCTCGAGCGGCGGCGCCGGCGCGACGAAGGGATTCACCACCGCCGCGCGATCCAGCGGCTCGGCGATGGGCGGGGTGGAAAGCAGGCAAACGAGCAAAGTCGTCGCCAAGACAAAGCCGATGCGCAGCAACATCGCTGTCGAACCTTCGAGCCGAACCGCGAAACGAATGGGCGAGCCTTATGCGCCGCCATTGAGACGGAACCAAGGCCGCGCCCCGCTTCGGCCGCGCCGCTTCCGCCGCCGCCTTTAACCTTGCTCGCGCCGCCGCGCCGCCGATTCCCGCCTCGCCGGGCGGCCGTCGCCACCGCGCCCCCGTCGCCGCCGTGCGCGGACCCATGAAGAAGCGTCAGCGCGGCCAAGCCGATCGTGCGTGATCGCCCGCCTTCGATCCATCTCGTTCACCGGAAGTTATCCTTCGCGCCGTTCGATCAAAGTCTGAATCGGTTCGCATAAAATCCGAGCTGTCGGCTTAGATCGAGAGAAAAAGCCAAAAACTATTCTCGTCTCTGGATCGAGGAGACGAGCGATGTCCGGCATCGGAACGAAAACAGTGGCAGCGCTGGCGCTCTACAGCGTGATCTACATCGCGCCGGCGGAGCGGGCACGCGCGAGCGAGCAGATCGTCTACGCCGCGCTCGGCCCGGAAACCAGCATTCCCTTCGGCTGGCTCGATTTCTGCCGCCGCTATCCCGGGGAATGCGTCGGCTCCGCCGCCGCGCCGCGCGACATCGATCTCACCGCCAAGACCTACAAGGAAATTCAGAGCGTCAATCTCTTCGTCAATCATTCCATCCAGCCGGTCTCGGACATGGATCATTGGGGCGTCGTCGACCAATGGGATTATCCGACCGATGGCAAGGGCGATTGTGAGGATTTCGCGCTGGCCAAGCGGCGCCTGCTGATCGCGCGCGGCTATCCGCGTCAGGCGCTGCTGATGACCGTCGTGAAGGAGGCCAATGGCGACGGCCATGCGGTGCTGACCGTGCGCACCAATCGCGGCGAGCTCGTCCTCGACAATATGAGCGACGCGGTCAGGCCCTGGACGCTGACGCCCTACCGTTTCGTCAAGCGCCAGTCGCAGCTCGACCCCAATGTCTGGGTCGCGCTCGAGGGCGGCGGGCCCGCGCCGATCTATGTGTCACGCTGAGCGTCAGCCGATCGGCTCGAGCCCGCTCGCATAGCGGCGCGCGTTCTCCACATAATGGTGGGCCGATTCGAGATGGCGGGCGAGCGCCCCCTCGTCGAGCACGCGCACGACGCGCGCCGGCGCGCCGACAATCAGCGAATTGTCGGGAAACTCCTTGTTCTCGGTGACCAGCGCATTGGCGCCGACGAGACAGTTGCGGCCGATCTTCGCGCCGTTGAGGATGGTCGCGCCCATGCCGATGAGGCTCGCCTCGCCGATCACGCAGCTGTGCAGAATGACGCCATGGCCGATGGTGCAATCGGCGCCGATGGTCAGCGGAAAGCCCATATCGGTGTGGAGAATGCTGTTCTCCTGAATATTGGTGCGCGCGCCGATGGTGATCCATTCGTTGTCGCCGCGCAGCACGCAGCCGAACCAGATGTTGGCGTCCTCCTCGAGATGCACGCGGCCGATCACATGGGCGCCGGGCAGGACGTGATAGCGGCCGGACTCCGGCACGCGCGGCGCGATTCCATCGATCTTGTAGAGGGGCATGGGTGTTCGTCTCCTGAGAATCCTCCGCGCGCCACGCCGGGCCGAAGGGCGTTGGGCCCGTCTTAAAGCCATTCGGCGTTCGGAGGAAAGAGCAGGCGAGAAGCGAGCCTGAAGGCTCGCGGTCCAGATTTCACTCGGCGCGTCGCCAGCGTCGCGGTCCGGCCGCGGCCAATCCCGACTTTGTGAAGAGGCGCAGGGCCGCGCCGCTCGCGAGCGCCCGCAGCTCGGCGATGTCGAGCGCGAAGGCGACCGCCGCATAGGCGCCGGCGCCGGCCGCGACCTGCAGAAGCAGCCCGGCGAGCGGCGGCAAGGTCGCAGCCTCGCCGGAGAGAGCGCGCACGACCAGCGCCATCGCCGCCGTCGCCGCGACGACGCGGGCGATGCGGCCGAAAGGGAAGGGCAGCACGAAAGCGCGGCGGCTCAGCACATAGGCGTTGGCGAAACCGAAGATCTCGGCGGCGAGGCGCCCCCACACCGCGCCATCGAGGCCGAAGCGCAGAATCAGCAGAGCCGACACGATCAGATTGAACAGCAGGATCGAGCCGGTGTTGATGAGATAGAAGAGATTGCGGTTCGACAGCAGAAAGCTCGTATGGGTGTATTGCTGCGTCAGAATCTGGAACGCCACGGCCATCGCCAGCACCGGCATGGCGAAGCGCGCCGTCGCGCGGAAATCCGGGCCGAGCAGAAGATCGGCGAGCTGCGGCGAGACGAGAGCCATGCCGACACAGGCCGGCAGCGCCGCGGCGAGCAGCAGCTCGAGCGAGCGGGCGAGACCGGCGCGAGCCGCCGCCTCGCCCTCCTCGGCGAGCAGGCGCACCGCCATGGGCACGAAGGCGGCCGAGACGCTGACCGCGGGAATGAGCAGCGCCTGGCGCACGAGATCGAGGCTCGCCGCATATTCGGCCGCGGCGCCGACGCCGGCGAGCTCGGCGAGCAGGAAGCGGTCGGCGACGGTGGCGAGCGCCATCAGCGCCATCGAGAGGGTGAAGGGCGCGCCGGCGCGGGCGATGGCGCGAAACCGGGCGCGGTCGAAGACCGGCCGCGCCGAGCCCCAGGCGGCGCGCCAGAACAAGGTCGCGGCGAAGAGATAGGCGCAGGCCGAGGCGGCGAGCAGCGCCGCGCCATGGGCGGCCGCCAGCGCCACGCCGACGCCGAGCGCCGACACCGAGAGCGCGCGCAGAACCGTGCCGCGCAGATAGGGCGTCGTCTTCTGCTCGGCGCGCAGCACGTCCTGCCCGATCTCGAACAGCGACATGGCGAGCGCCAGCAGGGTCGCGCTCGCCGCGACGAGCGGCGCGAGGCCGAACAGCCGTCCGCCGAGATAAAACCCCGGGACGGCCGGAAGAAACAGCAGCAGGGCGGCGAGCACGACGCCGCGAATGTCGTTTCCGCGCGCCTGCTCGCGCAGAATGGCGAGCTTGAGCGCGCTGCCCAGCACCGAGACCAGCAGAGTGGCGTAGGCGAAGCCGAGCAGATATTCGCCATAGGCCGTCACCGCGAAGAGACGCGTGAAGATCATCGTATTCGCGAGGCCGAACACGGCCGAGAACAGATTGGCGGCGAAATAGACGGCGGTTTGCCTGGCGAGCATCGGGCGTGTCATTCCCTCGATAGGGGCGGCGTCGCCGCCTCTGATCCACAGCTATCCTGTGAAAGTTTCCGCAATGCTGCGGAATCCGCAGATAGAGAGCGCTTCTCTCCCGCGTGTCCCGATCGGGGACGGCGGGCCGATCGCCGCGAGCCGAGGTCCAAAAAGCGCGCCAGAGCGTTCGCTCGCGCCGATTGGCACAAATCCTTCTTCCCTTCCACGAAAATGCAAGTCTCTGCGTCGAATCGCAACAGCAACGATCGAGCTATGCTGAGCATAGCTTCGCTATCGGCAAGACGGAGTAGAGAATATCGCGATCATGGCAACGAAGGATGTGGATCACTCTTGCGCGATCCACACGAGCAGAACCACAGCTGTGAACATCGGGCCGAGCTTCGGCTGGTTTCATCACGCAGATGGCGATCGTGGCGTCGTTCTCTGCGCGTCGATCGGCTATGAGGGTCTCTGCGCGCACCGATCCTGGCGCGCCCTCGCCGACGCTTTGGCCGCGGCCGGCCTGCCGACGCTGCGCTTCGATTATCCGGGCGAGGGCGATTCGCTCGGCGACAGCGAGGATTCGCTGCTGCTCGATCGCTGGCGCGGCTCCATACGCGCTGCGGTCGACTGGATGCGCGAGACCGTCGGCGTGCGCGAGGTGGCGCTCGTCGGCCTGCGCCTCGGCGCGAGCCTCGCCGCCGAGGTCGGCGGCGTCGAGCGTCTCGTCGAGATTGCGCCCGTGGTGAAGGGGCGGTCCTATCTGCGTGAGCTCGACGCGATGGCGCGCATGCTCGCCGCCAGCGCCGGCGCGCCGACGAGCCCCAAGGGGCAGGAGGTCGAGCTCGAAGGCTTCGTCCTGTCCTCCGCGACCTGCGACGCGATCTGCGCCGTCGATCTCACGCGCCTTGCCGCTGCGCCCGCGCCGCGCATATTGGTGATGCGCGATCCGACGACGCGCTCCGTCGCCGACCATGTCGCCCGCCTCGAAGCGCTGGGCGCCGTGGTGGAGACGCGGGAGCTCGCCGATTATGCGGCGCTGACGCCGGCGCCGCTGCCGGCGCCGCCGCCCATGGATGATTTCGCCGCCATCGTCGCTTTCGTCGGCGCGGGGGCTGCGCGCGCGCGCATCCTTGCGCCGGCGCCGGGGGGGCTCGCCACCGACGTCTTCACCGAGACGGCGCTGCGCTTCGGCGCGGACGGCCGTCTCGCCGGCGTGCTGTGCCTGCCGCGCGGCGCGCCCGCCGCTACGGTGGTGATGCTCGACACGGGCGCCAATCATCACATCGGCTGCGGACGCTCCGCCGTGATCCATGCGCGCGCGCTCGCCGAAATGGGCGTCGCTTCGCTGCGCATGGACAGCCTCGGCGTCGGCGAGTCCGCTCCGGTCGCGGGCGGGCCGCGCTCGGCGCTCTATCGCGCGGAGCGCGCCGAGGACGTCGTCGCCGCGCTCGATTGCCTCGCCGCGCGCGGGTTGAAACGGATCACTCTGTTCGGCGTCTGCAGCGGCGCGACGCTGGCGATCTTCGCCGCTCTGCGCGATCCGCGCGTCGAGGCGATGATCCTCGCCAACGCGCAGGTGTTCGGCCGCATCGATGATGCGGCGATCGACGAATTGCTGACGACCGGCTTCGGCGCCACCTCGACCTATGTGTCCAAAGCCATGAGCGCCCGCGCCTGGGCGCGCGTCGCCTCCGGCGAGGTCTCGCTCGGCAAGCTCGTCTCCATCTTCGCCGCGCTGGCGCGGCGCAAGACGATGAGTCTGCTGCGCGCGACACGTCTCGGGCCGGGACATGGCAAGGCGCTGGAGGCGCGGCGCAATTTCGCGACGCTGGCGCGCCGCGGCGTGCGTATGCTGCTCGTGCATGGCGACCGCGACGTCGGTCGCGAGGAGGTCGACCTCTGCTTCGGCGCCGACGGACGCTTTCTGCGGCGTCTCGACGGCGTCTCGCTCGATGTGATCTCCGGCGCCGATCACGCGCTGGCGTCGCAGCTCTCGCGCGAGGCGATGCTGGAGCGAATATCGGCGTTTCTACGCTCCGCGGAGATGCGGGTCGCCGCGCCGCGGCGCAGATCGAAGACCCTCGTCGGCGCGCTGACTCTCGCGGCCATCGGCGCCCTCGCCATGTTGATGCATCTCGAATGACGCGCGCTCTTCCCCTTCCCGACGCGGCGCCCTGCGCGCAGGACCCCACGCATGTCGAGGCGGTCGTCTGCGTTCCGACGTTCCGCCGTCCCGAAATGCTCGCGGCGACTTTGAATTCGCTCGCGGCGCAGGCGACGCATGTCGCCTTCCGCGTCGTCGTCGTCGACAATGACGCGCGTGAGATGCGCGGCGTCGAGGTGGCGACGCGCTTCTTCGCCGAGGGCCGTCTCGACGGGCTGGTCTCGGTCGAGCCGCGGCAGGGCAATGTCTTCGCCATCAACGCCGCGTTCGGGCTCGCGCGCGAGCGCTATCCCGCGGCCGATTATTTCCTGATGATCGACGACGACGAGATCGCCGAGCCCCTGTGGCTGGAGGAGATGGCGCGAACCGCGCGCGAGCAGGGCGTCGACATCGTCGGCGGGCCGGTGCTGCCGGAATTTCCGGAGGGCGCGCCGACGGCCTATCGCCATCATCCGGTGTTCTGGCCGGCCTTCATGCAGAGCGGTCCGGCGCCGATGATCTACGGCACCGGCAATTGCCTGATCGCGCGCCGCGTGTTCGAGGGATTGGCCGCGCCCGCGCTCGACGAGCGCTTCAATTTTCTCGGCGGCGGCGACACCGAGTTCTTCACGCGCTGCCGCCGCGCCGGCTTCACCTTCTACTGGCGCCAGGAGGCGCGCATTCACGAGCATGTGACGCCGGGCCGGCTCACTCTGTCCTGGGTGTTGCAGCGCAGCCTCGCGACCGGCGCGATCAATTACAGCATCGATCGGCTGGCGGCGCGCAGCCCCTATGCGCGCCTGCGTCTCTTCGCCAAGAATGTCGCGGTGACGCCGCTCTCGCTGCATCGCGCGATGCGAATGCTGGCGGCGCGCCGGCATCCGCTCGCCGCCGCGCATCCGCTCGGCGTCGCCGTCGGGCGCTGGCTCGCGTCGTTCGGGCTGCTCCCGCAGCCCTATCGCCACTCGTGATCGCGTTGCGGGAGCAGGACGGGCTCGGCGAGCGCGAGCTCAGGGCGGCGCTGTTCTGCGCCATCCTGTTCATCGCTTGGATCACCTTCAAGCCGTTCAGCGATCTCGCCTCGCCCGACACTCTGGAGCTCGCTGACGGACGCGACGTGCAGCTCTACGTCGCCTTCGGCCTGATGGCGGCGGCCGCCGCCGTCTTCGTCTGGCGCAGCGATCGCGCTGGCCTCGCCGCGCTCGCGACGCCGGTCAATCTCGCTTTCGCCGGCTGGATCCTCGCGACCTGCGTCACCTCCGCCGATCCCTCCACGTCGGTGAAGCGCGTCGTCATGCAGATCTGCGCCTCGATATGCTGCCTCGCTCTCTTCCTGCTGCCGCGCGACCGCGCCGAGCTGGCGCGGCTCGCCGGCTTCGTGGCGCTGGTCATCGTCGGCCTTTCTTATTTCGGCGTGCTGTTCATGCCGGATCTGTCGATCCATCAGGCGACCGATATCGGCGAGCCGCAGCTCGCCGGCGACTGGCGCGGCATTTTCGGTCACAAGAATATCTCGAGCGCCATGTTCTCGATCCTGTCCTTCATCGGTCTGTTCGTGCTGCGCGCCGGGCGGAAGGCCGAAGGTTGGCTCATTTTCGGACTGTCGCTCGTCTTCGTCTTCGCTTCGGGCGGCAAGAGCTCGACCGCCATCTGCCTCACCACCATCGTCCTCTCCTTCGCCGCGGCGCGTATCCGCAATGCGGCGCTGTGGTGGATCATCGTGATCACGCCCTTGGCGCTGCTCACAGTTTTCGGGCTCGGCGGCGTCGTCTTTCCGCAATTGAAAGCGCTCACCGCCGCTCTGCCGGTCGACGCCAGCTTCACCGGCCGGATCGATATCTGGACGATGGCCGTGCCGAAAGCGCTGGAAAAGCCGATTTTCGGCCATGGACTCGGCGCATTTTGGAACACTGCCGAGCTGCGCTTCGGCGGCGACGACACCAATGTCTGGGCCGGCAACGCCGCTCATGCGCATAATGGCTATCTCGACGCCGTGCTCGCGCTCGGCTTGCCGGGCCTCCTGCTGCTCTTCGCCGCGATGATCGTCCAGCCGGCGCGCGATCTGCGCCGTGTGCTCGCGCGCGGCGACGAGCCGGCTCTCGCATTGATGTTCCTGCAAATATGGATGTTCAGCCTGTATCTGAACGCGCTCGAGACCATCTATCTCGATCGCGCCAATCCGAGCTGGATCGCCTTTCTGTTCGCGGTCTTCGGAATTCGTTATCTCGCGCAGTTCAAGATCAGACGCTGACTCACGGCGGTCGGTCCCGCCTTTGCGACCCATCTACCAAATGCGCCGACGTGTCCTATTTTGACACGGACAGTCTCTCACAGCCCGACGAGGACCGCCATGACCAAACGGATCGCGCTGATCACGCCGACCTATCGCGGCGATCTCGACCAGTTCGAGCTCCTGTGCGAGAGCGTCGACCTGCGTCTTTCCGGCTATGAACGGCATTATGTCATCGTCAATGACGACGACATGCCGCTGTTCGCGAAATTCTCGGTCGGGCGGCGCATCGTGCTTCCGTGCTCGCGCTTTCTGCCGCGCTGGCTGCGGCTCGTGCCGCCGTTCCTGCTGCGCAATGGACGGCGCGTCTGGTGGTCGTTCCGCTCGCCTCCGGTTCATGGCTGGCATGTGCAGCAGATCATCAAGATCGCCGCGGCGTTGCAGTTTCCGCAGGATCGATTCTGCCTTGTCGACTCGGACAATGTGATCATCCGCAATTTCGACATCGGCGCTTATGCCGGCGGCGCGCGCGCGCCGCTCTATGTCGCGCGCGGGGCCATCGAGGCCGACGCGCCGCTGCACGCCAAATGGACCGCCAATTGCGACCGCCTGCTCGGACAGGAGCCGACCGCCTTTCCGGCCGACGACTACATCGGCAATCTCATCGTCTGGGACAAGAACGCGCTGGGCGACATGACGCGCGCGATCGAGGCGGCGACCGGCGTCGACTGGTTCCTCGCTCTGTGCCGTACGCGCTCCTTCTCGGAATATCTTCTCTACGGCCATTTCGTGCGCAACAGCCCGACGCATCGCGCCGCCCATGACCTCGTCACGCGCAGCCTCGCCGTCGCTTATTGGGACGCCGAGCCGCTTGATCGCGAACGGCTCACCGCTCTCGTCGCGAGGGCGTCGAGCTCGAAGATCGCGCTCTGCGTCGAGTCCTTTTCGCATACGCCGATCGAGGCGATCCGCGACGTCGCGGGCCTCGCGCATCTGCCCGAATCGTCGCCTTTCGCTGGTGACGCGGCGGCGTGAGGGAAAGGCATCCGAACGGATGGGTCGCGTCCCTTCTCCCGCAGGGCGCGCAGGGCGGGAGAAGGTGGCCCGGCCATAGGCAGTCCGTCAGGACGCCCGTCGCAAGCGACGGGC
Organism: Methylosinus trichosporium OB3b; assembly: GCF_002752655.1. Classification (NCBI taxonomy): domain Bacteria; kingdom Pseudomonadati; phylum Pseudomonadota; class Alphaproteobacteria; order Hyphomicrobiales; family Methylocystaceae; genus Methylosinus; species Methylosinus trichosporium. The sequence continues at coordinate 2,300,206 of NZ_CP023737.1, read as the reverse complement.
TACGGCCGGGTCGGATGAGGGCCTGCAAAGGATAGCCGAGCCTTCGAGAGCAAACATCTCGCAGAACAAAAATCACGCGCAATTCTGGGGGCCCTCATCCGACCCTCGCTGACGCGAGGGCCACCTTCTCCCACAAGTGGGAGAAGGGAGCGCCCGTTTCTGCGAGGTTCGGGAATCACGCATCATCGATGCGCGACATCTTCTTCGTGTCCGTCATGCTCGCATAGACCAGCAGCGAGCAGAAGATCACCGCGGTCGCATACCAATAGAATCCGCTCTCATGGCCGGCGTTCTTGAACCACAGCGCCACATATTCCGCCGTGCCGCCGAACACCGAGACGGCGAGCGCATAAGGGACCGAGACGCCGGTGACGCGCACGGCGGCGGGGAACAGCTCCGCCTTCACCACCGCGTTGATCGACGTATAGGCGCCGACGATGAGCCAGCCGGCGCAGACGAGCGCGAAAGCGGCGAAGGGATCGCGCGCGTCATGCAGCGCCGACATCAGCGGAACCGTGAACAAGGTTCCGAGCACGCCGAAGCCGAGCAGCAGCGGGCGCCGGCCGATGCGATCCGACAAGGCGCCATAGGCCGGCTGCAGGCACATGGCGAAAACCAGCGAGCCGGCGCTGACCCATGTCGTCTGCGCGTCGGTCAGCCCCGCTGACAGCTTCAGGAATTTCTGCACATAAGTCGTGTAGACATAAAAGGCGAGCGTGCCGCCCATGGTGAGGCCGACGACCGTCAGCGCCTCGCGCGGATACGCCGCGAGCTCGACGAGCGCGCTGCGCGTCCTTGACTTCACGGCGGCGAAGGCGCGCGTCTCGTCGAGATCTCGGCGCATCACGAAGGCGAACAGCGCCAGCGCCGCGCCGATGGCGAAGGGAATGCGCCAGCCATAGGCGCGAAGCTCCTGCGGCGAGAAGACGAGGCTCTGCAGCGCCAGCAGCACCAGCAGCGCCAGCAATTGCCCGCCGATCAGCGTCACATATTGGAAGCTCGAATAGAAGCCGCGGCGGTCCGGCTCGGCCATTTCGGCGAGATAGGTGGCGCTCGATCCATATTCGCCGCCGAGGCTCAATCCCTGCAGCAGCCGCGCGAACAGCAGGATCGCCGGCGCCGCTTCCCCGATCGTCGCATGGGTCGGCGTCACGGCGACGATCAGCGAGCCGAGGCACATCAGCAATACGGAGAGCGTCAGCGCGCGGCGGCGGCCATAACGGTCGCCGATCTCACCGAACAAAGCGCCGCCGATCGGCCTCATGAGGAAGCCGAGCGCGAACACGCCCGCCGCCGACAGCATCTGCGCGAGCGGATCGTCGCCCGGAAAGAAGGAGGGCGCGAAATAGAGCGAGAAGGCGGAATAGACGTAGAAATCGTACCATTCCACGAGATTGCCGAGCGAGCCGACGAGGATCGCCCGCAGCCGCCGCGCCGTGTCGCCGAGCTGCGCGCGCAATCGCCCTCCGTTCCGCCGAGACGCTCGAACCTCGCGCGACTATGAAGCAGCGGCGCTCGCGACGCAAACGGGGGCGAAGGGGCGAGGCTCCGTCAGCGGCGCGGGACGCCATTGATAGGCGCCGGTGCGGATCATGTCGAGCAGCGCCTGCGTCGACTCCCGCCAGGTGACGACGCGCGCGGGCGTTCGCAGCCGTGGCTCGGTCAGCGCGCGACGAATGCAGTCCGCCAATGCGTCGGCGTCGAGGGGCGGGAAGAAGGTCGCGCGCTCGCCGGCGATCTCGCGGAAGACCGGAATGTCGCTGGCGATGACCGGCAGACCATGAGCGGCCGCTTCCGCCACCGGCAGGCCGAAGCCTTCCGCGAATGAAGCGGCGATCAGCGCATGGGCGTGCTCATAGAGGCGCTGCAGCGAGGCGTCGTCCGCATCCTCGAGCCAGAACAGGCGCCGGCCGAGCTCGTGATGGCTGCGAATGCGCCGCACCAGCGCCTCGCAACGCCATCCGCGCCGGCCGACGATCACGAAGCGCGCGTCATGGCCCGCGGCCCACAGCCGCTCGAAAGCAGTGAGCGCGACCGCATAGGCCTTGCGCGGCTCCAGCGTGCCGACCGCGAGGAAGTAAGGCGTGCGGCCGGCGGCGACGCCGGCGGCGTCGGCGCTGGGCTGCGCGGAGTCGATCTCGAAATCGGCGCCGAGGCGCCACCAGCCGATCCGCTGCGCTCGCATCGCGGGGCAATCAGATTGCGCGAGATGATCGACGAGGCTCTGCGCCGTGCTGCGCGAGACGCAGACGATGGCGTTGCACTGCGGCGCCAAGGTCTCGAACCAGCGCTGAAAATCGAGAAAGGCGGCGGGGGTGAAGGCGCCAGGATAAAGGAGTGGAAGCAGGTCGTGGAGGCCGAGAACAGTTTCGCCGCCCGCGTCGGCGACGCGGCTGATGATCGGGAGATAATCGTCGACCAGGGGAAAGCTCGCATCGAGCAACAGCAGCTTGTCGCCGGGCTCCGGCTTCACGACATCGGGAAGCGACGACGGCCGCCGCCAGGCGCGCAGGCGTCCATTCTCGATGAACACGGGCAGGCCGTCTCCGGTCGCGACCGCGCAACGGGCGATTTCGCGCACGACTCTTTGAATGCCGCTGCGCTCGTCCGTGCGCCGTATCGCGGTCATGTCGATGAACACGCGCGGCCGCTTCATCAGCGGGGCGAATCCGGCGAAGTCCGGGGCCTTGGCGGGCGCCGGGCCGCTCCGCTGCGCGATCCCCGCCGCGCGCGTCACGGTCCAATAGAATTCCTTCGCGCGCGCGTAGACATATCCCGTCACCGGATCGAGCTCATAGAGGTCGCGGCTGCGTTCGCGCTGCCGCTCTTCATTGGCGAGATAGACGGCGATGCGGGTGGAAAGGTCCATTGCTCTTCCCCGAGATTGCGAGAGCGCCCGGCCGCCAGCGGCGCGCCGTTCGGCTGCGACCTTTGTCGCGCGCCGCAATGTCCGCATCTCGTCCGAGGTGTCGCTGGTCTTTTCCGAACCGGGACGGGGCGGCGCCGAAACCATGGCGCGCCCGCCTTGATCGCCCCGCTTTCAGGCGAGCTCGTGGCTCCAATCGTCCTTCGCGATGACCGAGACGATGCGATGGGCGGCCTCGGTCCAGGAGGCGCGGCTGGTCGCCGCCGGGTCGCCGCTGGCGCGCCCGTCGAGGAGATCGGCGACGCGCGCTGCGAGAGCGCTGGGGTCGGTGACCGCAAAATACAGCGCGCCGGCGCCGCCGACCTCGCGAAACACCGGAATGTCGCTGCAGATCGTCGGCCGCCCGCGCCGCGCCGCCTCGGCGATCGGCAGCCCGAAGCCCTCGGCGAAGGAGGGCGCCAGCGCCGCCGTCGCATGGTCGTAGAGAAAAGCGAGCTCGGCGTCGTTCGCATCGTCGAACCAGAACAGCCGCCGCTGATATTCGGCATGGCCGGCGATCTCGGCGACGACAGCCTCTTCGCACCAGCCGCGCCGGCCGACGAAGACGAGGCGGATGTCGCGGCCTTCGCGCCACAGCGCGTCGAAGGCGCGCAGCGCGACGCGCTGCCCCTTGCGCGGCTCGATCGTGCCGACGCAGAGGAAGAGAGGCGCCGGGCCGACGGCGGCGGCGATCTTCTTGCGCGGCGCCGTCGCCGGGCCGCAGGAAATCTCCGAGCCGAGCGGGAACCAGCCGATCTTGAGCCCGCGCCGATGCGGCAGGCCGCGCGCCTCGACGAAATCGGCGAGCTCCTGCGCCACCGTGCGCGAGATGGCGAGAAAGGCGTCGCTCTCGACGAGCGCGCGCGCGAGCCAGGATTCGTAGCGGGCCGGCGTCGTATGATGGCAGGCGCCGGGATGCAGCGCCGGGATGAGATCGAAGATGCAGGAGACGACGGCGCCGCCGGCCTCGTGGACGCGGTCGAAGACGCGCGCATATTCGTCGAGCACATTCCAAGTGTCGGCGAGGGTGAGGAAATAATCGCCCGGCGCGAGGACGATCTCCTCGTCTTCCGCCTCGGCTGTCGCAGCGTCGCCGCAGAGCGAGGCGACGAAGCGGCGGCAGGTGAGGAGGCGCCCGCCCTCGCAGCGCACCGCGATCGCGGGAAGGAGCGGCGCGGCGTCGCGATAGAGCGCCTGCGTCACCATTTTCGCGACCCGCTGAATGCCGGTGCCGGCGTCATATCTGACGGTGGCGGTGACGTCGACGAGGAGGCGCCGGGCTTCGACGCAGCGGGCGAGCGCAGGAGCGCGCGGCGCCGGCGCCGGCGCCGCTGCCGCCGCGACGCAGATGTCGTGGCGGCGACGTAGCGCGCCGCGCAGAGCGTGAAAGCCGCCGACGAGCAACGCCTCGATGCGTCGCAGCGGCCGATAGATGTGGCCGGCCGCCGAATAGGTCATGAGATGGCGTTCGTGCAGAAGATGCAGCATCTCGGCGCGCGCATGCCCGAGCTGATGCTCGAGCAGCGCAATGCGCGCCTCGACCGGGCAGCTATCCTCGGCGGAAGGGAGCTGCGCCGCGATGGGCGTGGGGCGCGTGTCCGTCGCCGGCGCGGGAAGCTGCTCGCGCTCCGGCGAGGGCCCGAGCCAGCGCTCGCCGCCGCTGGAGACGGTTGAAGGAGCCGCCGTGAGGGCGTGAAGGGACATGCGTCTTCCCCGAGGTTTGCGCCGCGGCCGCTGGGAATGTCGAGCGGCCTTCATATCACCTCGCTTTTCGCCACCGCTAGTGTCCGGATGGCGACTGATTTGTCGCCGATGTTTCTGAAACGGGAACGTGCGGCGCCGGTCTGGACCGGACCCGCCCGCGGTTCAGCTCGCCGCAATTCGAGACGCTATGGAAACAATCGCGACAAATTTGCCCGTTAGAGGTCGTCGGATACGGGGGCGCACGGGATGCGGGAAGACGTGACGAAGACCGACGCCATTCTGCTCGTCGAGGACGACGCCGAGATCGGCGAGCTGATCAGTCGCTATCTGGCCACACATCAGATCGAGGCGGCGGTCGTCGCCGACGGCCGCGCCATGGACGCGACGCTCGCGGCGCGCGACTTCGACCTCGTGATCCTCGATCTCAACCTGCCGGGAGAAGACGGCCTCTCCATCTGCCGCAGATTGCGCGACGGGGCCAATCTGCCGATCATCATCGTCACCGCCCAGGGCGAGGACGTCGACCGCATCATCGGCCTCGAGATGGGCGCGGACGATTATATCGTCAAGCCGTTCAATCCGCGCGAGCTGCTGGCGCGCGTGCGCTCGGTGCTGCGCCGCTCCCGCGCCTCGGCGCAGACGAAGGAGCCGGCCGGAGGACGCTTCTATCAATTCGAGGGCTGGCGCGTCGACATCATGGCGCATCAGGTCACCGCGCCGACGGGCATGAAGATCGCGCTCACCGGAGCGGAGTTCGACCTGCTCTATGCGCTCTGCGAGCGGCCCAATCGCGTGCTGACGCGCGACCAGCTGATCGGTCTCACCCATGGCCCGACCGCGAGCCCGTTCCAGCGCAGCATCGATGTGCTGATCAGCCGGCTGCGGCAGAAGTTGGAGAGCGATCCGAAGAACCCCAAGCTGATCCAGACCGTGCGCTCGGAGGGTTATTTGTTCGCCCCGCAAGTGCTGCGCGCGTGAGGAGCTTCTGGAGGCGGCTGCGCCCCGATCATCTCGCCGGACAGATCGCGGTCCTCGTGCTCGTCTCGATCGTGCTGTTCCATGTCGCGGTGACGATCGCCTTCAATTTTCTCGATCGGGACGGCGCCCGCGGACGCTGGCAGCTGGCGGCGGGGGTCGCCTCGGCGATCGATTTCGCGCCGGTCACAGACCGGGCCCAGCTTCTCGCAGAGCTTTCGCGCGCGACGCGGGGGCTGCTGTTCACCCTGCGCGAGGACGCTCCGCCAGCTGCGGCGCGCGGCGTTTCCGAGGCGCAGCTAGCCGAGCTGCGGGCGCATCTGTGGCCGCAGGCCGAGGTCTTCTCGACGACGCCCGCGGGCCGGGCTGTCGCCGTCGCGCTGCGCAAGGGCGGTTATCTCACCGTCACTCTCGCGCTCTCGAGATGGGGCGAGCCGGGTCCCGGACCGGGACCTGGTCCTGGTCCTGGTCCTGGCTGGGGTCCTGGCCCCGGCTTCGGCGCCGGGGACGATCCGGGACCGGGGCCGCGGGCCGAAAGGCCGCCTTTCGGCGCGTCCCCAGACGGCGGACCTCCGCCGCCCCCGGGCCGTGGCTTCCGCCGCCCGCCGGAGGTCCGCCGTCCAGCGTCGGGCCCGTGCTGCCCTCTCCGGGCGTCTGGCTCACCTCGGGTCTGTTCTTCTTGCTCTGCGCGGCGATCCTCACGCTCTGGGCGTCCCGCGCCGTGGTGGCGCCGCTGGTGGATCTCGCCAAGCGGGCGGAGAAATTTCCGACCGAGTCGAGCGAGCGCGAGCTTCTGCCCGAGAGGGGCCCGCAGGAGGTGCGAGAACTCACGCGGGCGCTCAACCGCATGCAGGACCGCATCTATTCGATGATCTCCGCGCGCTCGCGCGCGCTCGCCGCGATCAGTCATGATCTGCGCACCATCATCACGCGCATGCGCCTGCGCGCCGAGTTCATCGACGACGACGCGTTGAGAGCCAAGATGCTGCACGACGCCGAGCTGATGGATTCGATGCTGTGCAAAAATCTCGTCTATCTGCGCGACGAGGGCCGTCGTCCGACGCAGGGCGTCGTCGATCTCGACAGCGTGCTGCAGACCGTCGCCGACCAGTTCGCCGACGTCGGCCGCGAGGTCTCCTATGAGAGCCTCGGCCGGCAGATGGTCAGGGGCGAGGTGACCGATCTGCAGCGCATCTTCGCCAATCTGGTCGAGAACGCCGCCGCGCACGGACAGCAGATTTCCCTCGCGGTGACGCGCCCTTCGCCGCTGCTGGTGCGAATCGATGTGGCCGACGACGGGCCGGGGATATCCGACGAGGACAAGGCGAAGGTCGTGGAGCCTTTCGTGCGCGGCCGGCCGGCGCGCAATATGAACGAGAATGGCGGCTTCGGCCTCGGCCTCTCGATCGTCCGAGCTCTGCTCGAGGAGGCTGGCGGCGCGCTCGAGCTCATCGATCGCGAGCCCCATGGCCTCATCGCCCGCGTCACGCTGCGGTCGGCCGGCGAAGCGACGCAGACGGCGAGCGCCCAAGAGCGAGCCTGAAGGCTCGCGGCCCCGAGACGGGCTAACGAGCGCTGAGCTTCAGGGGCGCGGCTCGCCTTCATCCCCTTGCCTGCGCAAAAGGCCGAGCGTGGCGGCGAGGCGCTCGGCCTCCGCCATGTCGAAGCGCATGTCCAGCTCCAGCAGCGCCCGCAGGCCGGCTCCGCGCATCAGATCGACGAAGGCGGTGGCGGCGGGATCATCGGCGCCGCGGCCGAAGGCGGCGGCGATCCGCCGCGTCAGCTCGTGCGCATGGGCTGCGAGGATCGGGCGCAGCTCCGGCTCCTCGGCGGCGGCGAGCACAATGGCCAGGAAGAAGCGCATCCGCCGCCGGTCGAGCATCAGCGCGAGCGCCTCGGCGACGGGGTCGGCGTCGCCGGCGCGCGGCGCACGTTCGTGCGAGGCCTGCAGCAACGCCACGAGCAGGTCGGGCTTGCGCGGAAAATAATAAGTGAGATGCGACTGGCGCACGCCCGCCGCCTTGGCGATGCGCGGCTGCGTGAGCGCGTCGACGCCCTCCCGCTCGACGAGGTCGAGCGCGGCGCTCAAAATTCGCTGCCTCACGCCCGGCTGCGCTGTCACTGCCACCGTCCCCGCGAAAATCCCGCGCTTGCTACCAAGAATTTCACCGCCGTGCGAGCGCTCGCGCTCACGCCCGTTGCCAGTGCTGTCTTGGTATATTACCAATACCACGAACAGGCGCCGTTGGAAGGCGGCCGGGAGGGAAAAATGACAATTCGACACGCCGGTTTGGGACTGCTCCTCGCGCTGCTGGCCGGGCCGGCGCTCTGCGCGGACGACGAGGCGGCCATTCGCCGCCTGCTGCTCGATCTCTTCGACAAGCCCGACGCGCCGCTCGCGGTCGCTCCCGTCGTCATAGAGGAGGACGCCGCCATCGCCGACTGGAGCCAGGGCGAGACAGGCGGTCGCGCTTTTCTGAAGCGCAAGGGCGGGGCGTGGGAGATCGTGCTCTGCGGCGGCGACGCTCTGCGCCAGAGCGCCTCGCTCGAGAAGCTCGGCCTCTCCAAGCCGCGCGCCGAGGCGCTTGCCGCCGCGCTCGCGCGGGCCGAGCGAGGCCTCCCGCCGGGGTTCGAGGAGCGCATGTCGAAATTCGACGGTGTGGTCGCGGTCGATTCCGCCGGCGGCCATACGCCGCTCGATCCGCACCACAAGCCGATCCCATGATGTCGCGACGCTTTCGCCGCGGCGGATGATCCGGCCCGCTTCCGCGCCCTGTTGAACGGCTTCATGGCCTGAACGATCCGCGCGCCGCCGAGCGTTGCGCCGGACACAGCGACGTCTACACCTGCGGCGCCATTTCGCCGCGGAGGATCGGCCCGAGCTGGTCGCCGCCGCCATCGAGGCTTTGGTCGCGGGTCTCGGCGCGCCGAGCCGTCGTCTCGCTGTGGCGCCGGGGTGACAGTGGCGAAGAAAACCAATGCGAGGCCGTGAAGACGGCGTTCGGCGCCTTGTGGCGATGGTCTTGGTCAATTACCAAAACAACAGCGACGACAAAGCTCGAGAACCGCGAGAGGCGAATGACCGGAGCGTCCGAGAGGCAGAAGGATTTGGCGCCGACGCCGCGCGGCCGCGAATTGGGCGCGCTGTCCATTCTCCTGCTGCTGATCCAGCTCGTTCTCGCCGGCTCGGCCGTCGACGGATCGCGGCTCTTCGCCGCCGACGCCGCTCAGTCGGTCGCGGCGCAGACTTGCGACGCGCCGTCCCATGACCGCGGCGCGCCGGACGGGCGCGCGCGTCATTCCGATTGCTGCCTCCTCTGCCAGTCCGCGCGCGGCGACGACGCGTCGCTCATCCCGCCGGTCGCCGCCTGGACGCCGCGCGCGTTATCGGGCGTGATCTTGCGCCCGCGTCTCGCCGCGACGCCGATGCGGCGTCCGGCCGGCTGGACCGGCTCCTGGTCGTCACGGGCGCCGCCCGCCTTCTCCTGATCCGCCGAAACACGCGGCCTCGCCGCGCTCCCTGCCCTTCGGACGGCCGCCGGCCGTGACTTCAGGAGTTCAAACATGTCCCGCTCGCTTCTGCTGCGCGGCGTCGCCGCCGGCGCGCTCTCGCTATCCGCCGCCTTTTCGTTCGCGCAGGAGGCGCTGCCGCCGATCGACGTCGGCGCGTTCGCCTCCAGTCCTTCGACCGACAAGGGCTCGCTCACCGCGCCGCCGGTTGCCGAGCAGCGCCGCCGTCTCTTGCAGACCGCCGGCTCCGTCGCCTTCGTCGACGCGGCGACTCCGGAAATGGAGACGCGCCATGTCGCCGATCTGCGCGACGCGCTGAAGGATGTTCCCGGCGTCTTCGTCGACACGCGCTATGGCCAGGAGCTGCGTCTCTCCATGCGCGGCTCCAATCTGACGCGCGACTATCATCTGCGCGGCTTCGAGCTGCTGCAGGACGGCGTGCCCATGAACTATGCCGACGGCGGCGGCGATTTCTACGAGATCGACCCGAAATATTTCCGCTCGATCGAGGTCTATAAGGGCGGCAACGCGCTGACTTTCGGCTCCTCGACGTTAGGGGGCGCCATTAATTTCGTGTCGCCGACGGCGCATACGGCGATCGCGCCGAACATGGCCTCGATCGACGGAGGCAGCTTCGGCTCTGTGCGCGGTCAGACGCAGGTCTCGCGCGTCCTCGGCGACTTCGACTTTCTGGTGAATGGAACCTTCACCGCATCGGATGGCTTCCGCCAGCATTCGCAATCCGACTATAAGCAGATCAACGGCAATTTCGGCTATCGCTTCTCGAACGACATCGAGACGCGATTCTATTTCGGCGTCTATGACGTCCATCAGCAGCTGCCGGGCACGCTGACGCTCTCGGACGCGCGCAGCAATCCGTCGCTGGCGACGAGTCCCTATATAGCGGGGGCGGGTCCCAACGGCTTCGGCGCCAATCAGGCGCGCAATGTGATGAATCAGCGCATCTCCAACAAGACGACGTTGCAGACCGACATCGGCCGCATCGATGTCGACAGCTGGTTCGTCCACAATTACCTCTATCACCCGATTTTCGTCGTGATCGAGCAGGAGGGCGAGACCTGGGGCTTCTCGCCCAAGCTCACAACGCAATTGGAGATCGCCGGCCATAAGGACGAGCTCGTCGTCGGCGGCCGCATCTGGGGCGGCGGCTCCACCGATAATTGGTTCGTCAACTACAACGGAATGAAACTCAATCCCGGGGGAGGATCGTGGACCAATTGGGTCGCGATGAGCAATCCGGGCAGCGATCCCCGCATCCGCAACAACAGGATGACCTCGCTCAATCTCGAGGCCTTCTTCGAGAACCGCTTTTATGTGACGCCCGAGCTCGCCATGCTGCTCGGCGCCAAGATCTTCAGCGACGACCGCCGCTATTCGGTGATCGGCGGCATTCCCTTCGAGCCGCTCGCCAATCACTCCGAGCAGAATTATCGCGGGATCGTGCCCAAGGTGGGCCTGATGTTCGAGCCGCAGAAGGATCTGCAATTCTTCGCCGCCTTCACCGGCAGCCGCGACGTTCCCGACTTCGTCGATCTGACGCAGGGCTTCTTCCCGCCGACGGCCGGCTCCAATTTCACGCCGCTCGCCGCGCAGAAGGCGTGGACCGGCGAGATCGGCTCGCGCGGCAAATGGGACCGCTTCGCCTGGGACGTGACCTATTATCACTCCGAGCTTCAGGACGAGCTGCTGAAGTTCAACGCCAATCCCGGCATCGGCATTCCGGCGACCACCTTCAACGCCAAGCGCACCATGCATCAGGGCGTCGAGCTCGCCGCCAGCGTCGATCTTCTGCGCGATGTCACGGCGCCGGGCGCCGGCGATCTCCTGAAGCTGTCGCAGGTGTGGACGTGGAACGACTTCCGCTTCGTCGGCGACGTCAATTATGGCGACAATCCGCTGGCCGGGATCCCGCGCCATGTGCTGCGCACGACGCTCGCCTACAGCCGTCCGGACGGACTCTACGTCGCGCCGGCGGTCGACTGGGTCCCGGAAGGATCTTATGTCGACTACATGCACACGCTGCAGACGCCGGGCTATCTGCTCGTCGGCGCGCAGGCGGGCATGAAGCTGCCCTATGGCTTCTCCATCTACGTCGACGCGCGCAATCTCACCGACCGCCATTACATCAGCGATGTGACGACGATCATCGACGCGCGCGGCTCCACTCCTGCCGCCTTCTATCCAGGCTATGGCCGCTCGGTGTTCGCCGGGCTGAAATGGGCGTTCTGATCACGGCGGCGGATCGTCGAGAGCGCTGCGCTCTCGACGATCGTTTCGCGTCAGGCCGGCGAGGGTTTTTCGTCGAGCGGCGCAGAGTGCGCGGCCTCGTGCTCGCGCTCGGCGCGCGCCTCGGCGATGAGATCGCCGGCGGCGTCGGTCACATTGGCGAGGGTCGTCTCATAGAAGCCGATGCCCGCCTTGATCGCGCCTTTGGCGACCGGACGAAGCGCCCGCCGCACGCCGGGAAACAGAGCCGGTATCACCAGCAGGGCTCCGACGCCGATCGCCACCGGGCCGAGCGCCTCCTCGAAGACATCCTCTAGCAGCGCCATGCTGTCCTCCTTCAGAGTTGTCGTCGATGCGGCATCTATCCATTCGCGACGGAGGTTCAAGGCCGTGCGACGTCACGCGGCGGCGCGAGCGGGGAGACGCCCGCGCTCGAGAAGGAGACGCTGCTTCACGATTTTGCCGCCGACATAGAGAAGCAGCAGCATGGCCGCGGAGGCGGGATTGCCGCGCGCCAGCTTCACGACGAGGAAGAGCATGAGGACGAGAGTGGCGGAGGCGCTTTTCGCGTCGACCCGGCCGCCGCTCCATCGGCGCAGGCTCGCATCGGCCGTCGCGGCGAGAGGAGAAGGACCCGCGCGCGGCGCGAGCTTCTGCGGCTCGCCGATGATCGTCACGATCTCCTCGCGCTTCAACATCTCGAGCACGCCGTCGGAATCGCGCGAATGAATGACGACGCACGACGTCGCCGCATTCACATCGACGCGCATCTGCGGCGCGCCGTGGCGTACACGCTCGCGCAGCGCCTCGAGGGCCGCGCGATCGCGCTTTCCCTGCACGACGAGGCGCAGTCGTTTCGGCGTTTGATGGGCGATGCGACATTCCGTGATCGCGGCCATTGCGCGGAGCCTCCCGACGAGAGCGAACGGACAGATCGAGGATAATGTCGCGTCTCGCGCCTTCAAGGGCGACGAAGGGCCGCGCTTTTCGTGAAAAGCGCCGTCAATAGCGATTCCCCCGTCATTGCGAGCGGAGCGAAGCAATCCAGAGCCGCGGGGCGGCCCCTTCGTCGCTTCGCTCCTCGTAATGACGCCGCCCAAATAGTTGCGGCTTCGCGCGGAGTAGAACTAAAGGCGAGAGAACATCACGCGATCATGCGGATGAGCGCGCCGGCCGAACGGCCGAGCACATGCTTCATCACCTCGCCGGCGACAGCCTCGGCGATGGCCTCCGTCGCCGCCGAGCCCGGAGCGCCGGCGGCGCGGGGAGGGGCGGCGGCGCTCTGCGGCTCGGCGTCGATATAGCCGAGCCGGCGCAGCACCGACCATAGCGCCTCGGTCGCGAAGGCGGCGCGATCGTAGAAGATCGTCACGCTGCCCGAGTGAATGTTGATCGAGGCGGAGTTCACGCCGGCGATCGCGAGCAACTCCGAATGCAGAGGAACGATGGCGCGCGCATGTCCCTTCAATCGCGCGAGGCGGACGCGCAATCGGCCCGGGACGTGATGGAGTTGCAGCACCATGGAAGGGAGGGCTAGCCGGCCCGCGTTGCGGAAGTGTGACGGCTCGAGGACTTCAGAACCTTTCCACCCTGTAGGGCGCCGGATCGGTGAAAGGCTCCTCGCCGGTCATCATTTCGGCGAGCAGTCGTCCGCTGACCGGGCCCAGTGTGAAGCCGTGATGCTGATGGCCGAAATCGAACCAGAGCCCCTCATGGCGCGGCGCCTTGCCGATGATCGGCAGCATGTCCGGGAAGCAGGGCCGGCAGCCCATCCACGGCTTGGGGTCGAGCCGCTCGGCGATCGGAAACAAGGTGCGCGCCAGCTGTTCGTCGCGGTCGACCTGCACGGGGGTCGGCGGCGCGTCGCGGCGGGCGAATTCCGCTCCGGTCGTCAGCCGCACGCCGCGCGTCATCGGCGCCAGCACATAGCCATTGTCGGCGTCGAGCACGGGATGCGAGAGGCGGGCGCCGTCGGCGACGCCGTAATGCATGTGATAGCCGCGCTTCACCGCGAAGGGCAGATCATAGCCGAGCGGACGGAAAATCTGGTCGGACCAGGGACCGAGCGCGACGACGATGTCGCGCGCAATCAGCGCTCCGTCATGCGTCGGCACGCTCCAGCGCCCGTCGCGGGTCTGCTGCAGGGCGCGCACGTCTCCGGCGAGGAAGCGGCCCCCGCGCCGCTGAAACAGCTCCGCATAGGCCTGGGCCACCGCGCTCGGATCGGCCACGGAGGCGGTGTCGAGGAAATGCACGGCGCCCTTCACCGGCGCGAGATCGGGCTCGAGCGCGGCCAGAGCGTCGGCGTCCAGCGTCTCGATGCGCAGGGAGAAGCTGCGCAGCTTTTCGGCGTCGGCTATGCCCTTGGCGAGCGTCTTCTCGCTGCGATAGAGCTTGATCCAGCCGATGCGCCGGACGATGTCGCCGGCTCCAGAGAGCTGGATCAGCGCGTCATGCTCCTCGAGGCAGCGCTCGACCAGCGGCAGCGCGTCGTGCGCGTGGCGCATGGCGCGATCCGGCGCGCTCTCGCGAAAATAGCGCCACAGCCAGGGCGCGACGGCGGGCAGAGCGGAAAAATGATAATGCGCCTGCGGCGAGAGGTTGAGCGCATAGCGGAAGAGATCGCTGAGGTCGCGCGGGAAGAGATAAGGGAAGATCGAGGCGCGCTCGATGAGCCCGGCGTTGCCGAAGCTCGTCTCGAGCCCGGCGGCTCCGTGCCGGTCGACCAGCGCCGCGTCGCGGCCGCGCGCCTGCAGATGCAGCGCGGCCGACACCCCGACCATTCCCGCTCCGAGCACGACGACATCGGCGGTCTGCTGCATGCGACTCTCCAAAGAAGCGGAATGAATGGAATATGGCCGCGGCGCGCCGCAAACGCCAGCCTGGGCTAGGGATCATGCGCAGCAATATTCCGGCCAGAGGCGCCCGTTCCTCCCTCTGGGCAGCGCGGCCCGCGCGCTTTATACGGATATCACGCCCCCGACCACGGAGATCCGATGCTCGCCGCCTTTCGCGCCTTTCTCGACGAAATCTCCGGCGCGCCGGCGCGCCCGCGGCCGTTCGAAGCGTCGGACTATCGGCTCGCCGCCGCGGCCCTGCTGGTGCATCTCGCCTCGATCGACGGCGTCTATGACGCCGGTGAGCAGCGGGCGCTGCATCGGCTCGTCGAGACCCGCTTCGGGCTCGATTCCGCCGAGGCCGGCGCGCTCATCGCCGCCGCCGCCGAGAGCGAGCGCGAGGCCGTCGATCTCTACCGCTTCACCAGCGTGCTGAAGCGCACGCTGGATGAGGACGGCCGCCGCGCCGTCATCTCCATGTTGTGGGAAATGGCCTATGCCGACGGCGAGATTCACGAATTCGAGGAAAATGTGATCTGGCGCGTCGCCGAATTGCTCGGCGTCTCGACGCGCGACCGGGTGGAGCTGCGGCAGGCGGCCAAGGACGCCTCGCGGCCGATCCAGCCCGGGCCGTGGGGGAAATAGCGGCTCGCGTCAGCCAATATGACGTCCCTCGAGAGCGAGCCTGAAGGCTCGCGGTCCAAGCGCGGCTCCTGGATCGCGAGCCTTCGGGCTCGCTTTTCGCCCGGCGCCTGGTCTGACGCAGATTACGGGAGGATAGATTGAGCGAGAACAAAACCGCGATCGTGACCGGCGCCTCGGACGGCATCGGGCTCGAGCTCGCCCGCATCTTCGCCCGCAAGGGCCATCATGTCACTCTGGTCGCCCGTCGCGGCGATCGGCTCGAGACGCTCGCCGCCGAGATCGTCGCCGCCGGCGGCGAGGCGCCGCTCGTCGTTCCGCTCGACCTTTGCGCCGAGGGGGCGGCGGAGCGGCTCGAGGCCGCGCTGGCCGAAGCCGGGCGCTCTGTGGAGTTTCTGGTCAACAACGCCGGCTTCGGCCTCATCGGCCGCGCCGCCGAGCTCGACGCCGCCGAGCAGCTCGCATCCGTCGATCTCAATATTCGCGCGCTGACGGCGCTGACCTTGCGCTTCCTGCCGTCGATCGTCGCGGCGCGGGGCGGCATATTGAACGTCGCCTCGGTCGCCTCCTTCATGCCCGGGCCGGGCTTCGCCGTCTATTACGCCAGCAAGGCCTATGTCCGCTCTTTCAGCGAGGCCCTGGCCGAGGAGCTGAAGGGCGTCGTGCGCGTCACCGCGCTCTGCCCCGGCCCCGTGCGCACGGGATTCCAGGCGCGCGCCGGATTCGATTTCAACGGCGAGATGATGGCGATGCGGCCGGCGCTCTTGCCGGCGAGCGAGGTCGCGCTCCAGGGCTATGAGGCGCTGGCGGCCGGGCGGCGCGTCGTCGTGCCGGGGCTCGTCAACAAATTCTTCGTGCTGACCGGGCGTCTCGCCCCGCGCGCCGTGCTGATGCCGCTGCTGGCGCGGGCGCAGCGGGCGCGCTGACGCTGTTGGACATGCTCTGGAAAAAGGTGAGGGGCCGGGTGAGCAAGCGGGGATCGCGGCGGACGTGCGGTCACTTGCTCTGGATCGACGTGATATAGGTCAGCAGAGCGTCGATCTGCTCGGGCGAGAATTGGAAGCGCGGCATCTCGAGGCCGCCATGGCCGACGACGATGCCCTCGGCCAGCGCCTCCTCGAGATTCTCCAGCGGATATTTGCCGGCGAGCGTGCGGAAGGGCGGCGAGGCCGGGTTGGGACTCTTGCCCGTCTTGCCGATCGCATGACAGCGGCTGCAATTGGCGGCGGCGATCGCTCGGCCGCGCGCGGCCTCGTCGGCCGCAGTCGCCGCGGCGCAGGTGAAGATAGCCAGAAGGACAACGGCGAGGCGCATCATGTCAGGCTCCCTCGAGATCGCGCCGGGCGCGGCCGCGTCCGGCGTCTTGTGAGGTTCTCGCGACGGCCGAGGCGCCGCGCTGCGCCGCGTCACTTCATCGTGGCCATATAGCCGGCCAGAGCCTCGAGCTGCCCATGCGAGAGCGCGACCCGCGCCATTTGCGCATGGCTCTCCACCGCATCGCTGAACATGTCCTCGAGATTGTCGAGCGAGAGGCGTCCGACCATCTCGTGGAAGGGCGGCGCGTCCGGATGCGGGCTGACGCCCAGCGGGCCGACGGCATGACAGCTGCCGCAATAGGAGGCGGCGATCGCCTTGCCTTTGGCGATGAGGCTCTTGGAGGCGAAAGCCGGCGAGGCGGCGGCGACAGTGAACGAGGCGACGAGAATGAGACGAGCAAAACGCATGGGATGAGCTCCTGACGAAAAAGGTCGTCGCCGCTCGCGACGACCGGCTCACCCACGCGCCTGCAGCGGCACCACATTGTGCAGCGTCTGATCGGCGCTCTCGAAGAAGCGCCGCAGATTGCGCGCCGCTTGGCGGATGCGCTGCTCGTTCTCGACCAGCGCGAGACGCAGGTAGCCTTCGCCATGTTCGCCGAATCCGACCCCCGGCGCAACCGCGACATCGGCCTTCTCGATGAGCAGCTTCGAGAAGTCGAGGCTGGTCATGCCCGCAAAGCGCTCTGGGATCGGCGCCCAGACGAACATCGAGGCGTCGGGCGCCGGAATGCGCCAGCCCGCCTGCGCGAAGCTCTCCACCATCACGTCGCGGCGCTTCTTATAGGTGGCGCGCATCTCCTTGATGCAATCGTCCGGCCCGTTCAGCGCCGCGGTCGCGGCGACCTGGATCGGCGTGAAGGCGCCATAGTCGAGATAGCTCTTCACCCGCGCCAGCGCCGCGCAGAGCCGCTCATTGCCGACCGCGAAGCCGATGCGCCAGCCGGCCATCGAATAGGTCTTCGACAGCGACGAGAATTCGACGGCGATGTCGATCGCGCCTGGAACCTGCAGGATTGACGGCGGCGGATTGTCGTCGAAATAGACCTCGGCATAGGCGATGTCGGAGAGCACGAAGATGTCGTGCTTCTTGGCGAAGGCGACGAGGTCCTCGTAGAAATCGAGGGAGGCGACCGTCGCCGTCGGATTGGCCGGATAGCACACGACGATGGCGATGGGCTTCGGGATCGAATGCGCGACCGCCTTCTCCAGCCAGGAGAACAGCTGCGGCGTCGGGTCGGCCGGCACCGAGCGGATGACGCCGCCGGCCATCAGAAAGCCGAAGGCGTGAATGGGATAGGAAGGGTTGGGCGCGAGCACGACGTCGCCCGGCGCGGTGATCGCCTGCGCCATATTGGCGAAGCCCTCCTTGGAGCCGAGCGTCGCGACGATCTGCGTCTCCGGATCGAGCTTCACGCCGAAGCGGCGCTCGTAATAGCCGGCCTGGGCGCGGCGCAGTCCCACAATGCCCTTGGACGCCGAATAGCGATCCGTGCGCGGGCGGCCGGCGGTCTCCACCAGCTTCTCGATCACATGGCGCGGCGCGGGAAGATCGGGATTGCCCATGCCGAGGTCGATGATGTCGGCCCCGGCGGCGCGCGCCTTGGCCTTGAGCCGATTGACCTGCTCGAAGACATAAGGGGGAAGGCGCTTGATGCGATGGAAATCCGACATGGGGCGTCGATCCGCTCGGGGTTGCCTGGAGAAGCGCCGCTCGGCGCTCCGGGGATGAAACGAATCCTAGCGGCCGCCTCGGGCCGAAAGGGCGATGATGGCGCGAAAGCCTTTCGAAATAGCTAGAGCGCTTTCCGATGGAGCGGAATCGTTCGATCGATCAGAATTCGCTCGAACGAAAGAATTCTAGAGCGCTATCCGATCCAATGGATCGGATAGCGCTCTAGGGCCGCCTCGCCGCGCCGTCGCGCGATTTCGTCGGCGCGTCGGGCGTCTTGACGCGCGCGGCGCGGGCCCTCGCGGCGGCGGCGGCGGCCTCGAGCTCCTTCTGCATGGCGTCGGCTTCGGCGCGAACGGTTTTGAGGTCGGGTCGCGTCACTTTTGGTCCCAGAGGCGTGTAGTCGAGATCGGCCGGGCGCGAGCGCTCGACGAAATCGACGCGCGGCGGCGGCGCGTTGCGCAGCCCGACGCCCTCGAAGAAGCGGCCGATCGTCGCGCCGACAGAGGACGACGCGTCCTCGGCGCGCGTGGGCGCGGCGAGCAGCAGGGCGATCGGCGCAAGCGCGAAAATTCGTCTCATAGGGGCGGGCTCCAGCGGCGCGTTTCGTCATAGAGCGACAATGCGGTTTTGATAAGTGCGGCGAGACGGCGCGCGTCGGCGCTCGCGGCCGACCTTCCGTCGCGCCCGACCTTCACTCGCGGCTATGCCGCGCTTAAGTATTGAAGGAACGGATTTCCTGCCCGGAGCGGCTTTCCGTACCTCTGCGGGATATGCTCTAAGGAAGATGACGAGAGGCGGCCGGGCGAAAGCCGCCGCGGCGACAGGACGAGGACATGACCGCAGGACGCCGCTCAACGGCCGGAGCCAAACGGCGGCCGCCCCATTTGCGAGATGCGGCGGAGACCAAACTCGTGGTCGAGGAGCCGCCGCCGGCTGAGAATGCGGATGTTTCGCTGCTGGAAGCGCCGCGCGTGAACGGCGCACGCGTGGCCGCCGCCGCTCCGGCGCAAAAGAAAAAGACCGGCAAGGTTAGGGCAAAGCCGCGGGCGCCGGTCCAAGAGCCGCCGGTCCAAGAGCCGCCGGTCCGAGAGCCGACGGCGGAAGCGCCGCGCGAGGCCATGATCGCCATCGCCACGCCGCCCGCCGCCCCGACGGCGGAGGAGCGCCGGCTCGAGCTACAGGCCGCGGCCGCTCTGGTCGCCGGCGCCGCCGCCGAATTGACCGAGGCGCAGCGCCGCAGCCTGATGGGACAATTGCAGGCGCTGGAGCCGGCGCCGCCGGCGCCTGCGCCCGTCCTGACGCCCGCCGCTCCGCCCGAGATTCCGGCTGCGCCGCAACGCAAGCCGGCGCGCGACTATCAAGCCGGCGCGGCCGAATCGACCGCGCATGATTTCGAGATCATCGCCGAAAATCTGGCCCGGCTCGTCGACCAGGGCCGTAAGGCGCTCGCCGCCGCGGTGGGCGGCATGGAGCCGGGCGACACGCGCAGCGAATTGGCGAGTAATGTCGCCGACGCGACCAAGACGCTCGGCGCCGTCGCCGAGCGCTGGATGGCCAAGCCCGAGCAGGCGGTGGCGGCGCAGGCCGATCTCCTGACCGGCCTCAGCGCGATCTGGAGCCAGACCCTGCGCCGCTTCTCCGGCGCCGATGTGCCGCCAGTGGTGCCGGCGGACCCCAGCGACAAGCGCTTTTCCGCGCCCGAATGGCGCGACAATCCCTTCTTCGATTGCCTGCGCCAATCCTATGCGCTGACGACGCATTGGGCGAGCGAGGCGGTCGAGCGCACCGACGGGCTCGATCCGCAGACGAAATCCAAGGCGGCCTTCTACACGCGCCTCATCGCCAGCGCTTTGTCGCCGTCCAATTTCGTGGCCACCAATCCCGAGCTGCTGCGTGCGACGCTCGATGCGCGCGGCGAAAATCTCGTGCGCGGCATGAAGATGCTGACCGAGGATCTCTCCGCCGGGCGCGGTATGTTGAAGCTGCGCCAGAGCGACGAGAGCAAGTTCGAGCTCGGCGTCGACATGGCGTCGACGCCCGGCAAGGTCGTCTACCGCACGCCGGTGATGGAGCTCATCCAATATGCGCCGTCGACGGAGACGGTCTATGAGCGCCCGCTGCTGATCGTGCCGCCCTGGATCAATAAATTCTACGTGCTCGATCTCAATCGCGAGAAGAGCTTCGTGCGCTGGGCGACCGGCAAGGGCCTCACCGTCTTCGTGGTCTCCTGGGTCAATCCCGACGAGAGCCAGGCGGACAAGGGCTTCGACGCTTACATGAAGGAGGGCGTGCTGGCCGCGCTCGACGCGGTGCAGAAGGCGACCGGAGCGCCGCATGTCGCCGCCGCGGGCTATTGCGTCGGCGGCACCATGCTCGCCGCGACCCTCGCCTATCTGGCCGAGAAGGGCGACGACCGCATCGACAGCGTGACCTTTCTGGCGACGCAGGTCGATTTCACCGACGCCGGCGACATGCAGGTGTTCATCGACGAGGCGCGGCTCGCCGCGCTCGACGAGGCCATGTCTCGCACCGGCTATCTCGAAGGCGTCAAAATGGCGACGACCTTCAACATGCTGCGGCCGAACGAATTGTTCTGGACCTATTTCGTCAACAATTACATGAAGGGCGTCGAGCCCGCGGCTTTCGACCTGCTCACCTGGAACTCCGACTGCACGCGCATCCCGCGCGCCAATCATCTCTTCTATCTGCGCTATTGCTACATCGAGAACGCGCTGTCGCAAGGCCGCATGGTGATCGACGGCGTGACGCTCAATCTGCGCAAGGTGAAGATCCCGATCTATGAGCTGGCGGCGAAGGAAGACCACATCGCGCCGGCGCGCTCGGTGTTCACGGGCGCCAAATATTTCGGCGGCGAGGTGCGCTATGTGCTCGCCGGCGCCGGCCATATCGCCGGCGTCGTCAATCCGCCCGACAAGCACAAATATCAATATTGGACCGGCGGCCCGCCGATGGGCGCCTATGAGGATTGGGTGAAGGCGGCCAAGGAGAGCAAGGGCTCCTGGTGGGACGACTGGCACGACTGGATCACGTCGCAGGCGCCGGAGCAGGTCGCTGCGCGCATTCCCGGCGAGGGCGGATTGAAGGCGCTGTGCGACGCGCCGGGAGACTATGTGCGCGTGAGGGCGTGAGGGGCTGTTGATTTTCAGCGTCGTCGCCGCCTCGGTCCGAAGCTTTCGAGCATAACCGCCCAGCCCCTCACCTCACCTCTCTCCGCAAGCGGGGAGAGGAGGCTGCGGGCGCTGGCGCCTCTGTCCGAAATGTGCGAGAGGGCGGGTCCTATTTCGCCAGCACGGTCGCGACGCGCGTGCGGATCTGGTCGGCGATCACCTTGGCGTCCCTGATCTCGCTGTCGCGCGCGGCGCGGACATTGGCGAGACGATTGCTGAAGCGGTCATAGGACGCCACGCCGAAGGCGACGCCCTCGGTAATGACTTTCTCGTCGGCGATCGAGATCAATTTGTAGTCGGCGTCGATGATGACGGTCGCCGAGGTGGCGCGGCCGGTGACGGTGTCGAGAATCGGCGTCTGCACCCGCTCCTTCAGCTCGACGAACAGCCGATAGCGCGGCGCGACCTCAGAGCCCGTGCCGTTGAAGGCGAAGATCAGCTCATTGCGCACATAATGGCCGGCGCGCTCTGGAATGGGCGCGACATCGACCGCCTGCAGCTCCGCCGCCAGCGGCGCGCCGGCGCCGATCGGCCCGTAGAGCGGCCGAATCTCGTTGCAGGCGGAGAGAAAGAGCGCGAGCGCGGCGCAGAGAACTGCGCGGCGCCGGCAGGCCGTTGAGTCAGACGACGACATTGACGATCCTCTTGGGCACGAGGATGAATTTCTTCAGCGGCTTGCCGTCCATGGCGCGGACCACGGCCTCTTGGCTCAGCGCCTCCTCGCGGATGACGGATTCGGGAGCGTCATGGGCGACGACGAGCTCCGCGCGCTTCTTGCCATTGACCTGCACCGGCAGCACGATCGTCTCCAGCGCGACCAGCGCCGGATCGGCGACCGGCCAGGGCGTCTCGACGAGGAGCGTCGCATGGCCGAGATCGCGCCAGCATTCCTCGGCCACATGCGGCGTCATCGGCGCGATGAGCAGGGCGAGCGTCTCGGCAGCTTCTCTGAAAGCGAAGGCGAGATCATCGGCGACCGGCGTCGCCTCGATCTTGTCGAGCGCCGATGTCAGCTCATTGGCGAATTCACGAATGCGGGCGATCGCCGTGTTGAAGCGCAGGCGCTCGATATTGTCGCCGACCGCGGCGATGGCGCGATGCGTCGCCTTGCGAATGTCGAGCGCCGCGGCGCCGAATTCCGCCGGCGCGCGCGCGCCGAGCGGCGCCGCGACATTGGCGAGCTCGCCGGCGAGGCGCCAGACGCGATGCACGAAGCGCGAGGCGCCCTGCACGCCCTCTTCCGACCACACCACATCGCGATCGGGAGGCGAATCGGAGAGCACGAACAGGCGCGCGGTGTCGGCGCCATAGCTCGCGATGATGTCGTCCGGGTCGACCGTGTTGCGCTTCGACTTCGACATCTTCTCGATCGAGCCGATCTCGACCTCCTCGCCGGTCTCGATCAGAAAGGCGCGGCGGCCCTTGTCATTGGCCTCGAAGCGCAGCTCGGTCGGCGCGATCCATTTGCCCGAGGCGGCGCGATAGGTCTCATGCACCACCATGCCTTGCGTGAAGAGGCCCGCGAAAGGCTCGGCGACGCCGCCATGTCCCGAGTCGCGCATGGCGCGCGAGAAGAAGCGCGAATAGAGAAGATGCAGGATCGCATGCTCGATTCCGCCGATATATTGATCGACCGGCAGCCAGCGCGCGAGCTGCTCAGGATCGGCCGGCGCCGCCTCGTTGTGCGGATCGGCAAAGCGCGCGTAATACCAGGACGAGTCCACGAAAGTGTCCATCGTGTCGGTCTCGCGCCGCGCCGCCGCGCCGCACTTCGGACAGGCGACATGCTTCCATGTCGGATGATGGTCGAGCGGATTGCCCGGCCGATCGAAGGTCACATCCTCCGGCAGCTTCACCGGCAGATCCGCGTCCGGCACGGGCACGACGCCGCAATCGGGGCAATGGATGATCGGTATCGGACAGCCCCAATAGCGCTGCCGTGAGACGCCCCAGTCGCGCAGCTTGTAATTGATCTTGCGCTCGCCCTGCGGACGGCCGTGCAGCTGCGCCGTCTCGAGACGCTTGGCCGCCTCCTCCTTCGCCTGCGCGACGGTCATTCCATCGAGGAAGCGCGAATTGACGAGAACGCCCTCGCCGTCGAAAGCCGTCTCGCCGATGACGAGGCTCGCCGGATCGACGCCCTCGGGGCAGACCACAGGCGTCGCGCCGAGGCCATAGGCGCGCGAGAAGTCGAGGTCGCGCTGGTCATGCGCCGGACAGCCGAAGATCGCGCCCGTGCCGTAATCCATCAGAATGAAATTGGCGACATAGACCGGCAGCGTCCAAGCGGGATCGAAGGGATGAACGACCTTTAGGCCGGTGTCGTAGCCCTTCTTCTCGGCGGTCTCGATCGCCGCGACCGAGGTGCCGATGTGGCGGCATTCTTCGGCGAATGCGGCGAGCGCCGGATCGCTCTCGGCGGCCTTGCGTGCGAGCGGATGGTCCGGCGCGAGCGCGACGAATTTGGCGCCGAACAGAGTGTCCGGCCGCGTGGTGAACACCTCGATCTCGCCCGCGGGATCATTGGCGAGGGCGAAGCGGACCAGCAGCCCTTCCGAGCGGCCGATCCAATTGCGCTGCATCAGCCGCACCTTCTCCGGCCAGCGCTCGAGCGTATCCAGGGACCCGAGGAGGTCATCGGCATATTTGCCGATGCGCAGGAACCATTGGGTCAGCTCGCGCTGCTCGACCAGCGCGCCGGAACGCCAGCCGCGCCCGTCGACCACCTGCTCATTGGCGAGCACGGTCATGTCGACGGGGTCCCAATTGACCTTGGACTGCTTGCGGTCGACGAGCCCGTGCGCGAGAAAATCGAGGAATAGTTTTTGTTGATGCTTGTAATAGGCCGGGTCGCAAGTGGCGATCTCGCGCGACCAGTCGAGCGAGAGGCCCATGGATTTCAGTTGAGTCCGCATCGAGGCGATATTGGCGTAGGTCCATTTCGCCGGATGCGAGCCGCTCTGCTGGGCCGCGTTCTCGGCCGGCAGGCCGAAGGCGTCCCAGCCCATCGGATGCAGCACGTCGAAGCCCTTGGCGCGCTTGTAGCGGGCGATGACGTCGCCCATCGAATAATTACGCACATGACCGACATGGATGCGTCCCGACGGATAGGGAAACATCTCCAGCACGTAATATTTCGGCTTTTGCGGATCGCCGCAGGCGAAGGCTCGCCGCTCCTCCCAGAGCGCACGCCATTTGGGCTCGGCCGCGGCGAATTCGTAGCGTTCAGGTCTCATGGGCGGAAGGCGGGTCCTGCTCGAAAAATCGGGGTTTCGCCTGTAATGCAGGGCGTCGCTCCGCTTGTCAAAGCAAGACGGCGCCGGGCCGGCCGAATCGGCCTATGTTGAGGCGCGCCCGCGCGGGGCCCGAAGCCGGAGGCCGCCATGATCTACGATCTTCTCATCGTCGGAGGCGGGGTCAATGGCTGCGCCATCGCCCGCGACGCCGCTGGGCGCGGCCTTCGCGTTCTCCTCGTCGAGCAGACGGATCTCGCCGCCGCGACCTCCTCGGCCTCGACCAAGCTGATCCATGGCGGGCTGCGCTATCTCGAGCAATATGAGTTCCGTCTCGTCCATGAGGCGCTGGCCGAGCGCGAGCTGCTGCTCGCCGCCGCGCCGCATATCATCCGACCGCTGCAATTCATCCTGCCGCACGAGCCCTCGGTGCGCCCGGCCTGGCTGGTGCGGCTCGGGCTCTACCTCTATGATCATCTGGCGCGGCGAAAGCGCATTCCCGGCTCGCGAGCCGTCACTCTGGCTGGCTCGGCGTTCGGCGCGCCGCTCGCGGGCGCCTATCGTCTCGGTTTCTCCTATTATGACTGCCGGGTCGATGATACGCGCCTCGTCGTGCTGGAGGCGATCGATGCGCGCGAGCGCGGCGCGGAGCTGCGCATCGGCGCCAAGCTCGTCGGCGCGCGCCGCGACGGCGACGTCTGGCGCGCCTCGATCTCCGGCGCCGACGGCCGGATCGAGAGCGTCGGCGCTCGCGCGCTCGTCAACGCCTCGGGTCCCTGGGTGCAGGAGACGCTGACGCAGCGGCTCGATTTGCGTTCCACGAAGCATGTGCGGTTGGTCAAAGGCTCGCATATCGTGACGCGCCGGCTCTATGCCGGCGATCACGCCTATCTGCTGCAGCGGCCGGACAAGCGCATCGTCTTCGCGATTCCGTTCGAAACGGATTTCACGTTGATCGGCACCACCGACGTTCCCTTCTCGGGCGCGCCGGGGCCGGTCGCCATCGACGCCGAGGAGACGGATTATCTCCTCGACAGCATCCGTCATTTCTTCCGCGTCGAGATCGGCCGCGGGGATGTCGTCTGGAGCTATTCGGGCCTGAGGCCGCTCTTCGACGATGGCGCGCTGAAAGCGTCGGTCGTCACGCGCGACTACGCCTTCGATCTCGCGCGGGCGGAGGGCGCGCCGGCGCTGTCGGTGTTCGGCGGCAAGATCACCACGGCGCGTCGGCTCGCCGAACATGCGCTGGAGACGCTCGCGCCCTTCTTTCCGCGGCTCGGCCCCGCCTGGACGGCGCAGGCGACGCTTCCCGGCGGCGATCTCGGCCCCGGCGGCTTCGACGCTTTTCTCGCCGAGGTGACGCGCGCCAAGCCGTTTCTGCCGCCGTCGCTGGCGCGCCGCCTCGCCGGCGCCTATGGGACGCGGCTCTGGCGTTTCCTGGAACAGGCGCGATCAATGGACGATCTCGGCGAAGATCACGGCTGCGGCCTCACCGAGGCGGAGCTCGCTTTTCTTCGCGCCGAGGAATGGGCGCGCTCGGCCGAGGATGTGCTGTGGCGAAGGTCGAAGCTCGGCCTGCGCCTCGACGGCGCGCAGCAGGCGCGGCTGGGGCGCTGCTTCTGATTTACTGGCGCTTTCGACCTTGCGGCATCGCTTCTGACGCACTTCATCGATAGTCAATCGGCAGGTCGCGGGTTCGAGCCCCGCCGCCTCCACCATTTATGGGGGTGTAGCTCAGTCGGAAGAGCAGCCGCTTGATTTTCATCCAAACGGCTCGGCTTTTTTGCCGAGCCGTTCTTTTTTCGGATAGTGGCCTACGTCCCCGGATTGCTGACCATGTGATGGCAACTACTTCGTGTCGCCTTGCTTCGGAGGCTTTTTTTGCGAAGGCCAGGGCGCTTCAGAGCGTTCACTGAGGTGCGATTGCGCGAATTCGAGCGGCAGGTCCAGGTTCCAGGTCGATTTCACCTGCAACCCCGCCAGCTTCGCGAATGCGACTTGCCGGCTGTCATCGGAATAGAAGATCGTAGCCGACCGAGAGACGGCTATTGCGACGATCGCTCTGTCCATCTTCACATGCTGCCAGTCGCCCGTCTGCCCGGATCGCTTGTCGCCCGCCAGCTTTGCGCTGCGAATGATCCTTCCTAATTCGAACGCGGCCGGACCGTCGAATGGCGCGAGCTCTATGCATGCAAACTCCAACAGCGCGCTGAAATAGGCCTCGACCGAAGCGCTTATGCACAGCGCCTCCGCGAGGGCGGGCGTGGGAATGAGGAGCGTTCCGTTCGTGCGTGAGAGGTCGTCGATCAGTGCTTCGATTCTGTGTCTGCAATAGGGAATCGGCTGGCCGGTCGCCGGGTTCGGCCTTGCGATCGCCGCCGGATTGAGCAGCAGCGTGAGAAATGTATTGTCTATTGCTGCGATCAAGCGGCGCCGTCCCGCTCGTCGAGCCGCGTCCACTCCGTCAGAGGATCGTCCGGCCAGTCGACCTCTATGCTCCTCAAGGCGTCGATGGCGTCGCGCAAAGAAACGTCCTTGACCGGACTGACGCTTTGAATGTGGAGAGATTGGCAAGACCACTCGCCGCTCGTGGCGCGTCGCCACGCGCCACGGCCTTGGACCCGAACCGTCTCCAAGAAAAAGCCCCGCAATGTCGCGCCGAGGATACGATCGGCGGTGCAGGCTACGTAGCTGCTTCCGCCTCTCGGTCGAATACGCGCTCTGATTCCGCCGGAAGGCTCTTCGGAAAGAGCATAGAGCTTGCCCGTGACGGTCGCCTGATCGACGAAGCCGAAGGCGGCTTCCGTCACGCCGCCCCTTCCAGGGAATCGCAAAATAGACGTTGCGCCAAAGCTTATTCGGGCGACGCCTTTGTCTTCGCCGACCATTTCGTTGATGCGACGGGCGGCGTGCATCGCGTCCGGGGGCGCACGACGATCGCGCACGGCATAGATACGGGCCTGGACCTTGTGAGACGCGCCGCCGAGCGGCAGCTTCGCCACGATCTTCGTGCAGGCTTTCTCGACTCGATCGAAATGAACGGATTCGAACTCGCCGAACAGGATGGCGAGGAGCCGCATATATTCGGCTAGGCGCGCCATAGGAATTTCGTCGGGGGAGCGCCCTTCCAAAATCCAGCAAATTTCATGGTCGGCGCGCATTCCGATGATCCGACATTTACCCGAACTCGGGTGGCCCGTCTCAGATCGAGAACATTTGGATAACACTAAAGTTGCGCTCTGTCCTTTCTTTCAGGCGCGCCGACTGAACCTCGCCAATTTGTGCCAGGTGAAGGCCGCGACCGGCTCGGCCGCGAGGCCCGCCGCCTGCGCCTGAGACGCGAGCGTCGCAAAGGTCTCGGGCAGGTCGTTGGCGGTCAGATGCGCGCAGGTCGCCTCGCGCTCCTCCTCGGTCAGCAGGCCCCAATCGCTGCGCAACCAAGACGTGTAGCGACCGAAATAAATGGGCAGCGTTTCGTCCTCCTCGCGCATCACATCGGTGAGCAGCAGCAGGCCGCGCGGGGTGAGCCGGGCGGCGGCGAGGCGGAAGAACTCGGCCTTACGCTCGGTCGGCAGATGATGCAGCGCGAAGCTCGTGTGGATGAGGTCGAAGCGCTCGTCGCCTTCGGCGAGCGCTGTCAGCAAATCCTCGCGGCGCAGCTCGGCGGGGCAGGGAAGCGCTTTCGCATTCTCCGCGGCGAGGCCGAGCGCGGTCTCGGAGAGATCGACGCCGACATAGCGCGAGGGCGCAAGGCGCGCGAGCCGCGGCGCGAAGGTCGAGGCGTCGCCGCAGCCGAGATCGAGCACCGAGAAACCGCTATCGCCGAAGGCGGCGCGCAGCGTCTCCTCGATGCGCGCGCCGATCTCGCGGTGATACATGTAATTGGCGTCCACGATCTTGCGGTAGGTGCGCCAAGCGGAGAAGAATGCGTCTGTGGCGGAATCGGACATGGCCTTCTCGAGGTTTCTTCACGCGAGATTCGCCCTCATAGCATGATTTGCCGGCGCGTCACGCCGAGGACGCCGGAAGCTTCGGCATATTCTCGTCGCAAAGCTGTGGCCGAGTGCGGGCGATGAGATGATGCGGAAAGGGGAGAGAATGGCGGAGAAGCCGCGCATGGACCGTCCGACCTTCACCGACAAGGAGGCGCTGCTCTATCATTCGCGCGGCCGGCCTGGAAAGATCGCCGTCGTCCCGACCAAGCCGATGTCGACGCAGCGCGATCTCTCGCTCGCCTATTCGCCCGGCGTCGCCGCGCCGGTGCTGGCGATCGCCGAGAACCCGTCGCTCGCCTATGACTATACCGCCAAGGGCAATCTCGTCGCCGTCATCACCAATGGCACGGCGATTCTCGGCCTCGGCAATCTCGGCGCGCTCGCGGCGAAGCCCGTGATGGAGGGCAAGGCGACTTTGTTCAAGCGCTTCGCCGATATCGATTCGATCGATCTCGAGATCGACGCGCAGGATGTCGAGCAGTTCATCGCCGCGGTGCGCTATCTCGGCCCCTCCTTCGGCGGCATAAACCTCGAGGACATCAAGGCGCCGGAGTGCTTCATCATCGAGGAGCGCCTGCGCGAATTGATGGACATTCCGGTCTTCCACGACGACCAGCACGGCACCGCGATCATCTCCGCCGCCGGCCTCATCAACGCGCTGCATCTCACCGGCCGCGACATCGCCGATACGAAGCTCGTCTGCAACGGCGCCGGCGCCGCGGGCATCGCCTGCCTCGATCTCGTCAAGGCGCTGGGCTTCGCGCCGCAGAATGTCGTGCTCTGCGACACCAAGGGCGTCGTCTATCGCGGCCGCGTCGAAGGCATGAATCAATGGAAGAGCGCGCATGCGGTCGACACGAGCGCGCGCACGCTCGCCGAGGCGCTGGAGGGCGCCGACATTTTCTTCGGCCTGTCGGTGAAAGGCGCGCTGACGCCGGACATGATGACGACGATGGCGGCGAATCCGATCGTCTTCGCCTTGGCCAATCCCGATCCGGAGATCACGCCGGAGGACGCGCTCGCCGCGCGGCCCGACGCCATCGTCGCCACCGGGCGCTCCGACTATTCGAATCAGATCAATAATGTCCTGGGCTTCCCTTACATCTTCCGCGGCGCGCTCGACGTGCGCGCCAAGACGATCAACATGGAGATGAAGATCGCCGCGGTCCATGCGCTCGCCGAGCTCGCGCGCGAGGATGTGCCGGACGAGGTCGCCAACGCCTATCAGGGCGCGCGGCCGCGTTTCGGCCGCGATTATCTCATCCCCGCGCCTTTCGATCCGCGTCTCGTCTCGGTCGTGCCGCCGGCGGTGGCGCGCGCGGCGATGGACTCGGGCGTGGCGCAACGGCCGATCGTCGACATGAACGCTTATCGCGCCGAGCTGACGGCGCGGCGCGATCCGGTCGCCGCGCTGATGCATACGATCTACGATCGCGTGCGGCGCGATCCCAAGCGCGTCGTCTTCGCCGAGGGCGAGGAGGAGCAGGTCATTCGCGCCGCGCTCTCCTTCGTCGCGCAGGGGCTCGGCCGCGCGATACTGGTCGGCCGCGAGGAGAGGGTGGCGCAGACGGCGCGGAGCGCCGGTCTCGAGCTCGGCGAGATGATCGAGGTGCATAACGCGCGGCTTTCCTCGCGCAATGGCGTCTATGCGCAATTTCTGTTCGAGCGCCTGCAGCGCAAGGGATTCCTGTTCCGCGACTGCCAAAGGCTCATCAACAACGACCGCAATCATTTCGCCGCGGCGATGGTGGCGCAGGGCGACGCCGACGCGATGGTGACCGGCGTCACGCGCAATTTCTCCACCGCGCTCGAGGATGTGCGCCATGTCGTCGATCAGAAGCCGGGACATCGGCTGATCGGCGCGTCGCTGGTGCTGGCGCGCGGCCGCATCGTCGTCGTCGCCGACACGGCGATCACCGAAATGCCGGAGGCGGGCGAGCTCGCTGACATTGCTATCGAGGCGGCGGGGCTGGCGCGGCGCATCGGCCTCGAGCCGCGCGTCGCTCTTCTCGCCTTCTCGACCTTCGGCTATCCGCCGGGCGAGCGCACCGCGCGCGTGCATGAAGCCGTGCGCGTGCTCGATTCGCGCCGCGTCGATTTCGAATATGAGGGCGAGATGGGAGCGGACATCGCGCTCAATCGGCAAGCGATGGCCGCCTATCCTTTCGCGCGCCTCTCCGACACGGCTAATGTGCTGGTGATGCCGGCGTTCCATTCGGCGGCGATCTCGACGAAGATGGTGCAGGAGCTGGGCGGCGCCACGGTGCTCGGGCCGCTGGTGGTCGGGCTCGACAAGGCGATTCAGATCGTCCAGCTCGGCGCCACCGACGCCGAGATCGTGAACATGGCGGCGCTGGCGGCCTTCGGCGTCGGGGGGTAGAAGCGCGACGACGCTGCTTTTTTCGGCGCGGCCGAAGCGATGCTCCGGCCGCTCTGCTCGGTCATGGGTCGAGGTCATTGCGACGCGACCCATGGCGATTGTCCACGAAGCTCAGCGCCAGTACCGCCCGTCGTGGCGCCGGGGATAGACGCGTCCGCGGTTATAGGGGTAGCCGTAACCACTGCGGTGCTCCCAGCGACCGCGGCCCGGCCTGTAACCGCCGTAGCCGCTGCGGTGCTCCCAGCGGCCGGCGCTGCCGTAGATGGGGCCGCGCGGACCGCGACCGCCACCATATGACGGGCCGCCTCCGGGCCATTTCCCGCCGGACCCGGCCTGCTTGCCCGGCCAGCCCCCGCCGGACTGCCCGCTCTGCTTGCCCGGCCAATTCCCGCCAGACTTTCCGCCCTGGTCGTTCGATCCTTGCGTGCCGGTCTTTTCGGTCTTGCCCGATCCGGGCCATGCGCCGCCACCGGCTTTCGAAGAGCCGGGGACGTTCTTGCCCGGCGCCGGAACCGTGCCGGTCCCGCCGTAGCCATCGCCCCAGCCATAAGCCCCGACCGGGAAAGCCAGGGCCGCGGCCAATGCTGCGACCAGAGAGAGCTTCTGCTTCATCGACAACTCTCCTACATCCGAGGATTCCCCGAACTCTGCGTGAATTCCGAGGCGCTCGGCTCATCTAGGCCAGCTCTCGCGCAGGGCAATGCGCGCCCTCGGCGCTGCTAAAGCCTGCAAAACGTTTATTTTCTCGGAGCGCGCCATTTGTCGACGCCCGCGATTCGGCATCCTGCTCGCGCCGACGGCGTCGCGTCGGGCGCGGTTTTTTGGCCTTGATGGTAAGGTAATACTGCCTTACCTTGCTTGTCTTGAAAACCAGAGAGGCGCGCTATGACGACGCTCACGGTCACGAGCAAAGGGCAGGTCACTTTGCGCAAGGAGCTGCTCGAGCATTTGGGTGTAGAGCCTGGCGAGAAGATCCTCGTGGACAAGCTTCCCGATGGTCGGATCGAAGTGCGAGCGATCCGGCCGACCGGCAGAATTTCGGACATCTTCGATTTCCTGAAACGCGAGAACGGACCATCGCTATCCATCGAAGAGATGAACGAGATCATCGAGCAAGGCTGGGCCGGCAAGAGATGAAGGCGACGGCGGACACCAATGTGCTCATCCGCGCGATCACGGGTGATGACGCGAAACAAAGCAAGCACGCCAAAGATGCGCTGGCCGGCGCCGATGTCATCGCTCTGACGTCGCCCACTCTGTGCGAACTCGTCTGGGTTCTGGCGAGGGGCTACAGGGTCCCGTCCTCCGATATCTGCGAAGCCATCCGCCGTCTCATGAACACGGCGAATGTCGCGATGAATCGACCTGCGGTGGAGATGGGTCTCGCTGTTCTCGAAGCCGGCGGCGATTTCGCCGATGGAGTGATCGCCCATGAAGGACGCCGCCTCGGTGGCGAGGTCTTTCTCTCCTTCGACAAGAAAGCGACCGAGCTGCTGGAAGCGAGAGGCGCTCGCGTGCGTCTGCTGTCATAATGGGGTCGAGCTCTCGGGCGAAACGCCTCGCGTCGCCATCGTCGCCCGACGTCACATATGCGCTGCGACGGCGAGCGAGGTGAGCGCCGAGGCCGGCGCGTCCTCGCCGAAGAGGTCGACCGCGGCGTCGCGCGCGTTCTCGGCGCTGTCGAACACCCGCCCCTCGAGCGCGCGAAAGGATCGCTTGGCCGCATAGAAGCGATAGCCGTCGTCCTCGCGCGTCACCAATCCGACCGGCTCCACTCCGAGCTCGAGGATATAGGCGTCGGACATGGAGTCCTCCTGTTCTCGTTCTCGCCGCGCGGGCGATTTCTTTTCAAACCTTGTGCGAAGCGATGGTCCGCCGCTTCGCTCATGTCGTCAAATGAAATGATTTTCATAAACGGGACGTTCGCCCCGATGTCACGCGCGTGTCGCCTGTCGCTGGTTTGTGAGCGTGTTCTTCGTTCTCAGGAGTTTCTCCATGACCTCCCTGGCAAGCAGCGTCGATCTCGCCGAAGATCGCGAGGGGCATGATCCCAAGCCGAAGCTGGATCATCCGCTCGATATTCGCGCGCTTCTCGTCTTCCTCGCGGTGATCGCGCTCGGCCTCGCCTTCACCGCCTGGAGCATTTATCAGGACCTTCTCGAATCCGGCGCGCCGGTGACGACCTTTCTGCCTTTCGTGCTGCTCGGCGTCGCGCTCTTCATCGCGCTCGGCTTCGAGTTCGTGAACGGCTTCCACGACACCGCCAATGCGGTGGCGACCGTGATCTACACCCACTCCATGCCGGCGCCGGTCGCCGTCGTCTGGTCGGGCTTCTTCAATTTCCTCGGCGTGCTGTTCTCGACCGGCGCGGTCGCTTTCGGCATCGTGTCGCTGCTGCCGGTGGAGCTGATCCTGCAGGTCGGCTCGCAGGCGGGCTTCGCCATGGTGTTCGCTCTGCTCATCGCGGCGATCATGTGGAATCTCGGCACCTGGTGGCTCGGCCTGCCGGCCTCCTCCTCGCACACGCTGATCGGCTCGATCATCGGCGTCGGCATCGCCAACGCGCTCATGCGCGGCCGCGATGGAACCTCCGGCGTCGATTGGGGCAAGGCCATCGATATCGGCTATGCGCTGCTGCTGTCGCCGGTGGTCGGCTTCGTCTCCGCGGCGCTGCTGCTGCTCGCGCTGAAATTTACGGTGCGCAAGCCGGAGCTGTATCAGGAGCCCAAGGGTCAGGCGGCGCCGCCCTGGTGGATTCGCGGTCTGCTGGTGCTCACCTGCACCGGCGTCTCCTTCGCTCATGGCTCCAACGATGGTCAGAAGGGCATGGGCCTCATCATGCTGATCCTGATCGGCACGGTGCCCACTTCCTACGCCCTCAACCGCGCGCTGCCGCCGAGTCATATGGCGGCCTTCTCCAAGGCGTCGCACGAGGCCTCCGAGGTCGTCGAGACGAAGGCGGCTGGTTATAATGTGCTCGGCGATCCGCGCCCGGCGGTGACCAATTATGTCGCGCAGCATCAGTTGAACGAAGGAACCTATCCGTCGCTCGCCGTGCTGATCCGCGACATCGCGAATCAGATCGAGACCTATGGCTCGATCTCGAAGATTCCCTTCGCCGCCGTCGGCAACACCCGCAACGACATCTACCTCGCCTCCGAGGCGCTGCGCTTCCTCGCCAAGGACAAGGCGGCGGAACTCTCCGACGCCGACAAGAAAGTGCTGAAGGAGTATAAGGATCAGATCGATCAGGCGACGAAGTTCATTCCGCTGTGGGTGAAGATCGCCGTCGCCATCGCGCTCGGCCTCGGCACCATGATCGGCTGGAGGCGCATCGTCGTCACCGTCGGCGAGAAGATCGGCAAGCAGCATCTCACCTATGGTCAGGGCGCTTCGGCCGAGCTCGTCGCCATGGGCACGATCGCCGCCGCCGACATGTACGGAATGCCGGTGTCGACCACCCATGTGCTGTCCTCCGGCGTCGCCGGAACCATGGCGGCCAATGGGGCCGGCGTGCAGATGGCGACGATCCAGAAGCTGCTGATGGCCTGGGTGCTGACGCTGCCGGCCGCGATCACGCTGTCGGCGTCGCTCTACTTCCTGCTGCGCCAGGTCATGTAAGGCCGGGGGCGGCTCTCCGCCGCTCCCCATTTCCGGTCTTTCTCGTTGGTGGCGCTGCCGGTTCGGCGGGGCAAAATCGGCGTTCGCTCCTGTCGAAGGAGCATCGATTCTTGTCGGAGGCTCGGCCGATTATGAAAGTCGGCGTCTCGCAGTCGCGAAATGGCGCATTTGGGTCTATTGTCCCGCCCACGGAAGGAGGCTGCCCATGAGCGCCAAAGAGCCCATTGAAGAAGACATCACGCAAACGACGGCCAGCTTCGCCCTGTACAGCGCCTACAGATTGATCGTCGTCGTCGCATTGGCGGGAATTCCGCTGGACGAGAGCCGGTTGCGGGACCTCGAGACCGAGGCGCTCATCGACGCAGCCGAGGTCATGGAGGACATGCGACCCAAAGCCAGCCGGGAGGCGATCTCCAGCGGCTTGTCGGTGGCCCGGGAGTTGTTCGAGAAATATCGAAGCTGGCGCAACAGCGCCTGATCTTTTCCGGCGAGGCGGCGGGCCGCCGCCTCACGGCTCATTCTTGCGAAGTCCGTCGACCTTCGCGGGCTCAATGCGAGATGGAAAAGCTCTCGTCGCCGCTCCCGTGCGACGACGCTTGCGCCGCCGTTCCGCCGCCATTGAGCGACAAGCCACGTACATTCTTCAGCTCGACGGTGATTCCCGAATCGGCCGCGGCCTTGATGAAGTCCTGCAGCGTTTCCAGAATATCCTGATCGATGAAGGACGCTTTGGCGCCGTCGACGATCAGATAGCCATTTTCCTCGACGCGCGCGAGATAGCCGCGCAGCAGCGCCTTATTGAGAAAGGATACATCCTTCTGCAGTCGCAGCAGATAATTATTGCCGTCGCGCGTGAGGGTGATGGCCTCATGATAATTGGCGCGCAGCACGAAGAACAGGCCGACCGCCATGCCGATCGCCATGCCGAGCAGCAGATCGGTAGCCAGGATCGCCACCACGGTGACGACGAAGGGCGCGAACTGATCGAAGCCTTTCTCATAGACGCTCTTGAACAGAGTGGGCTTGGCCAGCTTATAGCCGGTCAAGAGCAAGATGGAGGCGAGGCAGGCGAGCGGGATGAGATTGAGCACGGAGGCCAGGAACATCGCGCTCATGAGCAGCAGAACGCCATGCACGAAGCTCGACACCTTGGTGTGGGCGCCGGCGTCGATATTGGCCGAAGCGCGGACGATGACGGCGGTCATCGGGAGGCCGCCCAGCATTCCGCTGACGATATTGCCGACGCCCTGCGCCTTCAGCTCCTGATTGGTCGACGCCGTGCGCTTCAGCGGATCGAGCTTGTCGATCGCTTCTAGGCTGAGCAGCGTCTCGAGGCTGGCGATCAGCGCCAGAGTGGCTGCCGTCACATAGGTCGACGGATTGGCGAGCGCGCCGAAATCGGGAAAGGTGAGCTTTCGTCCGAACTCGATCGGTCCGAAGATCGCCGGCAGATTCACGATATGCTGAGAGGCGATCGCCAGCGACGGCGTCAGATGCGAGGCGATGAAATTATAGGCGACGCCGAAGGTCACGGCCACGAGCGGGCCGGGCAGCAGCGCGAGGCGCTTGCGGCTCTTGACGATCTGCGACTCCCACAAGATCATGATCGCGAGCGAGCCCAGGCTGACGAGGACGGCGCCGGGGGAAACGGCGCCGAGCGCGTCCATGATGCTCTGCAGCGACATGCTGCTGTCGGTCTCCACGAAGGAGAGATCGCTCTCGGCCTCCGCGTCATAGCCGACGGCGTGCGGCAGCTGCTTCATGATGAGGATGAGGCCGATGGCCGCCAGCATGCCCTTGATGACCGCCGAGGGGAAGAAGGCGCCGATGACGCCGGCCTTCAGATAGCCCATGGCGAGCTGAAGCACGCCCGCCAGCACCACGGCGACGAGCAGTTGCTCGAGCCCGCCGAGCTTCTCGATCGCCGCCGCGACGATGACCGTGAGACCCGCCGCCGGCCCGGAGACGGCGAGCTGAGAACCGCTCAGGATCGAGACGACGACCCCTCCGACAATTCCCGAGACGACGCCCGCCATGGGCGGGGCGCCGGAGGCGAGAGCAATGCCCAGGCAGAGCGGCACGGCGACCAGAAACACGACGAGGCCGGCGGGAATGTCATGGTCGAGGTAGCGGAGATAATAGCCGAAATGTTTCTGCAGCACGCGCGTCTCTCCTAAAAGTCGATCAGCTGGCGCGATCAGGTCACGTCTGCGCGTCGTCCTGCTGATAGATGACGTCGATCTCGCTGCCGGGCGGCAAAACGATCAGCTGCTTGAGGACGCCGTCGTGCAGCGCATAGACCCAGCCATGCAGCGTCGGGCGCTGATCATGCTTCCAGGCGTTCTGGATGATGGACATGTGAGAAAGGTTGCGGACCTGCTCGATGACGTTCAGCTCGACCAGCCGGTCGGCCTTTTGCTTCTCGGTCGGCTGGGATTCGATCTCCTCGCGATGCAGCCGATACACGTCCTTGATGTGCATCAGCCATTTGTTGACGAGGGTGAGCTCGGGCTTCTGCCGTTCGAGCGCGGCGCGCACGCCGCCGCAATTGTAATGTCCGCAGACGATGACATGGCCGACCTTCAGCACATCGACGGCGTATTGGATGACGCTGAGGCAGTTGAAATCGGTGGCGATCACCTGATTGGCGATATTGCGATGCGCGAAGATCACGCCGGGCTCGGCGTTGATGATGATGTCGGCGGGAACGCGGCTGTCGGAGCAGCCGATCCAGAGAAACTCAGGTCTCTGATCCGCTGCGAGCCGCTCGAAGTAATCTGGCTCCTTCAGCTTTTTTTCTTGCGCCCACGCTTTATTCTCCAGCAGGAGCTTTTCATATGGTTGCATCGAACCCGCGTTCCCGTTGATCCCGCGCCGTAACGGGAGCCGCTCGAAGATATGGTGAGCGCGTGACGACGCGGCGACATGCGTCGATCGACACTTCGCGCCGCTCGCCCCGGCGCGCCTGCATTCGACTTCGCTTCGGCGCGCGGCGCAATCAACCTAGTCACGGCCTAGATTATCCGCAAGAGTCCAAGATCGCATTTTCCAAGGGGGCCAGAGCTTTCCCCCGGCGCTGGCTCCTGCCGTCAAAAGCGTGATTGCCGCCGCATTGTCACTCAGCTAGAACAAAGGCATAATGCAAATGGAGCGCGGCCGTGCAACGGGTCACCCTGACCATAGACGACGATCTGATGGCGTGCCTCGATCGCTACATGGAGGCCAGTGGACATCAGAACCGCTCGGAGGCCGTGCGCGACCTCGTGCGCGCCGGACTGCTCGAGCGGCCCCGGTCCGAGGACGGCGACCGCCCCTGCATCGGCGCGCTCGTCTATCTCTACGACCATGACACGCGGCAATTGTCGAAACGGCTGACGAGCGATCATCACAGCCACGCCGACCTCTCCATCGCCACGCTGCATGTGCATGTCGACGCCGAAACCTGCCTCGAGGTGTCGCTGCTGCGCGGCGCCAAATCCGAGGTCGAGCATTTCGCCAGCCATGTGATCGGCGAGCGCGGCGTGCGCTACGGCCAGCTGGTCGTCGCTCCGGCCGAGGCGCATGCTCCCGCGGCGGGCCATGGCGCGCAGGTTCACAGCCACGGCCACAGCCACGACTGACCCGGATCGCTGTTGCCGATATGCAACAACTGCGGCTATTTCTTACGTGGCCTTGACGTCACGCCCGATCGTATGATGAAAATATAAAAAAATCATACGTCGGGGGGACGCAATGAGCGTTGGGCTTCGTTCAGGCATTTCGGCGCTGGCCATGACGGCCGCGCTGCTCGGAGGCTCGGCCGTCGCGCAAGAGGCCCTGCCGGATATCGATATCGCGGCGGCGACGCCGGCCGCCGCCGCGGCGCGCGCGAAAATCGAACAGAAGCAGCCGGTGAGGATCGAGGCCGCCAGCGAGACCGTCTTCAGCGGCCAGGCCGTCAACGCCGTTCCTTTCGCCCGCCCGGGCGAGGCGCTCGAGATCGTGCCCGGCCTCTCGGTCACGCAGCACAGCGGCGAGGGCAAGGCC
The DNA here is from genome assembly GCF_002752655.1 of Methylosinus trichosporium OB3b. NCBI lineage: Bacteria > Pseudomonadati > Pseudomonadota > Alphaproteobacteria > Hyphomicrobiales > Methylocystaceae > Methylosinus > Methylosinus trichosporium. The sequence continues at coordinate 2,261,952 of NZ_CP023737.1, read as the reverse complement.
AATCAATATTTTCTGCGCGGCTTCCAGCTCGATCACGGCACCGATTTCTCGCTCACCTTGGACGGAATGCCGATCAACATGCGCACCCATGGCCATGGCCAGGGCTACGCCGACGCCAATTTCCTGATCCCAGAGCTTCTCTCCTCGGTCGTCGGGCGCAAGGGCCCTTATTACGCCGACAAAGGCGACTTCTCCTCGGCCGGCGCCGTCGACATGCAATATATCGACAAGCTCGATTCCGGCTTGTTCCGGGCGACGGGCGGCAGCTTCGCCTATGGCCGGCTGCTCGGGATCAAATCCTATGACGTTCATGGCGGCAGCCTGCTGACGGCGATCGAATCGAGCGTCTATGACGGCCCCTGGACGCGGCCCGATGAGACGCGCAAGATCAACGGCGTGATGCGTTGGTCGCACGGCACGCAGGAGGACGGCGTGTCGATCACCGGCATGGCCTACGCCAATCGCTGGTATTCGACCGATCAGATTCCCGAGCGCGCCGTCTATAGCGGCCAGCTTCCCCTCTGGGGCAATGTCGATCGCACCGACGGCGGCGACGCGAGCCGCTTCAGCCTGTCGGCGCGCTGGAGTCAGGTCGACGGCGCCCATTCCTCGCGCGTCGAAGCCTACGCCATCCGCTCGACGCTCGATCTTTATAATAATTTCACCTATTTCCTGTCCAACCCCGATCTCGGCGACCAGTTCCGCCAATTCGACCGGCGCACCGTGCTCGGCGTCAACGCCCAGCACGCCTATAAATACGAGCTCGCCGGCCTGCCGGTCGAATCGCGCATCGGCCTGCAGAGCCGCTACGACAATATTCGTCTCGGCCTCCAGGACACCTACCATCGCACGCCCTACGACACGGTCTCCAATAATCAGGTCGCGGAGGGCAATGTCAGCCTGTGGACCGATACGACCGTCCATTTCGCTCCCTGGCTGCGCGCCACCGGCGGCGTGCGCTTCGACTATTTCGCCGCCAGCGTCGGCAGCCTCCAAGATGCGCTCTCCGCGCCCAAGGACGAGTTCGGCAATCCGATCTTGACGGGGCCCGCGAACAGCGGCTCCTCGAGCGGGACCATGGGCAGCCCCAAATTCGGCCTCGTCCTCGGGCCGTTCGAGCGGACGGAGTTCTACCTCAACTTCGGCGAAGGCTACCATTCGACCGACGCGCGCGGCACCGTCACGCATCTCGCTCCTTCGGACGGGTCGGCGGCGTCGCCCATCCCTCTGCTCGTCAAGCAGCGCGGCGCCGAGGTCGGCGCGAAGACCTCGCGATTCGTCGACGGACTCGAAACCTCGGTCGCTCTCTGGTGGCTGGACAATGATTCGGAAAATCAGTTCGAAGGCGATTCTGGCAGCACGATCTATGGTCGTCCGAGCCGACGCTACGGCATCGAGATCATCAATCACTACGCGCCCGCGTCCTGGTTGCGAGCCGAAGGCAGCGTGTCGCTCTCGCATGCGCGTTATCGCGGCTATGACAGCGAGACGGCGGCCAACTACGCCGCTCTCGTCGCTTCCGGCGCCGCCGGCTATGGGGCTCTGATCGGCAATGCGCCGGGCAATTACCTCGACAATGCGCCCAATATCATCGCCATGGGTCAAGTCGAGGTCGGCGAGGCGTTGGGCCCCTTCGCGGCGCTGCGCTATCGCTACCTCGGCGAGCGTCCTCTGACCGAGGACGGTCAGATCAAATCGCCGGCGACCGGCACGCTGAACCTGCGTGTCGGCTATCGCTTCGACAATGGCTACAGCATTCAGGCGGACGCTTTCAACATCACCAATTCCCGCTCGGACATGATCACTTACGGTTATGGCTCACTGCTGCCGACGGATAAGCTCTACGGCCTCTGCAAGGCGGGCCTCGTGTCGAGCAATGTCTGCGCGGTCGGCGTGATGGACCGGCACTTCAAGCCCATGGAGCCTCCGGCCGTGCGCGTGACGATCAGCGGCCCGCTGCCATTCTGACGGAACAGGGCGGCATTGCGAGGAGCGAAGCGGCGAAGCAATCCAGAACCCGCCCGCCGCTCTGGATTGGCTTCGCGTTGCTCGCAATGACGCCCCAGCGTCCGTTTCAGCCCCGTCAATCGGCTGAATTCACGCCGCCGGTCGTGAAAGCGCCGGCCGCCTTGGGCGGCGTGACGACTTCCGCTCGGGTCCAGTCGATCGGCTCCAGCTCCGCCCAGTCGGGATCGGAGGCGACAGCAGCGTCGATCTCTTCGTCGGTCATGTCGGGAATGGCCACTGGCCTCACTCCTCGGCATCCGTCGAGAGAACCACCTCGTCCGGCAGGCCCGCCATCGGGCTCTTCTCGAGATCGATGCGCGCGAGACGGGCGAAGCCGCCGTCGCCTTCGAGCACGATCACGGCTTCGGCCGGCATGTCTTTGAGAGCTTCGATCAGCTGCGCGACTGTCATCGGATCGCCTTCGTCATAGGATCATCCGCCGCGACATGCGAAGCGGGCGCCAAGCTCAATTCCCCGAGAACGCGTCCAGCAGCAGCTTGCCGTTGAGCGCGATGATGGCCACGGCGATGACGGCGGCGACGGCAGTGGTGGCGCGTGGCGCGGTCAGCTCGCCCATCATGCGCCGCGAGGCGGTGAACCAGACGAGCGGCGCGACCGCGAAAGGAAGGGTGAGGCTCAGCACCACCTGGCTCAGCACCAGCAGCCGCGCCGTCGCGGCTTCGCCGGCGATGAGCGTGACGGCGACGGCCGGCAGGATGGCGATGAGCCGGGTGACCAGCCGGCGCAGGGCCGGCCGCATGCGGATATGGACGAAGCCCTCCATCACGATCTGGCCGGCGAGGGTCGCCGTCACCGTGGAGTTGAGCCCGCAGGCGATCAGCGCCACGGCGAACAGCTTCGCCGCGATCGGCGCGCCGAGCAGCGGCGCGATCAGCCGATAGGCCTCGCCGAGCTCGGCGACCTCGGTATGGCCGGTGGCGTGGAAGGCTGCCGCCGCCAGCACCAGGATCGAGCCGTTGATGACGAGCGCGATCATCAGAGCGAGGGTGCTGTCGAGCACGGCGAAATCGATCGCCTCGCGCTTCTCGTCCAGCGAGGCGCCGACGGCGCGCGTCTGCACGATATAAGAGTGCAGAAAGAGATTATGCGGCATCACCGTCGCGCCGAGAATGCCGAGGCCGATATAGAGCATCTCCGGATTTTCGAAGAAGGCTCGGCTCGGGACGAGCCCTTCCGCGATCGCCGCCAGGCTGGGCTCGGCGAGCGCCAGCTGCGCGCCGAAGGAGAGGGCGATGACGCCGAGCATCGCCACGACGAACAGCTCGATCTTGCGAAAACCGGCGCGCTCGAAGGCGAGCACGAGGAAGGTGTCGAGCAGCGTCACCACAACGCCGGCGGCGAGCGGCAGGCCGAACAGCAATTGCAGGCCGATCGCCGTGCCGATCACCTCGGCGAGGTCGGTGGCGAGAATGCCCGCCTCGGCGAGCAGCCACAGCGCGAAATTGGCGTGGCGCGGAAAGCGCGCGCGGCAGGCGGAGGCGAGATCGAGCCCGGCGCCGAGGCCGAGCCGCGCCGTCAGCGATTGCAGCACGATCGCCATCAGGCTCGACAGCACGGCGACGAACAGCAGCGACGTTCCGAATTTCGAGCCGCCGGCGAGCGCCGTCGCCCAATTGCCCGGATCCATATAGCCGGTGGCGACGAGATAGCCGGGGCCGAAGAAAATGAACAGCCGGCGCAGTCCGGCGGTGTCGCGCGGCACGCTCACGGATCGGCGCATGTCGCCTCTGGTCGCGGCGAATGCTCCGTCGAGGTGGGGAGTGGCGGCGGACTGCATCGACTGTTCGGCTCCGTCGGACGCTCGGCGAATGGCGGCGGGCCGGCGGGCGCCTGCGCCGACTCGGGTGCGAAATATAGGTCGACCGCGTCGTCAGCGCCAGCAGCTCGAGCGCGCCGCGCGCCGTAGAGCCGTCGGCCGAACGCGGCCGGCGCCGGAAGGCGCAGCGCTTAGCCGCGCGCGCAGCAATCCGGACGAAAACATCCGGCGCCGCCACGAAATTTGTGACCTTGTTGCAACACTCGCCGAGATAAGTTTTCGCGCGCGGCGATAACGGCGCGACGCCCCTTTTCAGCCATAAACGCTGCGCTAATCTCGGCGCCGTCACAAGGTCATCGAGGACGCGTAGACGACTTCCGGAGCGCTCGACGCATCGGAGGACAGGCGCGCTCGTTTCGATGGCCGTCGCATCCTTTGGGAGGCGACGCCCTGAAAATGCGTTCGAGTGCGTCGTCTGCGGGCGGCTGCCGTGTCAGAAAGTCGAAGCCGGATATGATGGCGTTTCTTCATCGGATTGCGTCGACGGCGCGGCCCGGCGGGCGTCGCGGGATGCGGGGAGCCGCGTTCGGCTGCTCCCTCGCCTGCCTCTTTCTCATCGGCTCGCGCGCGCTCGCCTTCGACGCGTCGGAGCCGCGCAATGTCGCCGCGGTCGCCGCGCCGCTGCCGATGTTCAAGGATCCGCGCGCGGCGCTGCGCATCGGCCTCGAGAATTATCACGCCGGCAACACGAAGAAGTCGCTGGAGGCGTTGCGCTACGCCGCCGACGGCGGAGAATCGCTCGCGCAATGGAAGCTCGGCCGCATGTATGCGGACGGCGACGGCGTCGTGCGCGACGACGCCAAGGCCTATTCCTATTTCTCCAAGCTCGTGGAGCATTTCGCCGAGGACGAGCCGAGCCCGCGCGAGCGGCTGATGGCGGCCGGCGCCTTCGTCGCCGTCGGCGTCTATTATCTCGAGGGCATCGCCGCGGCGCAGATCGCGCCCGACGTCGGCCACGCCTTCGATCTCTTCCGCTACGCCGCCACCTATTTCGGCAACGCCGATGCGCAATATAATCTCGCGCGCATGTATCTCGACGGCAATGGCGTCGCCAAGGATGCGCGCCAGGCCGCGAACTGGCTCGATCTCTCCGCCCGCAAGGGCCACGCCCCGTCGCAGGCGCTGCTCGGCCATCTCTTGTTCAACGGCGAGGCCGGCGGCCCGCCGCAGCGGGCGCGCGGCCTCATGTATCTGACGCTGGCGCGCGAGGCCGCCGGCGACCGGCCCACCGATCAATGGATCGTCGATCTGCACGCCGCCGCTCTGTCCCGCGCCGCCGACGCCGATCGTCGGGCGGCCGTCGCCATGCTCGAATTCTACCTCGCCCACCGCGACTGAGCGCGCTACCATGACGCAAGCCCAACCGAGCCGCGCCATCCGCGTCTCGGGAGCGATCGCGCGCGCCCTCGCTCGCGTCTGAGGCGGCTCTGCGAAATCTCGTCGCGCGCGCTCATGCCACATTGTATCGGCCGAAGAGTTGGTGTAGGCTTCACGCCGATGCGGCGCATCGAGTAACAACAAATAACACACCAAAATTCGGAGGATCGTCACATGTCAACCATCGGACACAGCAGCTCGGAAATCGGCAAGACCGTTCTGTGGATGGTCGGAATTGTCGCCTTCGTCATCATCATGCTGACGAAGGTTCCGGACTGGATTTCTCCGGCGGGCACCAACGGAACGGGCAATGGCACCGATCCGGGCGTCGGCCGCACCGTGAAGATGATTCAGTAACGACGATCCTTCGCCTATCCGACTGCGGCTTCCTTGCTGAAGCCCACGGCTTGGCGTTGATCGCCGACTTGTAAAAGTCGACACTCGATCCGCCTCCTCCGCCTCGTTGTCGCGACAATGGGGCGGAGCGAGGAGGAATCCGACGCCCGCCGAGCGAGCCTTCGAGGCGCGCAGTGAATGCGGCGATCGGACCATATACCCACCCCACCAGTGATCTGTTTCGAGAGCGAGCCTGAAGGCTCGCGGTCCCTGGCCGCATCTGGACTGCGAGCCTTCAGGCTCGCTCTTTGTGCACTCATGCTCTGATGCGCGCCGGAGAGAGCCTTGGCTCCGATCAGAATTCGAGCGCGGCGGCGAAGCGCACGCCGGGAAGCGCGGCGATCCGCGCCATTGCTCGTTCCGGCGCCGGCTCATCGACGCCGACGAGAGCCCGCGCCGAGCCGCCGGGTCGATCGCGACCGAGAGCGCAGGTCGCGATATTGACGCCCGCCTCGCCCAAGAGACCGGCGAAGAGCCCCATGAAGCCGGGCCTGTCCTCGTTGGACACGAAGATCATGCGCGGCGCGAACGCCGTCTCCAGCCGGACGCCATCGATGGCGACGATGCGCGGCTCGTCGTCGTGGAACACGGTTCCCGCGAGCGAGCGCTCTCCCTCTTTCGTCCAGGCCGTCAACGTGATCAGCGACTCGTAGTCTCCGCTCGCGCTGCGCGTCACCTCGTCGACGACGACGCCACGCTCTTTGGCGATCACCGGCGCCGAGACCATGTTCGTCTCCGAGAGAATCGGCCGCAGCAGACCGGCGAGGGCGGCGGCGGTGAGCGCCTTCACATTGCGCGCGGCGGCGGCGCCCTCGTAGATGATCGACACATGCTCGAAGGACCCACGCGCGGTCTGGCCGACAAAAGCGCCGAGCCGCTCGGCGAGAGCGATATAGGGCGCGAGGCGTGGCGCTTCTTCCGCATTGACCGAAGGGAAATTGACCGCGTCGACAATCTCGCCGCGCGTCAAGAAATCGGCGATGCGTTGGGCGATCTGCAACGCGACCTTCTCCTGCGCCTCGACCGTCGAGGCGCCGAGATGCGGCGTGCAGACGACATTCTCTCGTGCGAACAGCGGATTGTCGCCCGCCGGCTCGATCTCGAACACATCGAGCGCGGCGCCGGCCACATGGCCCGCATCGAGCGCCGCGGCGAGCGCCGCCTCGTCGACGAGCCCGCCGCGCGCGCAATTGACGATGCGCGCGCCGCGCTTCATGCGCGCGATGCTCTCCGCGTTCAGAATATGGCGCGTTCGCGCGGTCAGCGGCGTATGCAGCGTCACGATGTCGGCGCGCGCGAGCAGAGCTTCGAGCGCGACCGGCTCGACGCCGAGCTCCTCGGCGCGCTCGGGGGTGAGAAAGGGATCAAAGGCGATGACGCGCATCGCGAGGCCGAGCGCCCGCGTCGCGACATTGGCGCCGACATTGCCGCAGCCGATCACGCCGAGCGTCTTGCCCGCGAGCTCGACCCCCATGAAGCGGCTCTTCTCCCATTTGCCGGCGCGGGTGGAGGCGTCGGCGGCGGGAATTTGCCGAGCGAGCGCCATCATCAGCGCGATCGTATGCTCGGCGGTGGTGACGGAATTGCCATAAGGCGTGTTCATGACGACGACGCCGTGCGCCGTCGCCGCGCCGACATCGACATTGTCGACGCCGACGCCGGCGCGGCCGACGACCCGCAGCCGGCCGGCCCGCGCCAGGAGATCGGCGTCGACCCGCGTCGCCGACCTTATCGCCAGCGCGTCATAGTCGCCGATGGCGTCGAGGAGATGGGCGCGGTCCCGGCCGAGGTCGGGCCGGAAATCCGCCTCCAGCCCATGCGCGGCGAAAATCTGCAGCGCGGAAGGCGACAGCGAATCGGAGACGAGCACGCGCGGCGCCATGGCGGCCTCCCTGCGGCGCGAGGCCGCGCACCGCGAGCAAACCCGCGGCGACCCGCCCCCCGATCGCGTCACACCCGCGTCGTCCCCACTATCAGAATCGCGATCGACTCGCCGGCTTTCAAGCCGCCTTGGCCATTTGCGAGCGCGCCTCGGCATAGGCCCAGTCGATCCAGCGGGTCAGCGCCGTGACATCGCTGGTCTCGACGGTCGCGCCGCACCAGATGCGCAGGCCGGGCGGCGCGTCGCGATAGGCGCCGAAGTCGAAGCCGGCCCCCTCCTTCTCGATCAGCGCGACGATCTCCTTGGCGAGCGCCCATTGCGCGTCGCGCGAGAGAGCGGCCACCGCCGGCTCGCCGAAGACGAGGCAGACGCCGGTGTTGGAGCGCGTCGCCGCATCCTGGGCGAGATGGGTGAAAGCGGGGGTCGTCTCCACCCAGGCGGAAACGGCGGCGGCGTTGGCGTTCGCCCGCGCGAACAGCGCGTCGAGCCCGCCGATCGACTTCGCCCATTTCAGCGCGTCGAGATAATCCTCGACGCAGAGAAGCGAAGGCGTGTTGATGGTCTCGCCCTCGAAAATGCTCTCATTGAGCTTGCCGTTCTTGGTGAGGCGGAAAATCTTCGGCAAGGGCCAAGCGGGCGTGTAGCTCTCCAGCCGCTCGACGGCGCGCGGCGAGAGGATGAGCATGCCATGCGCCGCCTCGCCGCCCAGCACCTTCTGCCAGGAATAAGTGACGACATCGAGCTTGGCGAAATCGAGCGGCTGCGCGAAAGCGGCCGAGGTCGCGTCGCAGATGGTGAGGCCCTTGCGATCGGCCGGGATAAAATCGGCGTTCGGCACGCGCACGCCGGCGGTGGTGCCGTTCCAGGCGAAGACGAAATCGTTGTCGAAGTCGATTCTGCTCATGTCGGGCAATTCGCCGAAGGGCGCGACGAAGCTGCGCGCGCCGCCGGGCTTCAGCTGCTCGATGATATCGGTGACCCAATCGCCGCTGAAGCTCTCCCAGGCGGCGACGTCGACGCCGCGCGCGCCGATCAGCGACCACAGCGCCATCTCGACGGCGCCGGTGTCGGAGGCGGGGACGATGGCGATGCGGTGGTCCGCCGGGACGCGCAGCACCTCGCGAGTGAGGTCGATCGCTTCCTTCAGCTTGCCCTTGCCCGCGGGAGCGCGATGCGAGCGGCCGAGCGCCGCGCCAGCGAGATTCTCCAGCCGCCAGCCCGGATGCTTGGAGCAGGGGCCGGAGGAAAAACGCGGATTAGCCGGCTTCACGCCGGGCTTTTCGATTGCCATTTCAGTGATGCCTCCCCGGGCGCAGAATTTTTCGAGCCTGCGCTACGCGCAACACGCCTTCGCGTCAAGCCGGAGGGTAGAGGCGCATGGCCGCGGCCCGAGCGGCCGCTCCCATTTGCATTCCGTCCCCGCTTCCACCACTCTCCCGCCATGCGTAACCGCAGCCGTCTCCGCGCCTTGCTGTCCGGCCTTCTCGCCGTCGCCCTCGCGGCGCCCGTTCGCGCGGAGGACGGCCCCAATGTCTCCATCATCCGCGACGCCGAGATCGAGCAATTGCTGCGCGATTACACCAAGCCCGTGCTCGAGGCCGCCGGAATCCACACCGGCGCGGCGAGGATCATCCTCGTCGGCGATCGCTCCTTCAACGCCTTCGTCGCCGACGGGCAGAAAATCTTCGTCAATGTCGGGGCGCTGATCGAGGCCAAGACGCCCAATGAGATCATCGGCGTGCTCGCTCATGAGAGCGGCCATATCGCCGGGGGCCATCTCGCGCGCGGCCGCCAGGAACTGGCCCGCGCCGCCATTCTCTCCGTCGCCGGAATGCTGGCCAGCGCCGGCGCCATATTCGCCGCCCGCGGCGCCTTCTCGCGCCCCAATGCTTCTGTCGGCATGGATTCGGGCGGCGCCGTCGGCATTCTGATGGGCCCGCAGGAGGCGGTGAAGCGCTCGCTGCTCGCCTATCAGCGCGGCGAGGAGCAGGCCGCCGACCGCATGGCGGTGCGCTTCCTCACCGCGACGCGTCAATCGGCCAAGGGCATGCTGGAGACGTTCAACCGCTTCGCCAGCGAGACCCTGTTCAAATCGTCGACCATCGATCCCTATCTGCAGTCGCATCCGCTGCCCAATGAGCGCATCTCCAATCTGCGCCAGGCGGCCGAGCAATCGCCTTTTTTCGAGACGCAAGACCCGCCGGCGCTACAGGCGCGGCATGATCTGATGCGCGCCAAGCTCATCGGCTTCACCGGCGATGTCGGCGAGGTGGGGCGTCGCTATCCCGTCTCCGATCTGTCGCTGCCGGCGCGCTATGCGCGGGTCATCGCCGACAATCGCTTCGGCCGGCTGGACGAGGCGCTCGCCGGCGCCGATGCGTTGATCGCGGCGCAGCCGAAGAACCCTTATTTCTGGGAGCTGAAGGGGCAGTTTCTGCTGGAGGCCGGGCGGGCCGCGCAAGCGATCGCGCCGCTGCGCAAGGCGGCCGGGCTCGCCGGACCGAACGCCACGCCGATCCGCGTGCTGCTCGGCCATGCGCTGGTCGCCTCGGACAACCCCGCTTATACCGACGAGGCGATCAAGGTGCTGGCCAACGCCACGCAGCGCGACGAGGATTCATCCGAGGCCTGGGAGTTTCTCTCCATGGCCTATTTCCGCAAGGGCGACGGCGCCAAGGCGCAGCTCGCGGCGGCGGAAGGGCTGTTCGTCGCCGGCAAATATATAGAGGCGCGCACCCAGGCCTCGCGCGCGCAGACGCAGTTCAAGGAAGGTTCGCCCGGCTGGCTGAAGGCCGATGATATTCTGACCTATCGCCCGCCGGGAAGCGAGTAATGCCCTCAGAAGGGCATGCCGACGCCCATGCCGCCGTTGGAGTTCATATTGACCGGCGCCTTGCCGAAGCGGGGCGAGTCGTCGCGCTTTTCTTTCGGCTTCGGCGGGGATTTGCCGGGCGACCAGCCCTCGAGCTCGCCGAACTGCCGGTTCTCGCCCTTGGCGTTCGGCGCGTTTTTGCCATTCGCGGCGCCGCTGTCGGCGGCGGCGCTCTGCGGCTTCGCTTTCTTGCCCTTGGAATGGGCCGGGGCGCCGAGCGCGCTGGTGTCGAGCGTCCAGTCCTGCGCCGAGACGGCGGTCGAGACGCTCGCCAGAGCGAGCACGGCGACGAATGTTACATGCGGGCGCAATCGCATGATGACGACTCCACGAGAATGTCCTGCTCGCGGGAACATGACTCCTCGCGTCAGGAAACACAAGCTGCGCCTGCCCGCGAAGGTTTCTGCACTGCGTCGCGAGCGTGGCGGCGATGCGGCGCTCACTCCTTCTTCGTGTCCTGGGCGATGGCCAAATTCTTCAGCTCGGCGATCGCCGTGCCCGGCCGCAGTCCCTTGGGACAGGCGTTGGAGCAGTTGAGAATGGTGTGGCACCGATAGAGGCGGAAGGCGTCGTCGACATAAGCGACGCGGGTTTCGGTCGCCTCGTCACGCGAATCCGCCACCCAGCGCTGCGCCTGCAGCAGCGCCGCCGGGCCGAGGAAGCGGTCGGAATTCCACCAATAGCTCGGACAGGAGGTCGAACAGCAGGCGCAGAGGATGCACTCATAGAGCCCGTCCAGCTTGTGGCGGTCCTGAGGCGATTGCAGCCGCTCCTTCTCGGGATCGGGGCTCGAAGCTTGCAGCCAGGGCTCGATGGCGGCGTGCTGGGCGTAGAAATCGGTGAGGTCGGGCACGAGGTCCTTCACCACCGGCATATGCGGCAGCGGATAGATTTTGATCGCGCCCTCGATCTCGTCCATGCCCTTGGTGCAGGCGAGCGTGTTGAGCCCGTCGATGTTCATCGAGCAGGAGCCGCAAATGCCCTCGCGGCAGGAGCGGCGGAAGGTCAGCGTCGGGTCGATCCTGTTCTTGATCCACAGGATCGCGTCCAGCACCATCGGCCCGCAATCGTCGAGATCGACGAAATAAGTGTCTATGCGCGGATTCGCGGAGGTGTCCGGATCGAAGCGATAGATGCGGAATTCTCTGAGCCGCGTCGCGCCTTCCGGCGCCGGCCACACCTTGCCCTCGACCGGGCGGGAGTTTTGGGGAAGGACGAATTCGACCATGTTTGAAGCTCACCTTCCGCGGGGTTCACATTGGTTCGTGCGAATCGAGGACGCGGTCGATCGAAACGACGCGCTCGGCATAGGCCGTGCCCGCGCACTTTCTAGCAAGCCGCGCATCGGCTGTCGCCAGTCGGACGCCTCTTTGCTCTGCGGCGGCGAGATAGACGCAATCATAGACAGGATGCTCGAGATCGAGCCCGATTTCCAGCGCGCGGTTCATGAAACGAGTCGAAGGCTCGAGCGCGTCGAAGAAGCTGGATAGTGAACGCAGCGCCTGTGCAGCTTGTGATCCGTCGATCTCTTTGCGGCGGTTCTTTTTCCACAGCACATTCGCCACCTCGATCTCGATGAGGTCGGGCGCAAACAATATCGGCGCCTTCAGCAACAGAGACGTCGCATGCTCGTGACCGGGCTCCGCCACCAGCCATTTGACCGCGACTGAGGCGTCGACGACAAGAATCACCGGTCGCGATCCTCTCGCAGCAATTCAACGCTGTCGGTCTGAGGAATGTCCTTCGGGGTCATCGCCGCGATACGCTTCGCGAGGAGATAGCGGTCCTCGGGGCAAAGAGGCGCAGCGAGGGCGCTCTGGAGAAGCGCCGCCGCCTCCTCTTCAAGCGTCCTCTGATGCAGGGCCGCTCGCTCCTCGATCCTCGTGACCATCTCGTCGCTGATGGTTCGGATGGTGATCGCGTTCACGATGACACGCTCCCGAGTTCAAGCCGTCATGCGGCGCGGCTCAATAAACCCGCGCCTTCGGCTCTATATAAGCCACCTCATCGGACAGAGTGTAGCTGTGGACCGGGCGATAATCGAGCGCCACCGTCTTGCCCGCATCGTCGATCGAGGCCAGCGTGTGCTTCATCCAATCGGCGTCGTCGCGGTTCGGGAAATCCTCGCGGGCGTGGGCGCCGCGGGATTCGGTGCGGTTCTTCGCCGAGTCCATCGTCACCACCGCCTGGACCAGCAGATTGTCGAGTTCCAATGTCTCGACGAGATCGGTGTTCCAGATCAGCGAGCGGTCGGTGATCTTCAGATCGGCGCTCTCGCGCCAGACCGCGTGGATCGCCTGCGAGCCTTCCTCCAGCACCTCGCCGGCGCGATAGACGGCGCAATGCGATTGCATCACGCGCTGCATCTTCAGCCGCAGCTCGGCGGTCGGCGTGCCGCCGGCGGCGTGGCGGAACTTGTCGAGCCGCGACAGAGCGAGATCGGCGGAATCGGCCGGCAGCTCCGGCTGCGCCTCGCCCGGCTTCACCACCTCGGCGGCGCGATGTCCCGCGGCGCGGCCGAAGACGATGAGATCGACCAGCGAGTTGGAGCCGAGGCGATTGGCGCCATGGACGGAGACGCAGGCCGCCTCGCCGATCGCCATCAGGCCCGGCACCACGACATCTGGATCGTCGCCGACGCGGCGCAGAACCTCGCCGTGAAAATTCGTCGGTATGCCGCCCATGTTGTAATGCACGGTCGGCAGCACCGGAATGGGCTCGCGCGTCACATCGACGCCGGCGAAAATTTTGGCGCTCTCGGAGATGCCCGGCAGGCGCTCGTGCAGGATCGCCGGATCCAAATGCTCGAGATGCAGATGGATGTGGTCCTGCAGCTTGCCGACGCCGCGGCCCTCTCTGATCTCCACCGTCATCGCGCGCGAGACCATGTCGCGCGGCGCGAGATCCTTCACCGACGGCGCATAACGCTCCATGAAGCGCTCGCCCTCGCTATTGGTGAGATAGCCGCCCTCGCCGCGCGCGCCCTCGGTGATGAGGCAGCCGGCGCCATAGATGCCGGTCGGATGGAATTGCACGAACTCCATGTCCTGCAACGGCAGGCCGGCGCGCAGAACCATGCCGCCGCCGTCGCCCGTGCAGGTGTGCGCCGAGGTCGCGGAAAGAAAAGCGCGGCCATAGCCGCCGGTGGCGAGCACGGTGAGCCCGGCGCGGAAGCGATGAATGGTTCCGTCGTCGAGCTTCAGGCACATGACGCCGCGCGTGGCGCCGGATTGATCCATGATGAGGTCGATGGCGAAATATTCGACGAAGAAGCGCGCGTCATGGCGCAGCGCCTGGCCATAGAGCGTATGCAGCATCGCATGGCCGGTGCGGTCGGCGGCGGCGCAGGTGCGCTGCGCGGGCGGGCCCTTGCCGAAATCCGTGGTCATGCCGCCGAAGGGGCGCTGATAGATGCGGCCGTCCTGCGTGCGCGAGAAGGGCACGCCCCAATGCTCGAGCTCATAGACCGCTTCCGGCGCGTTGCGGCACAAATATTCGATCGCGTCCTGGTCCCCGAGCCAGTCGGAGCCCTTGACGGTGTCGTACATGTGCCACTTCCAATCGTCCGGGCCCATATTGCCGAGCGCCGCGGCGACGCCGCCCTGCGCTGCGACCGTATGCGAGCGGGTCGGGAAGACCTTGGTGACGCAGGCGACGCTCAAGCCCGCCTCGACGCAGCCGACGACCGCGCGCAGCCCCGCGCCGCCCGCGCCGACCACCACCACATCGAATGTGTGGTCGATGATCGGATAGGCCCTGCCGCCGATGTGCGCCGTCGTCGTCTCGCCATTTGCAGACATTTTTTTCCTCGTCGAAAGAAGGACGCCTCGGCGAAAATAAAGGGCGCGCCGCGTTCAGCGCGGCGCGGCGATGATCATGATCGACAGCGTCCAGCTCGCAGCGATGGCGACCGTCAGCCATTTGTTGATCTGCAGAGCTCTGGCCTTCAGCGCTTCGTCATGGACATAGTCCTCGACGATGGTCTCCATGCCGAGCCGCGCGTGATAGGAGGCGATGCAGATGAAGGCGATCAGCGTGATCGCCGGAAGCGGCCGGCCGAGATGCGCGCGCGCCGCCTCATAGCTCTGGCCGGAGAGATTGGCGATGAACCAGACCGACAAGAGCCCGAGCGGCGCCAGCGCGCGGGCGCTGTGCCGCATCGCCAGCGCATGCAGCGAGCCGGAGCGATCGGATGTGAAGGCGGCGCCTTTGCCGCTGCGCCCGCTCTCGAACATGGCTTTCCTCCATAGGGGCCGCGCGTGGCGGATGAAGAATGGGTGTGACGCGGCCCGTCCGCTCAGGAGAGCGCGACGGCGATCCACAGGCCGAGGGTGAGCGCGACGCCGCCGCCGAGCGTCGCCTTGGCGAGCAGCTCGCGGCCGGGGCCGTCGAGATAGAGGCCGCGATCCCAGATCGCATGGCGCACGCCGCCGAGCAGATGGTGGAACAGCGCCCAGCTGAACAGAAACAGGAAGGCGCGGCCGATGAGCGAATTGGCGATCCACGCAACGGTGGAGAAGGCCGAAGGCCCGAGCGCGAGGCCGAGCAGATAGAGCGCGAGCAGGATCGCGCCGGCGTAGAGCGCCGCGCCGCTGATGCGGTGCGCGATCGACATCGCCATGGTGATGATCGGCTTATAGACGGAAAGATGTGGAGAAAGCGGCCGCGCGGCGGCGAGCCTTTCGCTCACGGGATCGGCCTTCGCCATGCTCGTCCTCTCTTTCCCAAGTCCCCGCTGAGAGATAATTCAATCGCGCCGCCCCTGCAACAACGCATTCGCGAAGCAGGGGAAAGCCTTCGTCGGCAAGCTGTATCGGATGCGCTGCGCAAAGGGCCTGCGCGAATCTTTTTGCGGCGCCGCAACGTCTTTTGAGTCAAAATGCGTTCCCATCGCCGCCCGATCTGTTAACATATCTGAGCCGACGTCGCGTAGAGGCCAGCAGGCGCAGGCGAACGGTCCGAGGAGCGTCGATATTTTTCGACGCCTCGGCCTAGAGTGCGAGTTGCGTTTCATATTGACGAATGCGTCGGACCGTCGGGCAATTTTTTCCCGGCGGCAGGCGGCCTGTCGGCCTCGATGATTACTTTTTCGTCCACTCATCTCGAGAGCGATCTATGAATTACGGTGAAACCATCCATATCTGCGGCATCGATCCCGTCGTTCGGACCTCCCTGAAATCCATATTGGAAAAGACCGATTATCGCGTCCGGCTGCATGACGACGCCGGGCGTTTCTTCGAAGCCGTCGAGCCCGAGGCCCGCGGCTGCGTCCTCGCTTATGTCGACATGCCCGATCTGATCGGCCTCGATTTTCTCGAGACCGCCAAGGAGCATCGGATCGAGCTGCCCATCATCGTGATCACCGGGCAGGCGAATGTGCGCGGCGCGATCCAGGTGATGAAGGAGGGCGCCTATGATCTGCTCGAGCTGCCGCTGAGCGAGGAGAAGCTGGTGGCGGCCGTGCAGCAGGCGATGACGCGACGCGCCGACTTCCGCGCCTATCGGGGACGACCGCGCCTGACGCCCGGCCGTCTCAGCACGCTCACCAGCCGCGAGAACGACGTGCTCGCCGGCCTCGTCGAAGGCAAGCTCAACAAGGTGATCGCGCATGAGCTCGGCATCAGCGCGCGCACGGTGGAGACGCATCGCTCGCATATCATGACCAAGATGCGCGTGAAGAGCGTCGCCGATCTGGTGCGCATCTCGCTCGGCGCCCCGCGGCACGATCCGAGCCGGATGGTGCCGCCAGCCGCGCGTCAGATGTCGGTGGAAATCTCCGACAGCCGCCGCTGATCCCGGGGGAAGGCCGGAAGAACGAGAAAAAGCTCCGGAGCGTGGTCGCGGTCCGCATGGCGCATGCAATACGGCCATGCGGACGCCACGCTCCGGCGCTACAATATGGTCCATGCGAATCGATCGATCGGCGAGAGCGCCTACGAACGAATCCGTCCCGGCGCGGGCGGTCGCGACGCTCTGCGTCGATCTCGCGGCGCTGGTCGCCAATTGGCGCCTTCTCGCGGCGCGGGCGCCCGGCGCCGATTGCGCCGCCGTGGTCAAGGCGGACGCCTATGGGATCGGCCTGGAGCCGGCGACGCGCGCGCTCGCGGCCGCCGGCTGCCGCACATTTTTCGTCGCAACGGCCGGGGAGGGCGAGCGTCTGCGCGCGGTCGCGCCCCGCGCCATCGTCTATGTGCTCGAGGGGCTGCCCCAGGGAGGCGCCTTCACGCTCGCCGCGGCGCGCCTGCGCCCGGTCCTCGCCTCGCTCGAGGAGATCGGCGAATGGGGCGCCTTCGGCCGCTCGATCGGCCGGCGCCTGCCCGCCGCGCTGCAGCTCGACACCGGCATGAACCGTCTCGGCCTCTCGCCGCGCGAGGCGCCCGCCGCCGCGGCGGCGGCGCAGGACATCGAGCTGACGCTGGTGATGAGCCATTTCATCTGCGCGCAATGGCCGGACGACCCGCGCAATGCGCGGCAGATCGCCGCCTTCGAGGCGGCTCTCGGCTGCTTTCCCGGCGCGCCGGCCTCGCTGTGCAATTCCTCCGGCGTTTTTCTCAGCGAGAAGCCGCATCACGACCTGCTGCGTCCCGGCTATGCGCTCTATGGCGGCAATCCGACGCCTCTTTGCCCCAATCCCATGCGGCCGGTGGTGCGGCTGGAGGCGAGCGTCCTCGCCGTGCGGGAGATCGCCGCCGGCGAGACCGTCGGCTATGACGGCGTGTGGACTGCGGCCCGCCCGACCCGGCTGGCGACGCTCGGGCTCGGCTATGGCGACGGCCTGCCGGCGGGCGCTTCCTCCGGCCCGGGGCGCGCCGGCGCCGAGGCGGTCATCGGCGGCTATCGCTGTCCCCTGGTCGGGCGCGTGTCGATGGATTTCGTCATGCTCGACGTGACCGACATTCCCGAAGCCATCGTCCATCGCGGCGCGAGCGCCGAAATTCTCGGCGAGACGATCGGGGTGGACGAGCTGGCGGCGCGCAGCGGCACCATCGGCTATGAGATTTTGACCCGGCTCGGCCGGCGGTATGAGCGGCGCTATATCGGCGGCTGAGGAGACTCAGGCGCCGTCGGGCGAAGGCGCGTCACGGCCGAGGATCAGCGGAACGCTCGCCTCGATCGGCGCCGCGCTCCTCGATCCTCTGATTGAGTCCGCCCTGAACAGAATTAACGATGCTTTGCGTTTCCTGCAGCGCGTCGACGCGCACATCGGCGCGCATGAGCTTCAGCTCGACCTCGAGGCTGCGCAGGCGCTGGTTCAGGGCGTTGATCGCATCGGCGAGCTTCTTCTGCGCTTCTTGCAAGGATTTTATATTCTCGATGACTTGCAGATGCTCGGCGAGCTCCTTCGCCGCTTGGGCGATCTAGTCACGTCCCAGCATGCTTCGACAAAGCTCCAGCGACAGAACGGCTGATATAATCGAGATGCGCCTGCGGGGAATCGAGTCGTTCCGCGCAGACCAAGGCAATCGCTTCGGTCTTGATAAGCTCATAATCGGCGTCGGCGAGCTCGGTCTCGGCCGGCGCGCTCGAAGAACCGGCGAGGACGTAGAAGACGTCGTCCCCCCGTCCGGCTGCACGAAGCCGAAGCCTTTTCCCACGTCGAACCATTTCACCCATTGCGGCGCGACGGCTTTCGTCAAGCCGGCCAGCCTTTTCAGGGCCGCCGCCAGTCCCTCGTCCCGCGCCGCAACGGCGGCGCTCTGTTCGTCGTCGGAGGTTTTGCCTGTGGACATCGGGCGCAGACCCTTTCTGGGATTACGCACAAGCTAATCGCCGAAAGTGAAAATATCCACCGATATTCCGCCGGCCTCGCCCTGCGTGAGCCCTCACGCCTTCTCGAACCACGGCGTCAGCACCGGATAGCCCTCTCCGGCCAAGAGCGCCGCGGTCTCGTAGAGCGGCAGGCCGACCACGGAGGAATAAGAGCCGATGAGCCGCACCGCGAAAGCGCCGGCGAGGCCCTGAATGGCGTAGCCGCCCGCCTTGCCGCGCCATTCGCCGGAGGCGAGATAGGCGTCGATCTCGGTCGCCGAGAGGCGCTTGAAGCGCAGCCGCGTCTCCACGAGGCGACGGCGCTCGGCGCGGCGCGGCGTCAGCAGAGTGACGCCGGTGAACACCCGATGCTGGCGTCCCGAGAGCAGCCGCAGGCAGTCCTCGGCCTGCTCGACATCCTCGCATTTGGGCAGGATGCGACGGCCGACGGCGACGACCGTGTCGGCGGCGAGGATATAGCAGCCCTCGAGCTCGGGCTTGTAGGCGATCAGCTTGACGGCGGCGGCGGCCTTCTCGCCGGAAAGGCGCTGGGCCACGCTGCGCGGCAGCTCGTTGCGCTGCGGAGTCTCGTCGATGGCGGTGGGCAGCAGAGCGTCGACCTCGAGGCCGATCTGCTGCAGCAGGGCGAGCCGCCGGGGAGAGGCGGAAGCGAGGGCCAGAAGCGGCCGCGCGGCGGTCGGATGGGACGTCACGGCGATCGGCTCCGCGCCCTAATGGCAATCATTTGAAACGATAAGTGATGCGCCCTTTGGTCAGATCATAGGGCGTCATCGCGACCAGCACCTTGTCGCCGGTGAGCACGCGGATGCGGTTTTTCCGCATCTTGCCGGCGGTATGGGCGATGATCTCGTGATCATTCTCGAGCTTGACCCGAAACGTCGCGCTCGGCAGCAGCTCGACGACGACACCGGGAAACTCCAGCAGTTCTTCCTTGGCCATGTGGTTCCTTCTTACGAGGCTCGCAGGCGTCGCGCGACCCTCCATAAGCGAAAGGCCCGCAACCGCGGGCGCAGCTCAGATATGGGATCGGAATCGGGATGCGCAAATCCGCGCGGGACCCTAAACGAGAAAGCGTGAATTGTGAACCTTCGTGCGAGGCCGCGGCGAAGAAACGCCCGCGGCCCCAGTCTCGCCCGGCTCCGCCGGGAGAATGGCGGTTTGCGTCGGTCGGCTTCGAGAGCCGAAAGCCCGCCGCCTCTCCGGCGCAGCAGGGGACCAGCGCGTTCCCCTTTCCCGGTCGCGAGCCGATCGACTATTGCCGGCTCCGCGCCAATAGACAAAAGCGAGGCCTCCCCGCGTGAAGAGAGAAGACTATCCCTATGTCGCCGGGCTGCGCGCCGTCGCGATCGCCGCCGTCGTCGCCTTTCACCTCGCGCCGGACACGGCGCCCGGCGGCTATGCGGGCGTCGACGCCTTCTTCGTCATATCCGGCTTCATCGTCTCGGGCTCCCTGCACAAATACGGCTTCGCCGGCGTCGGCGACTTCCTGCGCTTTTTTTACGCACGTCGATTTCGTCGCATCGTTCCGGCTCTCGCCGTCATGCTCTCGACGAGCTTCCTCCTCGCCGCGGTGTTCGTCCCGAACATGATGTTCGGCAGCAATATGCGCGCTGTGGCGACTGCGGCCTGCTTCGGCCTCTCCAATTTCGTTCTCGCGCGTGGAGCCGATTATTTCGGCACGGACGCCGCGCTGGACGCGTTCACGCACACATGGTCGCTCGGCGTCGAGGAGCAGTTCTATCTTATTTTTCCTGCGCTCTTCTTGCTCATGCGCCGATGGGCCGGCGCGACTCCTCTGCTGCTCGCCCTCGTTCTCCTGTCCTTCGCCTCGGGCTTCGAGCAGCGTGAAGGCGTCTTCTATTCGAGCCTCGCGCGCTTCTGGGAGCTCGGCGCCGGCGTCCTCGCTTACCGGATCGCGGCGGCGAAAGGATTGTTCGATCCCTTCGCCGACGCGGGCGCCGAGCGCATGCCGCTCACCGCGGCGGGGGTCGCGTTCCTGGCCTATGGCTTCTTCGTCTCGAAGCCCGAGAGCTTTCCGACGCCGGGCGCGCTCGCTCCGGTTCTCGGAATCTTGTGCCTCATCGGCGCGCTGCATGCGCGCAGGCCGACGAGCCTCGTCGGCCGGGCGCTCGTCAGCGGCCCCGCGCTTCGGCTCGGCGCGCTCTCTTATTCGCTCTATCTCTGGCACTGGCCGGTCATCGTGCTCTTCCGATGGACCGTCGGCGTCGACACGCCCGCGATGAAATTCGCCGCTCTCGCCATCGCCGTCGCGGCGGCGCTCGCCTCCTATCATTTCGTCGAGCAGCCCTGTCGCTACGGCCCATGGCTGCGCTCCGAGCGCCGCGCCATCGCGCTGTCGCTGGCGGCGCTCGCTGCGACATGGGGCGCGGTCACGCTGATGCGCATGGCGACCCCATGGCTGTCGGCGAGCGTCGTGGCGCGACATGCGCAAGACTGGCATCCGCAATTCGATACGGCAATATCTGAAGGCGCGTGCTCCGTCGCGATCGAGAAAGTCCGCGACGGCGAGGAGATCGTCGAGCGCATGACTCGCGTCGGCTGCGGTCCGTCCGAGTCGCGGACGTTGCACATCGTCGGCGACAGCCACGCCTGGGCCTATCACGCTTTCGCGGAGCTCTACGCGCTGAGAACCGGCGTGCGCGTCGTGCTGCGCTATGCGTCGGGCTGCGCGCTTCTGCATACGCTGCCCATCTCGGCCGATTGCCGCCGCCGGCTGCCGCGCTGGGCCGCCGCGCTCGCCGCCGATGCGTCGACGTCGGACGCGATCTTTCTGCCGGGGCTGCGCATATTGCGATATCGGCTGAACGGCGTCGACGCGCTCGCGCCGCAGACGCCGGATCTCGCGGAGCAGATGCGGGCTTCGAACGCGGTCGAGGATGCGCGCGCGGCGCTGCGCATTCTCGACCGGCCCGGACTGCATATTCTGGTCGAGGCGCCGAAGCCGGCGCACAGGACCACCGCCTTTCGCTGCGCAGATTGGTTCGACCGAAATAATCCGGCTTGCGCCGAAGGCGACCGCGTCGCGCGCGAGGAGGAGGAGGCGCATCGGCGTCCGGCGATGGAGATGCTCGCGAGCCTGAAGGCGGAATTTCCGCGGATCGAGATTTTCGATCCGCTGCCGGTCCTCTGCGAGGCGCAGGAGTGCGCTCTGCGGCGCGACGGGAAGCCGCTGTTCTTCGACGGCGATCACATCTCCGGCTTCGCCAATCTCGTGCTGCTGCAGCCGATCGGCGAAGCGCTCGCGCGCTTCGGCTTCCCGAGACCCGAAGCGCCCTGACGCGCCGCGCGTCGGCGCTCAGCCGAAGAGCAGCTGCGACTTCACCAGCATATAGGCGGCGACCGCGAAGACGACGACGGCGAAGGCGATGGTCAGCTGTCCCGTCTTCTTCGACATGCGCCGCGCCGTGGCGACGCCGAACAGAGTGCCGACGCCGCCGCTGCCGATGAGCACGAGAGCCAGGAACCAGTCGACGAGGCCGGAGGCCGCATAATTGAACGCCGTCGTCAGGCCGAAAATGGTGACGGCGACGAGCGAGGTGCCGACGGCGTTGATCATCGGCATGCCGGTGGAGCCGACGAGGCCCGGCACCACCAGCACGCCGCCGCCTATGCCGAAGAAGCCCGAGAACAGCCCGGTCACGAAGCCGGTGGCGCCGACTTTGGGCGCGTGCTCGAAAGTGCATTCGACCGCGGCGTCGCCCGATTTTCCGCGCCCGCGCAGCATCAGCACGCCGGTCAGGATCATCACGAAAGAAAAGAGGAAGAGCAGCTTCTGTCCGTCGAAGCTCTTGCCGAGAGTGGAGCCGACCGCGGCGCCGATGGTTCCCGCGGCGGCATACATGCCGCCGCAGCGCCATTTCACCGAGCCGGCGCGCGCATGATTGACGAGGCTGAAGGCGGCGTTGACGGCGACCGCGAAGGCGCTCGTTCCGATCGCGACATGCGGATCGGTCACGCCGACCACATAGACGAGCAACGGCACGGCCAGCACAGAGCCGCCGCCGCCGATGAGGCCAAGCGTGAAGCCGATGCCGCCGCCGCAGGCCGCGGCGATCACATATTGGACGAGCTCCAGGGTCACGCGTCCCTCGTCATTCGGCGGGTTGCGAGGAGGTCTCGAGCATGTGCGGCGCGCACAGCCATTCCTGGCCCTCGAGCATCATGTTCCAATAGATCGGCGGCAGCAGCCGCTCCTTCAGGAACCACGCCGCGCGCGACGGCTTGGTTCCGTCGATCAGCCATCCGGGGAAGCTCGGCAGCAGCTTGCCGCCATAGCCGAACTCGGCCAGCACGATCTTGCCGCGCTCGACGGTGAGCGGGCAGGAGCCATAGCCGTCATAGCCGACATGCGGCTGCTTCCCGTCGAGAACCGAAAGCACATTGATGGCGATCACCGGCGCCTGCTTGCGCGCGGCCGCGGCGGTCTTGGCGTTGGTGGTCGCAACGCCGTCGCCGAGCGCGAAGATGTTCGGATAGCGCGTGTGGCGCAGCGTCGTCGGATCGACGGCGATGAATCCGGTCTCGCCGGCGAGCGGGCTCGTCGCGATGAACTCCGGCGCCTTCTGCGGCGGCACGGCGTGCAGCATGGCGAACTCGCGCTCGACGCGCTGCTTGTTTCCGTCGGCGTCCTTTTCCTCGAAAGTCGCCACCTTCGCCGCGCCGTCGACGGCGACGAGCTTCGATTCGAAGCAGAGATTTATGCCGTAGCGCTCGACATATTTCATCAGCGCCGGAACATAGGCGGGCACGCCGAACAGAACCGCGCCGGCGTTGTGGAACTCGACCTCGATATTGCTCAGCACGCCGGCTCGGCGCCAGGTGTCGCAGGAGAGATACATCGCCTTTTGCGGCGCGCCGGCGCATTTGATCGGCATGGGCGGCTGCGTGAACAGCGCGCGGCCCTTTTGCAGCGACGTCGCCAGCTGATGCGTGTAGGGCGCGAGATCGGCGCGGTAATTGGAGGTGACGCCATTCTTGCCGAGCGTCTCGACGAGGCCGGGAATGGCTTCCCAATCGAGCTTGATGCCGGGCGAGGCGACGAGCGCGCGATAGCGCAGACGCGAGCCGTCGGCGAGAACGACCTCATTGGAGTCGGGCGCGAATTCGGCGACCGCCTGCTTCACCCATTTGGCTCTGCTCGGCATCACCGAGGCCATCGGCCGCCGCGTCGTCTCGGGCGTGAACACGCCGGCGCCGACGAGGGTGAATCCCGGCTGATAATAATGAGTCTCCGCCGGCTCGACGATGGCGATCGCGAGCGAGGGGCGGCGCTTCAGCAGGCTCGCCGCCGCCGCTATGCCGCCGCTGCCGCCGCCGACGATCACGACGTCATAGTCTCCGGGTCCGGCCCCGCGCTCGGCGGCGCGCGCGAGAATGCGCGCCTTCAGCGGCTCGAGGTCGACGCCGGCGCCTTTCGCCGCGGCGAGAACCGCGGCGGCGCCGAGCGTCCTCGCCTGAGAGAGCGCCCACAGCGCGCTGGCGCGGCGCCCCGTCTTGCAATAGCCGAGAACGTTTCCGCGCGTTCCCGCCAGCGCCGCGGCGAACGCGTCGACGGCGTCGTCGCGAAGATCGGCCATGGTCGCCGGAACATGCGTCGCGGTCATCCCCTGCGCCTCCGCCCAGCCGGCGACATCGGCGAAGCTCGGCTGGCCGGGCTCCTCATTGTCGGGCCGGCAATCGACGACATGGCGAAAGCCCTCGCGCGCAGCGCGGACGACATCATCCTGCGTGAGTTGCGGCGAAACGGAAAAGTCCGGAGTGAGCGCGATGAAGCCCATGACGAGTTCTCTCTTTGGAAGTCGAAGCGATGCGTCAGCGACGCGCGCAGGTGGAGACGCCCAGCAGGCTGTAGGCGGGGCAGGTGGAGAAGAGGCTGGTGAGCAGCGCGATGAGCGCGACGATTCCGAGCACGATGGCGAGCGTTCCGCTCAGATGGCCGAGCGCATAGGCGATGGCGATCGCGACGACGACGAGAAGGCGAAGGAGGCGATCGATCATTCCGACATTCTTGGACATGACGTCACTCTTTTCGTTGGACGAGGTTCAGCGGCCGATGAGCCGTTGCAGAAACATTCCGAGCGCCATGGCGAGGACGAAGGGGATGGCGCTCATGGGAGCGAGCGCGAGATCGGCGAGCGCCGGTCCAGGACAGAGGCCGGCTAGTCCCCAGCCGACGCCGAACAGCGCCGCGCCGATGACGAGGCGCGCGTCGATCGGATCCGTCGGCGGCAGATCGAATGCCGTTTCGACGAGCGGACGGTCCATGCGGCGACGAATACGCCAGGCGATCGCCATGGGGACGAGCGCGCCGATCATCACAAAGGCGAGCGTCGGATCGAAGTCGCCGAAGAGATCGAGAAAGCCGCGCACGCGCGCCGGATTCGCCATGCCCGACACGGCGAGGCCCGCGCCGAACACGAGGCCGCAAAAGAGCCCGAGGAAAGAGGAGCGCGTCACCATGCGAGCCCCGCCGCATTCATCGCCGCCACGGTCGCAAAGCCAGCGGTCATGAAGACGGCGGTGGCGACGAGCGAGCGTTTCGAGAGGCGCGACATTCCGCAGACGCCATGGCCGCTGGTGCAGCCCGAGCCGAGCCGGCTTCCATAGCCGACGAGAATGCCGCCGATCAGCAGCATCGTGAGTGACGGAAAGCGCGTCTCGACCGGCCCGCAGGCGAGCGCGATCAGCAGCGCGCCGAGGGGCAGACCGATCACGAAGCCGGCGGCGAGGCCATCCGGGCCGCAGGCTTTGGTCATGTGAAGCGCGCGGGCGAGCAGGCCGCTGACGCCGGCGACGCGGCCGGCGCCGAGGAGGACGACCGCCGCAGCGGCGCCGATCATCAGCCCGCCCGCGAGCCCCTGAACGATGGACTGCGCCAGCGACATCAGAGCAGATCCAGCGGCAGCTTCAGATAGCGGGTTCCATTGTCCTCGGCCGGCGGCAGCCGTCCGCCGCGCACATTCACTTGCACGGACGGCAGGATCAGATGCGGCAGGTCGAGCGTCTTGTCGCGCGCGGTGCGCATGGCGACGAAGGCCTCCTCGTCGACGCCGTCATGGACATGGACATTCTTCGTCCGCTCATCGCCGACGGTCGTCTCCCAGAGGAAGTGGTCGCGGCCGGGCGCCTTATAGTCGTGGCAGAGGAACAGCCGCGTCTCGGCCGGCAGCGACAACAGCCGGCGGATCGAGCGATAGAGCCCGCGGGCGTCGCCGCCGGGGAAGTCGGCGCGGGCGGTGCCATAGTCCGGCATGAACAGAGTGTCGCCGATGAAGGCGGCGTCGCCGATCACGAAAGCGACGTCGGCCGGCGTATGGCCGGGGACATGCAGTGTGGTCACCGGAATCTCGCCGACCGCGAATGTGTCGCCATCTCCGAACAATTGATCGAACTGCGAGCCGTCGCGGGCGAATTCCGTCCCGAAGTTGAACAATTTGCCGAAGACGGTCTGGACCGTGGTGATCTCGCGGCCGATCGCGAGCTTGCCGCCGAGCTTCTGCTGCAGATAGGGCGCGGCGGAGAGGTGGTCGGCGTGGGCGTGCGTCTCGAGCAGCCAGTCGATTTTCAGGCTTTCACGCTTTACGTAATCGATGATTTCATCTGCGCCTCTGGTCGCGGTGCGGCCGGAGGCGTAGTCGAAGTTCAGGACGCTATCGACAATGGCGCCGCGACGGGTCGCAGGGTCGAACGCCAGATGGGTGGCGGTGAAGGTCGGCTCGTCGAAGAAGGTGACGACCTGAATCAGAGGTCGCGTCTTTGCGGCGAGGACCTGCTCGGTGGCGCGCTGGAGCGCTGCATCGGTCATTTTGCGAACCCCTTCATATTCATAATTACACAAACTATGTAATCGTATAAGATCATTGTGTCAAGCGCCGAAACGGAGCAGAGAGAACCCATGGAAAAAGAACCAATTCCGGCTTCCCCGGGGGGCTGCAGGGGATTGCGCATCGGCGATTCCGCCCCGGTCTTCCGCGCCCGCTCCACCAGGGGCGAGGTGCGGCTCGACCAGTTCCGCGGCCGCTGGCTGGTCTTCTTCTCGCATCCGGCGGATTTCACGCCCGTCTGCACCAGCGAGTTCGTCGCCCTCGCCCGCGCCGCGCCGCGCTTCGAGGCGATCGGCTGCGCCCTGCTCGGCCTCTCGGTCGACAGCCTCTATTCGCATCTCGCCTGGGTGCGGGCGATCCGCGACATTTTCGGCGTGACCGTGCCCTTCCCCATCGTCGAGGATCCGTCGATGGCGATCGGCCGCGCTTATGGGATGCTGGACGAGACCGCGCAGGATTCCTCGGCGATGCGCGCCACATATTACATCGACCCGCTCGGGGTCGTGCGGGCGCTGACCTGGTATCCGCTGACCGTCGGCCGTTCGGTCGAGGAGATGCTGCGATTGGCCACGGCCTTGCAGAAGACCGCCTCGGGCGAGGTGATGACGCCGGAGGGCTGGACGCCCGGCGGCGATCTGTTGCTGCCGCCCGCCACCGGCGCAGCCGAGGCGCTGACGCCCGGCGCCCCCGACGACTGGTTCTATCGGATCTGCAAGGACAAATGACCGCGATCTACCAATCCCGCGAGCGGGCCAATGAAGCGGCCGAACGGCTGAAGATCTACGCTCAGCCGCAGCGGCTCATGATTCTCTCGTATCTTCTCGCCGGCGAGCGCACCGTCGGCGAGATCGAGGCGGCGACGGCCATCGGCCAGCCGGCGCTCAGCCAGCAGCTCGCCGAGCTGCGCCGCGCGGCGCTGGTCGAGACGCGGCGCGCCGCCAAGCAGGTCTATTACAGGCTCGCCGACGCTCGCGCCGCGCTGTGCATCCGCTGCATCGAGGCCGTCTTCGAGGGCGAGGGCGATCCGGAGAGCGCGCTCGCGGGCGTCCTGCGCACGCCGGATGCGGGGGAGGAGCCGCGCGGCCGCGCCGGCGCCGCCAGCTTCGCCAAGATCATTTTATGAGAGATCATTCCGTGAGAGATCATTCCGTGAGGCGGCCCTCGTCATCGGCCCGCTTTCGTCTATAGTGCCGCGCCAATCGCATCCGAAGGACTTCTCGTCCATGCCATACCTCGCACGGCCGCGCAGGGCGGCGCTGCTCCTCGCGCTCGCGCTCGCCGGCCTTTCCGGCTGCGGACGGCGCGGCCCGCTGGACCTGCCGCCCGAGGTCGCGGCGCTGCCCAAGGAGACGGTGGTGCAGACGACCACGGTCACGCCCGAAGGCTCGAAGAAGCCGGTGGCGGAAGATGTGAAGGCGGTGGAATATATCCCCGGCACGTCCGGCTTTCGGCCGCCCGAGCGCTATCCCTTCATCCTCGATCCGCTGCTCGACTAAAGGCGCGCGTCGGTCTATCGGGAAGCGCAACGGCCCTCACCCTCCCCGCTCCGCGGGAGAGGGGGCGTCACGAGCCCTGCGTCGGACGCAGGCAGCCAGGACCCGCTCATGCATCATTTCGACTATCGCGCCGGCGTCCTCCACGCCGAGGACGTGGCCCTGCCGAAGATCGCCGAGGACGTCGGCGCGCCCTTCTACTGCTATAGCGCGGCGACGATCCGGCGGCACTTCACCGTCTTTTCCGCCGCTTTCGCGGGGCTCGACGCGCTCGTCTGCTATGCGGTGAAGGCCAATTCCAATCAGGCCGTGCTCGCCCTGCTCGCCGGACTCGGCGCCGGCATGGACGTCGTCTCCGGCGGCGAGCTGCGCCGCGCCCGCGCCGCCGGCGTTCCCGCGAGCAAGATCACCTTCTCCGGCGTCGGCAAGACGGCGCAGGAGATCGCGCTCGCGATCGACGAAGGCATCTTCTGCTTCAATGTGGAGTCCGAGCCGGAGCTCGAGGCGATCGCTGCGATCGCTGCGGCGAAGGGGAGACGCGCCCATATCTCTCTGCGCGTCAATCCGGACGTCGACGCCAAGACCCACGCCAAGATCTCGACCGGCCTCGCCGAGAATAAATTCGGCGTGCCCTTGTCGCGCGCCCGCGACATTTACGCGCAGGCGGCGCGGCTGCCGGGACTCGACATCGTCGGCGTCGACATGCACATCGGCTCGCAGATCACTGATCTTCGCCCCTTCGACGCGGCCTTTTCCCTGCTCGCCGAGCTCGTCGTCGGCCTGCGCGCCGACGGACACGCGATCTCCCATGTCGATCTCGGCGGCGGCCTCGGCATTCCCTATCACGCCGGCGAGGACCCGGCCTCCTATCATCCAGACCGCTATGCGGAGATCGTGCGCCGCCATATGGGCGCGCTCGGCTGCAAGCTCCTGTTCGAGCCCGGCCGGCTCATCGTCGGCAATGCCGGCGTGCTGGTGACGCGCGTCCTCTATGTGAAGCAGGGCGAGGCCAAGACCTTCGTCATCGTCGACGCCGGCATGAACGATCTCGTCCGTCCGACCCTCTACGACGCCTGGCACGAGATCATTCCGGTGACCGAGCCCGCGCGGGGGCGGAACGAGATTCTCGCCGATGTCGTCGGGCCGGTGTGCGAGACCGGCGATTACATTGCGCTCGGCCGCTCGATCCCGGCGCCGGCGCAGGGCGATCTGCTCGCGGTTCTGACCTCCGGGGCCTATGGCGCCGTGCAGGCGGGAACCTATAATTCGCGGCCGCTCATTCCCGAGGTGCTGGTCGACGGCGCGCGCTGGGCGGTGGTGCGCGCGCGTCCGAGCATAGAGAGCCTCATCGCGCTCGACAGCGTTCCCGATTGGCTGTGATCGCGTGCAGTGAGGAGCAAACAATGTCCACGGTTCGACTGCTGAGCGACGAGGAGCTCTCAGAGGAGGCGCGCGCCGTCTTCGCCGATATACGCGCGACGCGAAACAGCGATTTCGTCAATAATTTCTGGCGCGCCCTCGCGCATAATCCCGTCACCTTGAAGCGCACATGGGAGAGCATCAAGGCGGTGATGGGGCCGGGCGCGCTCGATCCGAAGATCAAGGAGATGATCTATATCGCCGTCTCGATCGCGCATTCCTGCCCCTATTGCATTCATTCGCATACGGCGAGCGCGCGCGCGAAAGGCATGACCGAGGCCGAGTTCCACGAGCTTATCGCCGTCGTCGGCATGGCGTCGGAGACCAATCGTCTCGTCACCGCGCTGGGCGTGCCGATCGACGAGCTGTTCGAAGTGAAGTGAGCATCGCATGATTTCAGCCCATTGGTGGTCGGCGCCATGTCCGCCGGCCGCGCCGGTCGAGAAGAAACCGCGATCCGATCGCGCGGCCTCTGCGGTTCTCAGTCGCGGAAAAGGCGAGGCTATCAATTCGAGTCCAAAGCTCCGAATTCGGGTCGATGACGCCGCCTCATCTCCTCGTATGTCGCAATGTCTCGGCTCGGCGCCCGCGACAAGCGCGGTCATGACGCGGCTGTAGGGGAATTGCTGACCTGGACTCGGAGCTCTGTGTCCGAGCCCGGGGCATCGAATCCAGGTTGACAATTCCTCTACGGCCGCACATTGGGTCGGGACGGGGGCAATGGGCTGTCGTCCTGCGCCTGATCGACTCGATCGGATCGGAGCGCGCTCTAGCCAGCCGCGTCGATTTCGTGTATGCGCCCCCAACCGAGTTTCGCCCCGCCGCCGCGCGGGGAGCTGGAGATCGAGACACTATGGCCGTTCCGAAGAGAAAAACCTCGCCGATGAAGCGCGGTTTCCGCCGCTCCGCCGACGCCGTCAAGGCGCCGACCTATGTCGAGGACAAGGATTCGGGCGAGCTGCGCCGTCCGCACCATATCGACCTGAAGACCGGCATGTATCGCGGCCGTCAGGTGCTGAAGGTCAAGGCTCAGGAAGCCTAAGCGAGCCCGCGAGACGGCGATCGGCGGGGCCCGCGTCGCTTCGCCGCGTCCGCGATGTTTCGAGCCGCGTGGCGGCTCCTGCGCGGAAGGACGGAGCGTTCCCATCTCTCGAAAGAGATATCGGGGAGGATTTCCGTGACCGACACACAAACGATCGAAGCCCTGGCGGACGCCCTGGACGACGCGTTCAAGGCGCGCGCGACTTATCGCAAGGTCATCGAACGCTTCGGGCCGACGCCCCCATTCGCGAATATCGTCGAAGCCGAAGAGCGGCATGTGGCCGCGCTTCTCGCGCAGTTTCGGCGCCTTGGCGCAACCCCGCCGAAGGATCGTTGGGACGGTCGCGTCGACGCGCCGCTGTCGATCGCCAACGCCTGCGCCGACGCGGTGCGGGCCGAGATCGATAATGACGCATTATATGAGCGCCTGCTCGATCGCGTGACCGACCCGCAGGCCAGGCTGGTGATGGAGCGCCTGCAGGCGGCCTCGCGCAGCCGCCATCTTCCCGCGTTCAAGCGCTGTCTCGAGCGCGAGGGCCGCGGCCGCCGCTCCTTCTGACCGGGCGAGATCGGCGCGTTGCCAGCGGCGCGGCTTGGTTCTATTCGACGGCTCGGCTCGCCGCAGCGAGCCGCGAGAGACGGGTCCCCCATGAAACCGATCATCATCGTCGCGGCCAGCGCGCTGCTCGGCCTCGCGGCTCCGAGCGTGGCGCAACCTCGGCCGAGCGGCGACTGGCCCTGCCGGCAGGTGAAGGTGCCGAGCGTCGCCGTCGCTGGAGTATGGACCGGCCCCGCCATCGACGATGCGGCGAAGCAGCGGCTGCGGGAGGATTTAGCGCTCGGCGAGCTCGCGGCGCGGATCAGCGCGCGGCGCACGCCCGTCGAGGAGGCGCAGAAGGTCGTCGAGACATTCGCGGCCGCGGCGGGCGACAAGCGCAAGGAGCGGCTGACGGCCCTGTTCGCCGGCGTCTATGAGCGGCTCGAGGCGGAGCGCCGCGAGGTGATCGACGGGCTCGAGCGCTATGGCGCGAAGCAACGGCAGCTCGCCGAAAAGCTGCGCGATGAGAGCGAAGCGCTGCGCGCCGAGCAGGACAAGACGCCGCAGGATGCGCAGAAGGTGAGCCGAGCGAGCGAATCGCTGCAATGGGATTTGCGCGTGTTCGACGAGCGCCGCAACGCGCTCGCTTATGTCTGCGAGACGCCCGCGCTGATCGAGCAGCGGCTCGGCGCGCTGGCGCGGGCGATCGAGGCGGCGATCGATTGACCGCCGCGCGGCGTTCGGGCGATCAGCGCAACAGATAGCCGCGCATGAAGCGCTCGCACACGAGGCCGAGGAAGATCGCCCCGACGCCGAATTTCAGCACATAGGGCTTGTCGAGAAATCCAACGCCGATGCCTTCATAATAGGCCGAGCGCATCCATTCGAGCGATTGCGCGAGCGGATTATAGCCCATCAGGCTGCGCAGCGGCTCGGGCAGCTTGTCGGGCAAAAAGAGCACGCCCGAGCTGACGTAGAGGGTGATGCGGGCGAGGCCGAAAATCACCATCCACATCGGCACCACCATCACCATAATGGAGTTGAGCATTCCGATTCCGATGCCGAGCAGAATCGCCGAGCCATAGGCGCAGAAGGCCTCCTCTATATTGCGGGGCATGACGTCGATGCCGAGGGATGCGCCAATGACGAGGACAATCAGCGTCACCGTGCAGCAGGAGAGAATCTCGAGCAGCGAGGCGGCGAACATGGCGTCGAGCAGTTTGACAGAAGGAAAGCCGAGCAGCGGCCGCGACGAACTTATCGAGCGCATCGTAAAATTGGCGAGATAGCTGAAAGCCTGGAAGGTCGCCGCGCCGGTGGCGTAGAACAGCGCGGCGCTTTCGCCGATGGGCGCCTGGCGGCCGCGAAAAACCGAGACCGCGACGAAGGCGGTGATGTGCGTCATGGGCCAGGCGATCGCCAGTAGAAAGCCGAGGCCGCTGCCGAAGAAGCGAGTGCGCATGTTGCGGAGCATCAGCGCGAGCAGCACGCGCCGCTGGCGGCGGAATGCGGCGCCCAATCCCACTTCTTCATCGGAGTTCAGAAGCATAGGCGGTTTCCTGTCGTCTTGTGCATTGCGGCGAAAGCCGTGCTGCTCCGCGGAATATAACCGGCGGCGCGCAATGAACAAGGCGAGTTGGAACAGCCGATGCGCCGTCGCGGGTCCAGACGGCTCAGCTCACGCTGGATGGCGCGATGGACGGCCGTCGGCGTCGGTGAAGGGAAAGAGCCCGCCCTGGAAGCATTGCGCCATATGCGTCGCCTTGGCTGCCGCCTGCTCGGCCTGAGTCGCCGGCAGCGTCTCGCGCGCAGTCTCGACGAACAGCTCCAGCCAGCGCGTGAAATGCTGCGGCTCGATCGGCAGATTGATATGGACCGCGAAGGGATGGCCTTCGTAGCGCTCGGTGCGCAGCAGCGATTTCGACCAGAAATTGGCGATGATGGCGAGATGGCCGTCGAGATCGGGAATGGCGGAGAATATCGGTCCGATCAGCGGATCGGCGAGGCCCTTGTCGTAGAAGCGGCGCACGCAGGTCGTGATGGCGGCTTCGACGGCCGCGCGCTCGGCGTCGTCGGGGACTTCGGGAAACTCGAACATCTTCTTCTCCTCGAGGTGACGGCGCCGATCGCGTCACTCGGCGTTGAAATGCACGGCGCCGAATTGCGAGACGTCATAGCCGCCGAGCGTTTCGGCGCGCTCGCGAAACGCCGCGCCCGCGCAAAAGCGCGCGAGCTTCTGGAATGGCGGATCGAAATAGGCCTTGCGCCAGACGACGAGATCGAAGCGCTCGACGACGACCGGCGCAAATTCGAGGCCGAATTGGCGGGCGCTCGCCTCGAGGCCGAAGCCGACATCGGCGCGTCCGGCGGCGACGGCGGCGGCAAGATCGGTCTCCGAGCGCTCGACCGCGGGGATGCGCTGCAAATCCTCGCCGCTCATGCCCTCGCGATGCAGCAGCGCCGACAACACCAGCTCGCTGCCGGCCTCGGGCTGCCGCGACTGGAAGCGCAGGCCGCGGGCGTCTGCGAGCCGCTCGACGCGCCGTCCGAGCTCCTTGCGCACCATGAGGCCGCGCGTGCGCTTGGCCCATTCGATCAGCACTACGGGCTCGCCGGCCAGGCGCTCGGAAACGGCGGCGACGTTCCAGCCGTCCTCGCCGGGCTCGGGAATATGCAGGCCCGCGGCGATGCACCCGCTCGTCGCGGCGCGCTCGAGGCCGTCGAGCGCGCCGTCGAGAAAGGCGGCGATGCCGGAGCGGGACTCGCGCAGCGCCCATTCGAGCAGCGGATCATGGCCGCCCGCGACGATGAGCGGGCGCTCCCCGCGCGCGGCGCCGCGACCCTTGGCCGCCAGCCAGTCCTCGATCTCGCCGCGCGGAAACAGCAACTTGCCGGTGACGCGACGCACCGGCAGAGCGCCCTCGGCCGCGAGATCATAGACCTTGCGCTCCTTGACGCGCAGCAGAGCGGCGAGCTCGCGTGTGGTCAGAAAATCAGACATTGTGCATTTTTTCCGAAGGCCCGTAAAATTAGCAGAGCAGAGCGAAACCGGCAATGCGGAAGAATGGGCGTTTCTTTCCCGCAGGGCCGGAGAATTGGCCCTGCGAATCGGGGTCTGATGAGGGTTCCCATTGTAATAGCAGAGGAAATCGCAAATCGCGAGGCGCCGACGCCGCCGTCTCCCGCGAGCGGGCGAAGGGAGACGCTCCCTTTTTGTCGCAGATGCGAAATTATGTGATTTATTCCACACGATCAGAAATTATGCATAATTGCTCCAAGGCCGTGTCGCGGCATGTTCTCGAGGACATCTCATGGAAAAAATCGCCAGCCTGGCGCTTGTCGCCGCATTGCTCTTCCATCTCCCGGCCCGCGCCGAAGCCCCCGCCGCCGACAAGGCGACCGACGCCAAGACCGTCACCGTCTTCGCCGCCGCCAGCCTCAAGAACGCGCTCGACGAAGCCGCCGCCGCCTTCAAGAAAAAGACCGGGACCGAGGTGTCGATCAGCTATGCGGCGTCCATGCCGCTGGCCAAGCAGATCGAGGCGGGCGCGCCGGCCGATATTTTCGTCTCCGCCGACACGGCCTCGGCCGACTATCTCTCCACGCGCGGCCTGCTGAAGGCGGGCACGCTGACGAATTGGCTCGGCAACAGCCTCGTCCTCGTCGCGCCGAAATCCGCAGGCGGCAAGAAGATCGCGCTCGAGAAAGGCGCGGTGCTGGCCGCCCTCGGCGCCAGCGGCCGCATGGCCGTCGGCGATCCGGCCTCGGTGCCGGCCGGCAAATACGCCAAGGCGGCGTTCACCAGCCTCGGCATATGGGAGGCGCTGGAGCCGCGCCTCGCCATCACCGAGAATGTGCGCGCCGCGCTGACCTTCGTCGCGCGCGAGGAGGCGCCGCTCGGCGTCGTCTATCAGACCGACGCCAATTCCGATCCCAAGGTCGCCGTTGTCGGAGTTTTCCCGGCCGGCTCGCATCCGCCGATCGTCTATCCGATCGCTCTGACCGCAGCGTCGACGAGCAAATCCGCCGCCGATCTCCTCGCCTTTCTGGAGAGCCCGGCGGCCGCGCAATTCTTCACGCGCCAAGGCTTCACCATGCTTTCGCATGGCCGCTGAGCGGAATTGACGTCTCGAGCGCGGCGGCGCGGGCCGCGCTCGAGTGGTTTCGAGAGCGAGCATGTGAGCCAACGGAAGCCGTCGTGACGCGGTGGAAATAAGAGAAACCTTTTCCCCGAGCCCCCTTCGGCGCTAATCTCGCGCGGCCGCAGCCGGAGGAGCTTCGAGATGACGCCGCGCCCCTTCCCACAGGAGCCGGAGGCGGAATGGGATTTCCGCCTCGATCGAGCCGGTCTCGCCGATCTCGCCGAGACGGCGCTGGCCGCCGCCCGCGCGGCCGGCGCGAATTATGCCGACATCAGGCTCGGCGCGACGCGGCGGCAGTCGATCAGCGCCAGAGAGGCGCGGCTCGATGATTTTTCCGAGAGCGTCGCGCCCGGCTTCGGGCTGCGCGTGCTCGTCGACGGCTGCTGGGGCTTTTACGGGGCGCGCGCGCTCGACGCCGCGACCCTCGCCGAGGCCGCGCGGCGCGCCGTCGCCCAGGCCCGCGCCGTCGCGCCGATCCGCACGCTCCCCGTGTTCGTCGAGGAGACGGCGCCGCAGCAGGCGGAATGGATCATGCCGATGGGCGTCGATCCATTCGCCGTCGAGGCGCGCGACAAGGTCGATCTGCTGCTCGCGGTGAACGCCGCGGCGCAGGAGGCCGGCGCCGATTATTGCCACGCCTCGCTCGCCTTCGCGCGTGAGGACCGCTTCTTCGCCGACAGCCGCGGCAGCCGTATTTTTCAGTCGCGCACGCGCACGCAGCCCTCCTTTCTCGCGACCGTCGTCGACAAAAGCGGCTCCGGCCGTTTCGCGACGCGCGAGAGCCTCGCGCCGGCGCGCGCGGCGGGATGGGATTATGCGCTCTCCTGCGATCTCGTCAGCGAGGCGAAGCTCGCCGCGCGAGAGGCGCGCGAGAAGCTGGAGGCGAGGCCGGTCGAGGCCGGCGTGATGGATGTGGTGATCGATCCCACCAATCTCTGGCTGACGATTCATGAGACGGTCGGCCATTCGACCGAGCTCGACCGCGTGCTCGGCTGGGAGGCGAATTTCGCCGGCACCTCCTTCGTCAAGCCGCATATGCTGAATGATCTGCGCTTCGGCAGCGAACTGATGACGATCCGCGCCGACCGCTCGCAGGATGGCGGGCTCGCCGGCGTCGCTTACGACGACGACGGCGCGCCGCGCGAGCGGGCCGAATTCGAGATCGTCTCCAAGGGCGTGCTGCGCAATTTCCAGATGGCGCTCGGCCAGGCGCATCTCATCGGCGCGGAGCGCTCCAATGGCTGCGCCTATGCCGACGATCCGACCGCTTTTCCGATCCAGCGCATGCCCAATATCTCGCTGGCGCCAAATTCCTCGCCTTGCTCGCTCGAGGAGCTGATCGGCGGCGTCGAGAGAGGAATCTATGTCGTCGGCGCGGGCAGCTGGAGCATCGACCAGCAGCGCGACAATTTCCAATTCGGCGGTCAATTGTTCTACGAGATCAGAGACGGCCGCCTCGGCGAGATGGTGCGCGACGCCGCCTATCAGGGGCGCACCATTCCGTTCTGGAACTCGCTCGACGGGCTCGGCGACGCCTCGACCTATCGGCTCTGCGGCACCTTCACCTGCGGCAAGGCCGAGCCCATGCAGCTCGCGCCGGTCTCCCATGGCGCGCCGGCCGCGCGCTTCCGCGGGCTCAGCGTGCTGAACACCGGGCGCTGAGTTCCGAATCGCGAGCTGACACCTGTGAAGGCCCTTTGCGAGTCCTTCAATGTATGCGCCGATGATGCTACTTGAGATTGTGTGATTCTGCTGATACAAGTTTAGAGTAGTGATTGAAGAGCGGGTGCGAACAACACCATCGCTGCTGACTAACTCGTAGGTTTGCGCCATGCAAAACAGTAATTTGGATGTTGCTCCGCCCAGCTCGGCCGCGAACGACGGACAGTGGGATTTTTATCGGGATTACCGCCCGGCGCTAGGCGCTGCGGCGAGATCGTCCCGCGTTGCGATGATGCTCGAGCGTGAAAGCGGCGATGACGCCGCCAAGCTCAGCGGCGCTCTTGCTCTGATGCGGCGCAGGCTCGACATTTTCGATGCGCCGAAGGAAGAGCTCGCTTCTCGCTTTCGTGAATTGCTGGCGAATGCGCGATCCGCGGTTTCGGCGGCGGATGAGGTGGCCCAAACACTGATGTCCGCAGCCTCGGGCCGTTCCGCGCTTCTGGTGGAACGCCGAACTCACGCCAGGGCGTGCATCGAGGCGATGATTCTGGAGATTGCGACGTGGGGAGGCGCTGCGGCCGCCGGTCCGGTCGGCGCGACGCTCGATCTGGTTCTAAACCTCTATTCAGGCTCCGATCATGGCGCCCTGGCCGCGCCGGACAAGGAGTTTCTGGCGAGCGCCTATGTCGCGCTTCGGGCGGCGCTCGTCGGAGCCGCCCGTTCCGCTTACATCGACAGGATGCTCGATATCCGCGTTCGCACCGCGGGACCCGAACATGAGAGAATTGAGATTTACGATCGCAAGCGCGGCGCGGCTCTGACGCCGTCCATCCTTTATGACGGCGAGGGAGCGATGCAATCCGCCATCGCGGTCCGCGACCTTCTTCGCGAGTCGTTGGCTTGGGAGCATATCTCCGATTCCGATCTGTGCGAGCTGGGAGATCTGCTCGACGCGACACTCGAAGGTGGCGCGCTTTCGCATGCGCTTCGCGCAGATCCGGCGAGCGGACGTCCCATCGACATCTCCACGGTTGGCGAAATCAGAGAGACTGCCCGTGAATTTGCGCCGCGCGTTCCGCTCGCGCTCGCACCGCTGCGCCGGACGGCTCCTGTGCGAGACGATGGCGGCGCTGTCGGAGAAAGTAATCTCGCGGTCAGGATCGCGCCGCCAGAATATCCGTATCCGTTCGATGGGCTGACGCCGGACGATCTCGCCGTGTTCCTGACGCCGACGCTCGCACGCGGCCCGCTCCAGCAGCTTGGTCTCGACGTGGACCAGGTCGCAGCGGCGCGACGGCGCAGGATCGCCGCCGAAAGCGTCGCGTCCGCATACCAGGAGTCCCGCGAGCGTGGGGCGGCTGGCGACCTCGGCAAGGAAACTTTGACCGCGTTTTCTTCGCAGCTCGTTCAAGAGCTGGCAAAAGAGTTCGCAGCGGAGCAGTTCAAGGATTTTTTCAAGGGTGCAGCGAAGATGGCGCTTTTGTCCTCCGGCGTGGCATGTCTCGGCCCGCTGGTCGATCTGGTCTTCGGCTTCATCTTTCCCAAGCCCAAACCGCTCACGATCGAAGACGTACAGAAGCTGATCGATGAGGCTATCGGCTACAACAACGATATTTGGGCGGGCATCCGTCTTTCCGACGCCTATTGCGATGCCTTCAACGCCTACACGTCGCATGTCGAGTCATTGGAGCTCGAACGCACCAAGCCCAACAAACAAAAGACTATGATGCAGTATGACCAATGGCGCGCCCCCTATACAGAATGTAAAAACCTTTGGGGTCGGGTGGCTGGTACAAGCCAGACAGGCTGGATTTTTGAATGTGGCCGGCTGCCGATTGTCGAAGACTCTGTCATGCTGTACTTCAAGGTCGTTTCAGATATGATTCTCGCTGATGATCTTCATTTTACGTATGAACAATGGCTTGTGAGCGGAAAAAAATCATCGGAAACCGATCTCGCCACCCAATACGAGATTCATAAAAAGAAGACAAATGAAATCATTATGGGCCACATCTCAGAGCTAGGATCGATTCTGAAGCAATACGAAACAATACTTCATGACGCGCCAGATTCGACTTATATAAAGACGATCGCAAGAAATGATTTTAAATTTGTTGATTATCGATGGTGGGTATTTGAAGTCAGATATAATATAGAAGACAAATTCTATCACAAAATATTCAAAAAAGACCTAAAGGTTCTGGAGCACGCCATTTACACAGGCTGGTCTAAGAATATGGAGAAAATATATAATCACCATCATGGCTGGCTGGCTCATCTACAAACGATGTATTATGCACGATACGCTCGATTCATGAATATAAGAGCTGAATTCAATAAATTATTCTCGCATATTTCTAGCATTCCGATGAGTTTGTGGCGCATAAAATATACGATTGGAAACCACAGCTCTTTTATAAACGAGTACAATTTCGTTATACATAAGGAGGACAATAGCAAGATGCATTTCAATCTTCTCAAGAGACCAAGTAATGGTTACGATAACAAAATGAGCTTCTTAACGCAATATGGATTCGTTTGGATATATTTTGATACGTGCACGGCCATGTTCGGTGTCGGTGATTATGCGGATATTTACAGTGCAGACTACGGAATTGGCGTGACTCCACCACTATCGGACTGGCAGTGGCCAGGAGAAAGAATTGATGATATCCGGGGAATAGCACGGCGCAGTATAAAATTATTGAGGGTTACGACGCCCTACACGATCACGTTTTGGTCTGAGACGAATTTTGAAGGCAAGAAATTCTCTATGCCGTCCAACAATACAACGCATCAGTACGACGATGTCTCTCCCTGCAAGAGCATGCAGATCAGGGTGGATACGCGATTTTGGTATGGACTGAATCAAGTCGGACGAACGCTCGAGATCGCATTCAAAAGCAAGAAAAACACAGAGGAGCCATCGGATCGCTTCGCCCTCGATCCCGACATGAGCGCAATCTATGGACAATAGGATTTTGTGGCAATCGGACGAGGCGTGACAACAAGCGCTTTCCGATCGAACGGAATATCGTTCGATCGATCAGAATTCGCTCGAACGCATCGCCTCAGCGCGGCGATGCGTCGTTGGTCTTCACGCCGCGGCCCTCCTGCGGCTCGCGCCTTTGTCCCTTCGGCCCGAGCGTCTTGGCGATGATCGCCTCCGTCGCCGATCTCCAGCCGGGCTTCGCTTCCTCGATCGGCGTCGGCCCCCGGCCGGGGACGAGATGGACGAGCCTGAAGCCGCGCTCCTTCAGCGCGCGTAGGAATTGCGGCATCATGCGCGCGGTCGAGCCGCGCGGATCGTGAAACAGAACGATTCCCTTGCGCGCCGCCTCGAGCCGCGACATGACCAGCGCCAGCTCGGCTTGCGGGGTCATCTCCTGCCAGTCGGAGGCCCAGAGATCGGCGCCGAACACGGCGATGGAGCGATCCTCGAGCCAGCTCACCAGCTCGGGCGTGTCGGCGAAGCCGGGGAAGCGGAAGAAGGGCGTGCGCGGCGCTGGTCCCGCTGCGCCGAAGCCGGCCGCGTCCACCGCCGCTATGCCCTTGTCGATATCCACACGCGCCGACTCGTCGCTCATCAGCCGCAGCGTCCGCGCCGGATGGCTGTAGGAATGATATCCGGCGTTGTGGCCGTCAGCGATGATGCGCCGCACCAGCGCCGGCGCTTCCGCGGCATGGCGGCCGATCAGGAAAAAGGTCGCGCGCGCGCATTCGGCTTTCAGAGCGTCCAGAACCTGATCGGTCGGCCCGGCCACTGGCCCGTCGTCGAAAGTGAGCACGACCTCATGATCGGCGAGCGCGAGCGTGCGCGGATAGGTCTCGAGGCCGAGCGCCAGCCTCTGGCCGCCGTCGATGACGATCTCGCGCGCGACGCCGAGCGCCTGCGGCCCGCAATCGCGCGCCGCGGCCGCGGCCGCGGTCGCGGTGAAAAGGCCCAGGAACAGCGGCAGGAGGCGAGTTTTCAGCGACATCGGCAGTTTGCTTTCCCGTCTCGGCGCGTTATGCACCCCTCGCCCCCGGCGGCTCCGCCGGGGAGGAATTTTCGCAGCATCGGGGCTCCATATGTCGCAAGACCATGAA
Organism: Methylosinus trichosporium OB3b; assembly: GCF_002752655.1. Lineage (NCBI taxonomy): Bacteria > Pseudomonadati > Pseudomonadota > Alphaproteobacteria > Hyphomicrobiales > Methylocystaceae > Methylosinus > Methylosinus trichosporium. Next base: position 2,221,583 of record NZ_CP023737.1, on the reverse strand, counting down.
AAATCGGCGCCCCTCGAGAGATGTTTTCGCGACGAGGAGACCGGCGAGCCGCGCGCCGACTTCGTCGCAGCCGTAGAGACGGCGATCGCGGCGGAGGACGCCGACGCCGTGCGGGCGCTGGTGGCGCCGCTGCACGAGGCCGATCTCGGCGCGCTGATCGAGCTGCTCGGCCATGAGGCGCGGCCGAAGCTCGTCGAGCTGATGGGCGCGGAGTTCGACTTCCTCGCTCTGACCGAGGTCGGCGAGACGACGCGCGAGGACATCCTCGAGGAGGTGCCGGTCGAGACCTTGGCCGAGGCCATGCTCGAGCTCGAGAGCGACGACGCCGTCGCTCTGCTCGAAATGCTCGAGCCCAAGGAGCAGGCGCAGGTTCTGGAGGCGCTGCCGGCGCATGAGCGGGTGGTGCTGCGCCGCTCGCTGGAAGCCGCCGAGGGCACGGCCGGGCGCCTGATGCAGACGACGCTGGTCGCCGTGCCGCCGTTCTGGACCGCGGGCGAGGTGCTGGATTTCTTCCGCGCGACCGAGCCCGACGTGCTGCCCGACAATTTCTTCGAAGTGTTCGTCGTCGATCCCGGCTATCGCCTGCTCGGCACGGTGTTTCTCGACGCTCTGGTGCGCGCTCACCCGAAGACGCTCGTCGAGGACATCATGCAGGCGGATCGCCGCCGCGTGCGCTTCGACGAGGAAGGCGAGGAGGTGGCGCGCATGTTCGAGCGCTATAACCTCGTCTCCGTGCCGGTGGTCGACGAGGCCGAGCGGCTCGTCGGCGTCATCACCATCGACGACGTCGTCGATGTGATTCAAGAGGCCGCCTCCGAGGAGATCAAGGCGCTCGGCGGCGTCAATCCGCACGAGGAGCTGACCGACAGCTTCTGGTGGATCGTGCGGAGCCGCTTCGTCTGGCTGTTCGTCAATCTCGGCACCGCCTTCCTCGCGGCGAGCGTGCTCAAATCCTTCGAGAACCAGCTCCAGCAGATGGTGGCGCTGGCGGTGCTGGCGCCGATCGTCGCCAGCCAGGGCGGCAATTCGGCGACGCAGACCATGACCGTGACCGTGCGGGCGCTGGCGACCCGCCAGCTCTCGCGCGCCAACGCTCTGCGCATCATCTTCCGCGAGCTCGGCACCGGCGCTCTGAACGGCGCCGCCTTCGGGCTCATCACCGGCCTCGTCGCCGCCAATTGGTTCGAGAATGTCGGCCTCGGCCAAGTGATGGCGCTGGCCATGCTCACCAATCTGACCGCCGGCGCGCTCGGCGGCATTCTCGTGCCCATGCTGTTCGACCGGCTGAACATCGACCCGGCGGTGTCGTCCAGCGCCTTCGTGACGACGGTGACGGATGTGACCGGCTATGGCTCGTTTCTCGGGATCGCCACCTTGTGGTTCCGACTGGGGTGATCGCTGGAGCTCGGGCGCTCCCGATTCGCTCGAGCCCGAAATTTTCGCATTAACGCTTCGTTACCGGTCGGGGTATAATCTTCCCCGATGCGTTCCTACCGCCTCATTCTGGCGGCGCCTGCCGCCGCCCTCCTCGCGACCGCCCTCTCGGGCTGCGGCGGCGCGCTCGACCCGACCGCCACCCACCGTCCGCGCTTCGCGACCAGCTCGCCGCCGATCGTCAACAAGCGCAAGGACCCGAGCTATCTCGCTTATGCGGTGCCGGAGTCGGAGCTGCACGCCTATCCGGCGACGCGCAGCGCCGAATATGCGGTGCATGGCGTCGACGTGTCGAAATATCAGGGCGAGATCGACTGGCAGGCGGTGAAGAACGCCGGCGTCTCCTTCGCCTTCATCAAGGCGACCGAGGGCGGCGACGCGCTCGACTCGAAATTCTACCGCAATTGGGCGGCGGCCAAGGCCGCCGGGATTCCGCGCGGCGCCTATCATTTCGTCTATTGGTGCCGTCCGCCGCACGAGGAGACCGGCTTCTTCAAATCCGTCGTGCCCAACGAGCCCGACGCGCTGCCGCCGGTGCTGGACGTCGAGGCGACGCCGACCTCGCGCAGCTGCAAGCGCACGCTCTATCGCGAGGAGGTGCTGCGCGACATGCGCGCCATGCTCGAGGATATGGAGCGCCATTACGGCAAGAAACCGATCATCTACAGCTCGGTCGACTTCTATCAGGCGATCCTGCACTCGGGCGCGCTCGCCGAATATCCGATCTGGGTGCGCTCGACCAAATATCATCCGACGGTGCGCTACGGCGACCGCAAATGGACCTTCTGGCAATATCGCTCCGACGGCAGCGTGCCGGGCATCACCGGAGCGGTGGACCAGAACGCCTTCCACGGCAATCACGCGCAATGGAAGGACTGGCTCGCCTCGGTCACCGGGCTGCAGGCGGCGCCGGTCGCGGCGCGGCCGGTCGACGACCGAGCCGCCGGCCGGCTCGTCGAGGACGAGCCCTCCCTGCCGCCCGCGGTCGAGGCGATAATCTCGTCCGGCTCGAACTGACGCGCGTTTCGGCCGGCTTTTCGGCGATGCGCTCGACAATCGGCTCCGCCTCGTGTATGGCGGCGCGTCCAAATCAAAACAGCGTCCCGAAACGCTCGCCTGGCCGTCGATGCGGCGAAGGCGAAACGGCAGGAGTTTTTCATGCCCTCCATCATCGAGCAGCTCGACGCCGAGCAATCCGCCCGCCTCCTCGCGAACAAGACCATCCCCGAGTTTCGCCCCGGCGACACCGTCGTCGTCAATGTGAAGGTCAAGGAAGGCGACCGCACCCGCGTCCAGGCCTATGAGGGCGTCGTGATCGCGCGCCAGGGCGGCGGACTCAACGAGAGCTTCACCGTCCGCAAGATTTCCTACGGCGAGGGCGTCGAGCGCGTCTTCCCGATCCATTCGCCGCTGGTCGATTCGATCAAGGTGGTGCGCCGCGGCAAGGTGCGACGCGCCAAGCTCTATTATCTGCGCGACCGCCGCGGCAAGTCGGCCCGCATCGCCGAGCGCATCGACACCAAGGCCAAAGGCAAGACCAAGGACAAGGCCGCTCCCGCCGCCGAGTGACGCGGCCGTCATCGCGAGCCGAAGGCGAGGCGATCCCTCGGATCGTTTCGTCGCGCATCTCGAGAAGCGAGCCTGAAGGCTCGCGCTCCAGCGTCGCTCTTGGACCACGAGTCTTGGACCACGAGCCTTCAGGCTCGCTCTTCGGAAGGCCGCAATGACGCTATCCACTGGGTCTCGATGAGCAAGCTGCTGTTCTGGGCGCTGGACGCCCTCGTGCTCCGCGGGCCCGAGTCTCGGCTCGCGGAGGGCGCGCTCGCGGCTCTTGACAAGCTCTCCGTGGCGGGTTGGCGTCATGTCGTCGTCGCCGATGAAGCGGCTGGCGCCGATACGCTCGACCGTCTCGGCGTCGCCGACCGCGTGGCGTGGTTCTTCGACGGCGCGCCGGTCGCCGAAGCGATCGGAGCGCTGCGTCCCTTCGACGAAGCTTTCGTGATCGGCTCGAACCTGCCGCGCCACATCCTGCCGGCGCGCGAGGAGGCGCTTCCCTCGATCCTCGTCGGCGACGCCTCGCCGCTCGCGCAATTTTGCGCCGAGCAGGCGAGCGATGTTCCCGACGCGCTCGCAACCTGGACCATCACGCGCAAGAATCTGCTGGCCTGACTGCGCGTCGAGAGCGAGCCTCCGAGATAAATATTCATTTGCCGGCTCTCGACGCGCGCTCCTTCTCCCACTCTTGGGAGACCCTCGCTTCAGCGAGAATCGGATGAGGGCGTCTCCGGCTGGCCAGCGGCTCATCGGCTGCGGCCCTCATCCGACCCGGCCCCAGCCCGTCGCTTGCGACGGGCGTCCTTACGGACGCCCTACGGCCGGGCCACCTTCTCCCGCAAAGCGGGAGAAGGGAGGGACCTTTCGTCGACTGACGGGATGCCCGGCGGCTTGTCGCCTAACGCAGTTCGTCCAGCGCCAGATTGAGCTCCAGCACATTTACGCGCGGCTCGCCGATGACGCCGGCGACGCGCTGCTCGATGCGCGCTTCGACGAGCGCCTGCACGCGCGCCGGCGTCAGCTTGCGCGCCGCCGCCACGGCGGGAGCCTGCGCCAGCGCGAATTGCGGCGAGATATGCGGATCGAGCCCGGACGCTGATGCGGTCGCCGCATCGGCCGCGACCACATCGATGCGCCCCGCCGCGAATTCCGCCTCGATCGCGGCGTCGACGCGATCGACGAGCTTTTTCGAAGTCGGCCCGAGATTGGAGCCGCCGGAATTGGCGGCGTTGTAAGGCGCGTCGATCGTCTTGGACGAATCCTCCGGGTCGGGCGCGACGGTCGCCGAGGGGCGGCCGTGGAAATAGCGAGCCGATGTGAAATTCTGTCCGATCAGGCGCGAGCCGATGGTGACGCCATCGCGCTCGATCAAGCTTCCATTTGCGTTGTCTTTAAAGGCGAGCTGCGCGATCGCAGTGATCGCCAGCGGATAGGCGAGGCCGGTGAGGAGAGAGAAGAGCGCGATCATCACGATTGCGGGACGAAGTTGTGCGAGCATGGAGCGGCTCCTCAGGCGAGATGCAGCATCGACACGAGAAGGTCGATGAGCTTGATGCCGATGAAGGGGATGACGACACCGCCCAATCCGTAGATCAGCAGGTTTCGCCGCAGCAGAGCGGCGGCGCCGACGGGCTTGTAGGCGACGCCGTTCAGCGCCAGCGGAATGAGCGCGACGATGATGAGCGCGTTGAAGATGATGGCGGAGAGAATCGCCGATTGCGGCGAGCCGAGACGCATCACATTCAGCGCCTCGAGCTCCGGATAGGTCACGACGAACAGCGCCGGGATGATGGCGAAATATTTGGCGACGTCATTGGCGATCGAGAAGGTGGTGAGCGAGCCGCGCGTCATCAACAGCTGCTTGCCGATGGCGACGATCTCGATGAGTTTGGTCGGATCGCTGTCGAGATCGACCATATTGCCGGCTTCGCGCGCCGCCTGCGTGCCCGTCTGCATGGCGACGCCGACATCGGCCTGCGCGAGCGCCGGCGCGTCATTGGTGCCGTCGCCGCACATGGCGATGAGACGCCCGCCCTGCTGCTCGCGGCGGATGTAAGTGAGCTTGTCCTCCGGCGTCGCCTGCGCCAGAAAATCATCGACGCCGGCCTCGGACGCGATCGCCGCCGCGGTGACGGGATTGTCGCCGGTCACCATCACCGTCTTGATGCCCATAGCGCGCAGCTCGGAAAAGCGCGCCTTGATGTCCGGCTTGATGATGTCCTTCAGATGAACGACGCCGAGCAGGCGACCGTTTTCGCTGACGGCGAGCGGCGTGCCGCCGGCGCGCGAGATGCGCTCCACTGCGCGCGCGAAATCCTCCGGCGCCTGGAGCTTGCCGGGCTTTGCGCGCTCGAGCGTGTCGGCGCCGGCGCCGCCGTCCGGCGCGAGCGGCGCATCCTTCAGGCTCTGCTCGAGAATGGCGTCGACGGCGCCCTTGCGCAGCGAGCGGCCCGGCAGATCGACGCCGGACATGCGCGTATGCGCGGTGAACGGAACCACGCGCGCTTCCGCAGGCAGCTGCGGCGCGGCGAGATCATAGCGGCTGCGCGCCAGCGCGACGATGGAGCGGCCTTCCGGCGTCTCGTCGGCGAGCGACGCGAGCAGCGTCGCCTCGGCGAGCTCATGCTCGCTCGCGCCGCCGACCGCGATGAATTCATCGGCCATGCGATTTCCGAAAGTAATGGTCCCGGTCTTGTCGAGCAGCAGCGTGTCGACATCGCCCGCCGCCTCCACCGAGCGGCCCGATGTGGCGATCACATTGAAGCGGATCAGCCGGTCCATGCCGGCGATGCCGATCGCCGACAACAGGCCGCCGATCGTCGTCGGTATGAGGCAGACGAGCAGGGCGGCCAGCATTGTGAGCGACAGATTGGTTCCCGAATAGCGCGCGAGCGGCCACAGGCCGACGCAGACGATGAGGAAGATGATGGTGAGGCCCGACAGCAGGATCGACAGCGCCAGCTCATTGGGCGTGCGCTGCCGCTCGGCGCCTTCGACGAGCGCGATCATGCGGTCGATGAAGGTCGAGCCGGGCGCGGCGGTGATCTTCACCTTCACCCAATCGGAGAGCACGCTGGTGCCGCCGGTGACGGCGGAGCGGTCGCCGCCGGCCTCGCGAATGACCGGCGCAGACTCGCCGGTGATGGCGGATTCATTGATCGAGGCGACGCCTTCGATCACCTCGCCGTCGCCGGGAATGAGATCGCCGGCCTCGACCAGAACGACATCGCCGATGCGAAGATCGAGCGCGGAGACGCGTTCGACCGCGGCGCCCTTGCAACGCTTGGCCTCGGTATCGCTGCGCGTGCGTCGCAACGTGTCGGCCTGCGCCTTGCCGCGCCCTTCGGCCACCGCCTCGGCGAAATTGGCGAACAGCACGGTGAACCACAGCCAGGCGGCGATCTGGCCGGAGAACAGGGCGTCGCCATTGCGCGCGACGAGATCGCGCAGGAACAGGATCGTCACCAGCGCCGAGACGATCTCGGTGACGAAGATGACGGGATTGCGCGCGAGCCGGCGCGGGTCGAGCTTGCGGATCGAGTCGATCGTCGCTTGTCGTAGAATGGCGGGGTCGAGGAGAGCGGGAGCGGCGGGTTTCGCAGACATGACGAAGCTCCGTTCAGAAGGTCTTGCCGGCCGCGAGCAGCAGATGCTCGACGACGGGACCGAGCGCGAGCGCCGGGAAATATTGCAGCAGATAGAGGATCACGATCACGCCGAGCAGCAGGCCGACGAACAGCGGCCCATGCGTCGGAAAGGTTCCGCTCGACGCGGCGGCGCGCTTCTTGGCGGCGAATGAGCCGGCCATGGCCAGTACCGGAATGACGAAAGCGAAGCGCCCGAGGATCATGGCGACGCCGAGCGTCGTGTTGTACCAGGGCGTGTTGCCGGAGAGGCCGGCGAAGGCCGAGCCATTGTTGTCGGTGGTCGAGGCGTAAGCGTAGAGGATTTCCGACAGGCCGTGCGGGCCGGCGTTGCTCAATGAGGAGAGCGCGCCGGGCAGCAGGACGGAGGCGGCCGAGAAGCCGAGCGCGCTGAGCGGATAGATCAGCACGGCCAGCATGGCGAGCTTCATCTCGCGCGTCTCGATCTTCTTGCCGAGATATTCCGGCGTGCGTCCGACCATGAGGCCGGCGACGAAGACGGCGATCACCGCGAGCAGCAGGAAGCCATAGAGCCCGGCGCCGACGCCGCCCGGCGCGATCGAGCCCATCAGCATGTTGAACAAGGGAACGAGGCCGCCGAGCGGCAGGAAGGAGTCGTGCATCGAATTGACGGCGCCCGTGCTGGTGCCGGTCGTCGCCGCCGCGAACAGCGCGCTGGTCGCGACGCCGAAGCGCACTTCCTTGCCCTCCATATTGCCGGGCGACGGATCGACGCCGATCTCGGCGAGAAGGGGATTGCCGCCGGCCTCGGCCCAATAGGCGACGAAGGCGCCGGCGACGAGCACGATGAGCATGGCGATCGCGATGGCGCGGCCCTGGCGTTTGTCGCCCGCGGAGCGTCCGAAGGCGAAGACGAGCGCGAAGGGAATGACCAGCAGCGCCCAGATCTCGAGGAGATTGGTGACGGCGTTGGGATTTTCGAAAGGATGCGACGAATTGGCGTTGAAGAATCCGCCGCCGTTCGTGCCGAGCTCCTTGATCGCCTCCTGGCTGGCGATCGGGCCGATGGCGATCGTCTGCTTCGCCCCTTCCAGCGTCGTCGCGTCGATGGAGCCCTGCAAGGTCTGCGGTGTTCCGAGAGCGACGAGCGCGATGGCGAGGACGAACGAGAGCGGCAGCAGCAGATAGAGAATCGCGCGCGTGAGATCGACCCAGAAATTGCCGACGGTCGCCGATTCCGCGCGGGTGAATCCGCGAATGACGACGAAGGCCATGGCGAGGCCGGTCGCGGCGGAGAGGAAATTCTGCACCGTGAGGCCGAGCATCTGGACGAGATGACTCATCGTCGTCTCGCCCGCGTAATTCTGCCAATTGGTGTTGGTGACGAAGCTGATCGCCGAGTTGAAGGCGAGATCGGGCGCGACGCCGTCGAAGCCCTGCGGATCGAGCGGGAGCATGTTCTGCAACCGCTGCAGCGCATAGAGCGACAAAAAGCCGACGAGGCTGAAGGCGAGCATGGCGAGCGTATAGGCGAGCCAGCTCTGCTCGCGCGCCGGATCGACGCCGGCGAGCCTGTAGAACCCTCGCTCGATCGGCGACAGGATCGGCGAGAGAAAGTTGCGCTCGCCCGCGAGCATGCGGGCGATGAAGGCGCCGAGTGGAACAGCGGCGGCGATGACGAGCGCCAGCACGAACAGGATCTGCGCCGAGCCTATGGCGGTCATGACGAGACCTCTTTTAGAATTTTTCGGGGTGAAGCAGCGTGTAAACGAGATAGGCGCCGAGCAGCAGCGCGACGCCAAGGCCGATGATGGGCTCCGACATGGGCGGGCTCCTCTCACAAGCGGCCGCAAGCGCGGGCGTAGGCGCCCATCAGCGCGAGCAGAGCGAGGCCGAGGGCGATGAAGACGAGATCGAGCATGGCTGGTCTCCCAAAGCGAAATGCGATGGCGATATGCCCGCGACGCGCATAAGGGCGCCATTCGGATTTCCGTCCGGGCGCATAAGGGACTCGTAAGGATCGGCCGAAAATATAGGGCGGGCGCTTCCTACGAGCGCCCCGCCATGTCGCGGGCGATCGCGTCGACCGGGCGCGACGCGTCGATGCGCGTCCAGCTCACATCGCCGATGTCGTAGCGGCGCTGCGCGACGAGCACATCGGGCGTCGCGTCGGAGACGTCGTCGCGGCGCGCGGCGACGCGCTGCTCGGAGAGAGCGGCGTCGGCCTCGAGCCAGAATCCTGAGAAGGGGAGGCCGCACGCGCGTGCTTGCGCCTCGATGGCGGCGCGCTCGTCGGAGCGCGCATGCACGGCGTCGACGATGACGCTCCAGCCGCAGGCGGCGACGCGCGCCGCCTCGCCGCGCAGCAGCGCATAAACTCGTTCCGACATATCGGGCGTGTAGGCCTCGGGCGGCAGGCGCGTCGTCGGCGCGACGCCGCAGAGCCGCTTGCGCAGCCGGTCGCTGGAGAGCGTGCGCGCGCCGGGCGCCGAGCCGAGCAGCGGCGCGAGGGCCACGGCGACGCTCGACTTGCCGGTTCCGCTCAACCCGCCGATCGCGACGATGCGCGGCGGGGCAGGGCGCAGCAGCGCGCCGGCGAGATCGAAATAGTCGCGCGTCTCCTGGTTCATCGCATCGGCGTCGGCGTCCGGCTGGCCGGCGCGGGCCGCCGCCACATCGGCGCGAATGGCCGCGCGCAGCGCCATGAAGAAGGGCAGCAGCGGCAGCCCGTCGGTCTCGTCGCGCGCGTCGAGATAGCGGTTCAGCGCGCGCGCCGCCAGCTCGCGCAGCCCGCGGCGCGTCAGATCCATCAGCAGAAAGGCGAGGTCGTAGAGAATGTCGATCGTCGCCAGCGCGTCGGAGAATTCGATGCAGTCGAAGGGCGTCGGCTCGCCGTCGACGACGCAGATGTTGCGCAGCGTGAGGTCGCCGTGGCAGTGGCGCACCTTGCCCTCGTCGCGCCGGCGGTCGAGCAGCGCGCCATGCGCCTGCGCCGCCCTGCGCAACCCGTCCGCCAGCGCGCGGCGCTCCGCCGCGCCGACTGCCGAAGATTTGGCGAGCGAGCTCGTCTCGCCGAGATCGAGCAGCTCGGCCATCACGGCGCCGCCGCCGCGCGTGCGGATTTCGGCGCCGTCGTGGAAGGCGGCGAGGCGCGTGGCCAGCCGCTCGATCAGCGGCGCCGTCAGGCCGCCGGACAGGGCGAGACGGTCGAGCAGCGCATCTTCGTCGAAGCGGCGCATCTCGACGATGGCGTCGACGAGCTCGCCCGCTCCGTCGAAAGCGAGAGCGCCGTCGGCCTCGCGGGTGATGCGCCGGGCGGCGAGATACAGCGAGGGGGCGAGCCGGCGATTCAACGCGTGCTCGCGCTCGCACATGGCGAGCCGGATGTGCGGCGTGTGGAAATCGAGATAGGGGAAAATCACGTCGCGCTTGAGCTTATAGGCGCGGTCCCGCGTCAGCACGACGATGGAGATATGGGTGATGATGGGCGCGCCGGCGCTCTCGCCCTGCGCCATGAGGAAGCGGACCGTCTCGTCCTGCGCGCCGAAGCTCATGATGGTGATTCCCGCCTGCTCACTGGCATCATATGGACGCGGCGCGGCGGAGGCAAAGCGCGCTTCTGATCCGCGGCCGTCGGGCCGACAGGCGGACAACAGGTTGATTATTTCTGCCGAATTGACAGATATGGGGCATAAACCTACGCTCTAAATTCAGGCTGCCGCCGCTCGATCGGACGGCCACGGCCGAAGGTGACGAGCGAGGGCGTTCACATAAGGAGAAGGGTCGTCTTCAATGTCCGATGAAGCCTTGAAAAATAGCTCGCCCGAGGCTGCGAGGGTGCGACTGACGCTCGATCTCTCTCAACGGTTGAGCGCGATCGTGGATCGCATCGCGGCCGAGAACGAGTCCTCGAAAGCCGACGTTCTGAGATTCGCGATCGAGTTTCTGAGCGCGGCGACCGAGGCGAAGAAGGCCGGAATGCACGTCGGCGCCTGGAAGGAGGAGGGCGGAAACCGTCGCGAGCGCGAATTCGTCGGCATCTGAAGCGAGCTTGCATCTCCAATTTTCTGTTAAACTCCCGTATTCGCATCGACCTCAGCCGCTCAACCATTTTCGAACGACTTCTGAACACCGTAGTTGATCGGCGGCTCGGCGTGGGATCACTGCGGAATCGGGAGGCCCAAATGGGTATTATGATCTGCGAGACCCACGGGCGGGTCGGATTTGTTGAGACCTGTTCGCATGTGGCGAAGGAGATTGAACGCAAGAACGTGCCGGACGGCCACCGTCTGATGATCATGGGAAATCTGTTTGTGTGTGACGATTGCTTCAGGTCCCTCGGATTTGAGAAGTTCGCGAGCCTCGCCGAGTTGTCGCTGGAGGAAGTCGTTGAGGTTACAGACGGCCGGATGGAAGCGTTCGAAGTGGCGTACGAGGCTATCGAAGGTCGGCGAGTATTCTGCTTGAAATGTCTTGCAGAACTTGAATCTCAGAGCCCCGCTACGGCGCTACCCATCGCGGAGCCAGACGACCAAAAACGATAAGGACATCGAAATCAAAACGGGATGGTGGGCCGAGCGGAGCAGTTGCGAGGAACGTCGCCCCGAGTTTGTCGCAGATGTCACGCTCTAACCAACGGAAAGTGGAGGACGACAATCTGACGCAATGCCCTGCTGGCGGCGCCCATGCTGCGTGTCACAGAAGGAGCCGTTCATGGGCTATGATGGTTGGCCGGGGTCCGCATGCTTATCTCCGAGATGTCCGCAAACTCCCGGAATCACACCGACCTCGGCTGTTCAACCATTTTCGAAACGGCTTCTCACGGGCCCGAAGTCCCCTGTCCTTTCCCCATCCGCTTCTCGATCTCGCCGCGCGCCCATTTATAGCCCTCGATCGCGCGCGGTTTTCCCCATTGGTAGAGCTCGATCGCGCGCGGCTTCGCCCAGTCATAGGCGCGGGCGCCCCATTGACAGGCTAGCAGCCCCGCCTTTTTCGAGCCCTCGACCGTCCGGTCGAACCAGGGCAGCATCTGGCTGTCCGGCGGAATTTTCGCCCGCATCCAGGCGACGCCGTCGTCGCCGATCTGGCCGAGGTCGCGTCCGAGATGTCCCCAGGGGTCCTCGACCGGCGTCTTCGCCATCTTCTCGCGGAAACGGGCGAAATCCTCGGCGAGCGCGGCGTTCTTGCGGCGCTCTTCATCGAGAAGGCTCTGGAGCTGGCGCACCAGCGCTTCTTCCTCCTGCGCGTGGCGCTCGTTCTTTTCGGCGAGACGGGCCTCGCGGCGCGCCTCCAGCTGAGCGTCGTCGATCTCATGGGTCGATTCGTTCACCTGATAGGCCATCGCCTCATATTTCGAGATCACCTCGTCGCGCTGCTGGATCGCGCTGCGCAGCAGTGCGATCAGCGCGTCGCGGCCGAGCTTGTCGTAATCGGCGTCCGGCTGGGACGTGCGGGTTTCGGCCCTCTTCTCCATGCGATGCTCCGCCCTCTCGCTCTGCGGCTCTCGCTCGCGAGGCCCGCCGGCAGGAAATAATGCGGCGCAGCTTATTGTCCACCGCTGGGGAGAGCGGCGATGAGAGGAAGATTTCCGCATAGACGCCGAAAGCGCCGCCCGATCGCGAGAGGAGCGAGCCCTTCGCCGCCGGCCGGGTCCGAGACGACGCGTCGTCGCGCCCCCTTCCCCTGCCGCGGATTCTCGTCTAACACACGCTCGACCGTCGGGCCGGGCCGCCCGCCCCGTTCGGTCTCGTCTCGAGGGAGGGCGCGCTGAACCTTGAAAAGGCTGCGGCGCGGCCTTTTTTTGTGCGCCCGTGCGGATTGTGGCGGCGTGGCGACGGAACGCGCGTTATCCTCATTCCGAGGCGCGCGTGAAGAAAGGATGACAGTCGGACCGACATGCCGAAACGAACCGACATATCGACCATTCTGATCATCGGCGCCGGCCCCATCGTCATCGGCCAGGCCTGCGAGTTCGATTATTCGGGAACCCAGGCCTGCAAGGCGTTGCGCGCCGAGGGCTATCGCATCGTCCTCGTCAACTCCAATCCCGCCACCATCATGACCGATCCCGATATGGCGGATCGGACCTATGTCGAGCCGATCACGCCCGAGATCGTCGCCAAGATCATCGAGAAGGAGCGATACGCCATTCCCGGCGGCTTCGCGCTGCTGCCGACCATGGGCGGGCAGACGGCCCTCAATTGCGCCCTGTCGCTGGAGCGCATGGGCGTGCTCGAAAAATTCGACGTCGAGATGATCGGCGCCGACGCCAAGGCCATCGACAAGGCCGAGGATCGCGAATTGTTCCGCGAGGCCATGACCAAAATCGGCCTCGAGACGCCGCGCTCGCGCCTCGCCAACGCCACCGATCTGAAGACCTCCGACAAGGCGCGGCGCAACGCCGAGATCGCCGAGATCGAGGCTTCCGAGCTGCCGCTCGAGGAGAAGCAGAAGCGCATCGCCGACATTCGCCGCCGCTGGGAGACGGGCGAGCCGGAGCGCAAGCGGCGCTATATCTCCAAGGGCCTCACCGAGGCGCTGGAGGCGCTGGAGGACATCGGCCTGCCGGCGATCATCCGCCCCTCCTTCACGCTCGCCGGCACCGGCGGCGGCATCGCCTATAACAAGGCCGAGTTCATCGACATCATCGAGCGGGGCCTCGACGCCTCGCCGACCACCGAGGTGCTGATCGAAGAGAGCGTCATCGGCTGGAAGGAATATGAGATGGAGGTGGTCCGCGACCGCGCGGACAATTGCATCATCGTCTGCTCGATCGAGAACATCGATCCGATGGGCGTGCATACGGGCGATTCGATCACCGTCGCCCCGGCGCTGACGCTGACCGACAAAGAATATCAGATCATGCGCGACGCCTCGATCGCCGTGCTGCGCGAGATCGGCGTCGAGACCGGCGGATCGAATGTGCAATTCGCCGTCGATCCGGCGACCGGCCGCATGATCGTCATCGAGATGAATCCGCGCGTGTCGCGCTCCTCGGCGCTGGCGTCCAAGGCGACCGGCTTTCCCATCGCAAAGGTCGCGGCCAAGCTCGCCGTCGGCTACACGCTCGACGAGATCGCCAACGACATCACGGGCGGCGCCACGCCGGCCTCCTTCGAGCCGACGATCGATTACATCGTCACCAAGATTCCGCGCTTCGCCTTCGAAAAGTTTCCCGGCGCCGAGCCGGTGCTGACGACGGCGATGAAATCGGTCGGCGAGGCCATGGCGATCGGGCGCAATTTCGCCGAATCGCTGCAGAAGGCGCTGCGCTCGCTGGAGACCGGCCTCTCGGGTCTCGACGAGATCGAGATCGACGGAATGGGCCGCGGCGACGATATGAACGTGCTGCGCGCCGCTCTCGGCACGCCGACGCCGGACCGGCTGCTGGTCGTCGGCCAGGCGCTGCGCCTCGGCATGGATCCGGCCGAGATTCACGAGGCCTGCAAGATCGATCCCTGGTTCATCGCGCGCATCGCCGAGATCGTCGCGTTCGAGACCAAGGTGCGCAAATTCGGCCTGCCGAAGGACGCCGAGAATTTCCGCGCGCTGAAATTCGCCGGCTTCTCCGACGCCCGCCTCGCGACGCTCTCGGGCGAGGCCGAGAAAGGCGTGCGCGCCGCGCGCCGCGCCCTCGACGTGCGTCCGGTCTATAAGCGCATCGACACTTGCGCGGCGGAATTCGCCTCGCCCACCGCTTACATGTATTCGACCTATGAGACGCCTTTCCTCGGCGCGCCCGCCAATGAGGCGCGCCCTTCCGACAGGCGCAAGGTCGTCATCCTCGGCGGCGGACCGAACCGCATCGGTCAGGGCATCGAATTCGATTATTGCTGCTGCCACGCCTGCTTCGCGCTCGCCGACGCCGGCTTCGAGACGGTGATGATCAATTGCAATCCGGAGACGGTGTCGACGGATTACGACACATCGGATCGCCTCTATTTCGAGCCGCTGACGGCGGAGGACGTCGAGGAGATTCTCGATGTCGAGCGCAGCAATGGGACGCTGCACGGCGTCATCGTGCAATATGGCGGGCAGACGCCGCTGAAGCTCGCCCATGCGCTGAATTCGGCCGGCTTGCCGATCCTCGGCACGCCGGTCGATTCGATCGATCTCGCCGAGGACCGCGACCGCTTCAAGCGCCTGCTCGACAAGCTCGGCCTGAAGCAGCCGAAGAACGGCATCGCCTATTCGGTGGAGCAGTCGCGGCTCGTCGCCGGCGAGCTCGGTCTACCGCTGGTCGTGCGCCCGTCCTATGTGCTCGGCGGGCGCGCCATGGCCATCATCCGCGATCAGAACGCGCTCGACGATTATCTGCTCGGCACGCTGCCGAGCCTCGTTCCCTCCGATGTGAAGGCGCGCTATCCCAACGACAAGACCGGCCAGATCAACACCGTGCTCGGCCGCAATCCGCTGCTGTTCGACCGCTATCTGACCGACGCCATAGAAGTCGACGTGGATTGCGTCGCCGATGGGACGAGCGCGGCCATCGCCGGGGTGATGGAGCATATCGAGGAGGCCGGCATTCATTCCGGCGATTCGGCCTGCTCGCTGCCGCCGCGCTCGCTGTTGCCGGGCACCGTGGCCGAGCTCGAGCGGCAGACGATCCTGCTCGCCGACGCGCTCGGCGTCGTCGGCCTGATGAATGTGCAGTTCG
The DNA here is from genome assembly GCF_002752655.1 of Methylosinus trichosporium OB3b. NCBI lineage: Bacteria > Pseudomonadati > Pseudomonadota > Alphaproteobacteria > Hyphomicrobiales > Methylocystaceae > Methylosinus > Methylosinus trichosporium. The sequence continues at coordinate 2,206,334 of NZ_CP023737.1, read as the reverse complement.
CGCTGAAGGACGGCGAGATCTATGTGCTCGAGGTCAATCCGCGCGCCTCGCGGACCGTGCCTTTCGTCGCCAAGGTGGTGGGCGCGCCGATCGCCAAGATCGCGGCGCGAATCATGGCCGGCGAGAAGCTCGCGGGCTTCGGCCTGCCGCGGCCCATGCCGAATCACGTGGGCGTCAAGGAATCGGTGTTCCCCTTCGCGCGCTTCCCCGGCGTCGACACTGTGCTCGGCCCCGAGATGCGCTCGACGGGCGAGGTGATCGGGCTCGACCGCAGCTTCGAGGCGGCCTTCGCCAAGAGCCAGCTCGGCGGCGGCACCAAGGTGCCGCGCCAGGGGACCTTGTTCGTCTCGGTTCGGGACGCCGACAAGCCGCGCGTTCTGCCGGCGGTGAAGCTATTGGCCGAGCTCGGCTTTTCGGTGGTCGCGACCGGCGGCACGGCGCGCTATCTCGCCGAGAACGGCGTGCCGGCGCAAAAGCTGAACAAGGTCTCGGAGGGGCGGCCGCATATCGTGGACGCGATCAAGAACGGCTCGGTTCAGCTCGTGTTCAACACGACCGAAGGCGCCCAGGCGCTGGCCGATTCACGTTCCTTGCGCCAAGCTGCGCTATTGCATAAAGTGCCCTATTATACGACGCTCGCCGGCGCGATCGCGGCGGCGCAGAGCATCCGGGCCTATGTATCGGGAGATCTCGAAGTCCGCGCCCTGCAGGACTATTTCGCGTGACTGACGCGCCTCGGCCGGGCGCGCGCGAGCTTGAGATTCGGTCGCCGCGTCAGCGGCTCATTCATGTTCAAGGGGTTCGATCGCCTGCCTGGTTTCGCGAAACCGGCGGAGGACGAGCGATTTATTAAAGAAGCGCGGCCGAGCCTCCGGAACAAAAAGAGCAGAGAGCAAGAGAGATGGACAAGGTGCCCATGACCGCCGCCGGCTACGCCGCTCTCGACACCGAGCTGCGGCATCGTCAGCAGACCGAGCGCCCGCGCATCATCCAGGCGATCTCCGAGGCCCGCTCGCACGGCGATTTGTCGGAGAACGCCGAATATCACGCCGCCAAGGAAGCGCAGTCGCTGAACGAGGGCCGCATCGCCGACCTCGAGGACAAGCTGTCGCGCGCCGAGGTCATCGACGTCTCCAAGCTCTCGGGCTCCACCATCAAATTCGGCGCGACGGTCACGCTGGTCGACGAGGACACCGAGGAGGAGAAGGCCTATCAGATCGTCGGCGAGCCCGAGGCCGACGCCAAGAACGGCCGCGTCTCCATCGCCTCGCCGATCGCCCGCGCGCTGATCGGCAAGAAGGCCGGCGACACCGTCGAGGTGAAGACGCCCGGCGGCGGCAAGAGCTATGAGATATTGAAGGTGGCCTTCGTCTGAGCCGCGAGTGTGACGAGGTTCGCCCTGCCTTCTCCCGCCGAGCGGGAGAACGGCGAGGGCGCTGGCGATATTGCGTCAGCCTGGGTTCTCTCCGACGGCCGCGCTGGTCATGAGGCGCAGACGCTCGGCCTTGCCGCGGCGCTGGGCCTCGCTCCGCGCCTCGTCCGCATCGCGCCGCGCCGCCTGATCGCCGCGCTCGCGCCTTTCGGCCCGATCGATCCGCGCGAGGCGGGCCTGCTCGCTCCGCCCTTTCCCGATCTCGCGCTCGCCTGCGGGCGGCGCACCCTTCCTTATCTGCGTCATCTGAAGCGCGCCTCCGGCGGCGCGGTCTTCACCGTCTATGTCAACACACCGGCGACCGGGCGGGCGGCCGCCGATCTCATCGTCGCGCCGCGCCACGATGGTTTTTCGGGCGCCGATGTGCTGACGCCGCTGACGCCGCCCAACCGGCTGACGCCGCAGCTTCTGGCGCAGGCGCGGGCCGCGCCCGATCCGCGCATCGCCGCGCTGCCGGCGCCGGTGGCGGGGCTGCTCATCGGCGGGGACAGTCGGCATTTCCGGTTTTCGGAGAGGGATGTCGCCGGGCTGGCGGCGGCGGCGCGCGGGTTGCTGGAGGAGGGGTGGAGCGTTGCGGCGACATTGTCGCGGCGCACGCCGAAGCGCTTGGCCGCGGCGCTGCAGTTCTCCCTTCTCCCGCTTGCGGGAGAAGGTGGCCCGACGAAGTCGGGTCGGATGAGGGCGCCGGCAGCTCGAGGCGAATGGGGGCCGCGCGGCGACACGGACCCTCATCCGACCCCGCTTCGCGGAGCCACCTTCTCCCGCGCGCGGGAGAAGGAAGGGAGCGGCCACATCCCGCGCGCTTTCCTCTGGAATGGCGATGGGGAAAACCCCTATCTCTCCATCCTCGCCCGCGCCGACGCCCTGCTCGTCACCGGCGACAGCGTCAACATGGTCTCCGAGGCGGCGGCGACTGGCGCGCCCGTGCATGTGTTCGCGCCCGGCGGCGGCTCGGCCAAGCTCGCCGCTTTCCTCGCCGGCCTCGAGGCGCAAGGGGCGGCGCGGCGCTGGACGGGGCGGATGGAGCGATGGTCCTATGCGCCCGTCAATTCGACGCCGGAACTGGCGGAGGCCATTGCGCTCGCCTATCGGCGATTCGCCGACGGCGCCCGATTTGCCTAAAGAAGGCGACGGTTGCGGCGCAAACAGGAATGACTAGATTGCGCTCATCCGAGCGCGCCGGCGCCGCCCATCCTTTCGCAGAGGCCCCTTCCATGTCCGCAGACGATCAAGGCCTGCACGCCCGCGTCATCGTGCTCGGCTCCGGCCCCGCCGGCTATACCGCCGCCATCTACACGGCGCGCGCCATGCTGGAGCCCGTGGTCATCGCCGGCTTCGACCAGGGCGGGCAGCTCATGATCACCACCGACGTCGAGAATTACCCCGGCTTCGCCGAGCCGATTCAGGGCCCCTGGCTGATGGATCAGATGCGCGCCCAGGCCGAGCATGTCGGCGCGCAGCTCGTCTCCGACCATATCGTCGAGGCGCGGCTCGGCAAGCGGCCCTTCGAGCTGTTAGGCGATTCGGGCAAGCTCTACACCGCCGACGCGCTCATCATCGCGACCGGAGCGAAAGCCAAATGGCTCGGCGTTCCGAGCGAGGAGAAGTTCAAGGGCTATGGCGTCTCCGCTTGCGCCACCTGCGACGGCTTCTTCTTCCGCGGTAAGAAGGTTCTGGTCGTCGGCGGCGGCAATACGGCGGTGGAGGAGGCGCTCTATCTCTCGCAGATCGCCGCCGAGGTGACGATCATGCATCGCCGCGACAGCTTCCGCGCCGAGCGCGTTCTGCAGGAGCGGCTCGCCGCAAAGCCCAATGTGAAGATCCTTTTCGATCACGCCATCGACGAGATTTTGGGCGACGAGTCGCCGCTCTCGGTCACGCAGACCCGCGTGAAGAATGTGAAGACCGGCGCGACGCAGACGCTCGACGTCGACGGCGTGTTCATCGCCATCGGCCATCAGCCGGCGTCGGAGCTGTTCGTCGGCCAGCTGGAGCTGAAACCGTCCGGCTATATCGTCGTGCAGCCGGGCACGACGCGCACCAATATTCCGGGCGTATTCGCGGCCGGCGACGTGGCCGATGAGATCTATCGCCAAGCGGTGACGGCGGCCGGCCTCGGCTGCATGGCGGCGCTCGATGTGGAGCGATATCTTCTCGACACGCCCGCCCCGGCGGGAGAAGCGCTCGCATCGGAGGAGCCGTTGTGAATGATCCCGCGCGCCACCCTCGCCTTGAAGGGGGAGGCTCGCGCCGCAGGCGCGGGTGGGGACCCGCCGCTGAGGCTCGGGGAACGCCACCTCACCCGGGCTGCACGGCAGGTCGAGGCCTCCCTATCGGGGGATGAGAGAGGCGATATATTCATGCGCAGCAACGATAAGCTCCGTCGATTTCGTCTTGAAACCGCCCGGCGGCTGCGCGCGAATGCGACCAGCGCCGAACAAAGGCTCTGGCAAAATCTCGACCGCGTCCCACTGCTGCGTACGCATTTTCGACGGCAAGCGCCGATCGGGCCTTATGTCGTCGATTTCGCCTGTCTCAGCAGGAAGTTGCTGATCGAGATCGATGGGCCGTCGCACACCGAGGAGGGCGCGCAGGAGCGAGATCTCGCGCGGACTCGCTGGCTGGAAAACGAAGGCTATCGCATTCTCCGATTTTGGAACCATGAGGTGTTCGAGAACATCGACGGCGTGCTCGACACGATTTACGCGGCGCTGTACGGCTCGCTCGGCGTCGAGCCGAAAGCTGCGTCCGCCGATCGAAAAGATTGAGGCCGCCACATGCTTCTGCGCGATATTGCGGAAAGCCCACCCTCCCCTTCAGGGGGAGGGTCGCGCCGAAGGCGCGGGGTGGGGTTCACCGCCGAGACTCGGGGAGCACCCCACCCCGTCGTGCTTCGCACGCCGACCCTCCCCCTCGAGGGGAGGGTGGAGGGCTGCGCGGTTTCTCCTCTCAGACACAGATGCAGATAAAGCGATGCCCGACCTTCTCCTCGAGCTGTTCTCCGAAGAAATTCCCGCCCGCATGCAGCGTCAGGCGGCCGATGATCTGCAGCGGCTCGTCTGCGGCGCGCTCGCCGAGCGCGGGCTCGCCTATGAGGGCGCGGCCTCCCATGCGACGCCGCGCCGGCTGGCGCTGCATGTCGCCGGACTGCCGGCGCGCCAGCCCGATGTGCGTGAGGAGAAGAAGGGGCCGCGCGTCGGCGCGCCGGAGGCCGCCATCGCCGGCTTCTTGAAGAGCGCCGGCCTCGCCTCGATCGACGAAGCGAAGATCGAGAAGGATCCGAAGAAGGGCGAGTTCTATGTCGCCGTCATCGAGCGCGCCGGGCGCGAGACGATTCAAGTGCTGGCGGATGTGCTGCCGGGAGTTGTGAAGGGCTTTCCCTGGCCGAAGTCGATGCGCTGGGGCGCCGCCTCGGCGAAGCTCGATTCGCTGCGCTGGGTGCGCCCGCTGCAATCCATCCTCGCCACCTTCGGGCCGGAGACGGAGACGCCCGAGGTGGTTCGCTTCTCGGTCGACGGAATCGAGAGCGGCAATGTCGCTTTCGGCCATCGCTTCATGGCGCCGCAGGGTTTCTCCGTGCGGCGCTTCGACGATTACGCGCCGGCGCTGGAGAAGGCGAAGGTGGTGCTCGACGCGGCGCGGCGGCGCGACATCGTGCTGCATGACGCGCGCACTCTCGCCATGGCGCAGGGCCTCGAGCTGGTCGAGGACGCGGCGCTGCTCGAGGAGGTCGCCGGCCTCGTCGAATGGCCGGTCACGCTGATGGGCGCTTTCGACGAGAGCTTCCTCTCCATTCCGCCGGAAGTCATTCGCGCCACCATTCGCGTCAATCAGAAATGTTTCGTGCTGAAGCGCGCCGACGGCGGGCTCGCCAACAAGTTCATTCTCGTCGCCAATGTCGAGGCGAATGACGGCGGCGCCACCATCGTCGGCGGCAATCAGCGCGTCATTGCGGCCAGGTTGTCGGACGCGAAATTCTTCTATGAGACCGATCTGAAGACCAAGCTCGAGGAGCGCCTGCCCAAGCTCGACAACATCGTCTTCCACGAGAAGCTCGGGACACAGGGTGAGCGCGTCGCGCGCATCGCCGCGCTGGCGCGCGAGCTGGCGCCGCTCATCGGCGCCGACGCCGACAAGGCCGAGCGCGCGGCGCGTTTGGCGAAAGCCGATCTCGTCACCGAAATGGTCGGCGAATTCCCCGAGCTGCAAGGACTAATGGGCCGTTATTATGCGAGGGCGCAGGGCGAGGACGCCGATGTCGCGGCGGCGCTGGAAGACCACTACAAGCCGCAGGGGCCGAACGACCGCATTCCGACGAATCCCGTGTCGATCGCCGTGGCGCTCGCCGACAAGCTCGACACGCTGGTCGGCTTCTGGGCGATCGACGAGAAGCCGACCGGGAGCAAGGACCCTTATGCGCTGCGCCGCGCCGCGCTCGGCGTCATTCGCATCGCGCTCGAGAGTGAGCTGCGCCTGCCGTTGCGCGACGCATTCGCCGCGGCCCAAGCGACGATCTGGTTCGACGCGCGCACGCCCTTGCGCGATCTGGTGACGAGCGAGGTCGAGCGCGTCGGCTGCGATCTTTCGCCGACCGGCGCCGCGAGCCTCTCGGCGGATGCGCTGACGCATCTGCGCGCCGATATCGAAACGCAGCTCGCGGCGGTCGGCCGCGAGAAAGGCGCCGAGGCTCCGTCCGCGCAGGCGGAAATCTTCATGCGCGAGACTCTGCCGTCGCTGCTCGAGGCCAACGCCGCCGACCTCCTCGCCTTCTTCATCGATCGCCTGAAGGTCTATCTTCGCGATCGAGGCGCCCGATATGACCTGATCGATGCGGCGCTCGGAGCCTCTGCTTCGGCGCAGGTTCGGGAAGGGAGCGCGAAGATGCCGGATGATCTGCTCACCATCACCCGCAAGGTCGAGGCTCTGGCCAAGTTCCTCGACACCGACGACGGCAAGAATCTGCTCGCGGGCTTTCGCCGCGCGGCCAATATTCTCAAGATCGAGGAGAAGAAGGACGGGGCCGGCGCCTATGACACGCCGCACCATCCCAATTTGCGCATGGAGCAGCCCGAGCACAAGCTCGCCGCGGCGGTCAAGCGCGCGCGCGAGGAGACGGCGGAGCGGCTCGAGGCGGAGAATTTCGAGGGCGCGATGCGGGCGCTCGCCAAGCTGCGCGAGCCGGTCGACGCCTTCTTCGATCAGGTGACGGTCAATTGCGAGGACGAGAAGCTGCGGCTCAACCGGCTGCGCCTGCTCGCCGAGCTGCGCGGCGCCATGCTGCAGGTCGCCGATTTTGCCAAGGTGGCGTGAACGAAGGGCTCGCGGCAAGGCCCGCGAGCCGCCTTTTTAGGAGCGCGGTCCGGCGCCGGCCGTCAGCTGTCGCGGCGCAGTTGCGCGCTTCGCGCGCGGCGCTTCGCATAGATCGGATCGTTCGGAGACTCGAAGAAGCGCGGCTCGCTGGGCTCGACGCGTCGTGGGCGGCGCGAGAAGGCCAGCACCACAGCATCGTGACGGCGGGCCTCGAGCGGCTCCGCATGCGCAAGCGCGAGCGCCGGCCAGCGCGCCGCCGGATGAAGGGTCAGCAGCATCCGCAGCACGATCAGGAGATCGGCGGCGCGCGCCGGCACGCCGAGATCGAGGAAGCGGCGCAGATCGGCGACGATGGCGCCGCGCACGGTGTCGAGGCCCTTGTGGGCGTTGAGCAGATAGCTCGTCAGCAGCGAGCGGTGCTTCGCAGAGGGAGCGGCGCCCAGAACCAGCTCGTTCGACGCGAGGCCGGCGATGGCCGCGCATTCCGACACAGAAATCATGATGAGCTCCTTACGCGTTACGCAAACATGGACACGCCCGGCGGGCGGCGGCGGCTCAGAAGGACAAGGGCGCCTCCATCGGATCAAAGACAGGTAAAATCATGAAAAGAAATATCTCAAATTGATCGAATGCGTACGTATGGCTTTGCTCATCTCCTGCCCTCTTCTTGTCTTCTTCGAAGTTTCTTCCCGACCGCGAGCGGGGTCGATGCTCGTCAATACTTGCTGGCGAGCGAATCCAAAATTAGGGCATTTACTTATGTTGGCGCGAGCTGGCGCGCCGGCGGAAAATACATGATGATTTTCAATTGTTTGCCTCGCACCGTATTTCTGCTGCCGAGCGAATGTCGGAGAGGGCGGCCTATGGAAATAAAATCAATTCTAGCAATTCTGCTCGTTTAAACAAGATGTATTTCATAAAAGTCTAGTAATTCGCGCCGGAGATAGGGCGCTGGAGCGCGTCAGCTGACGCGCTCCTCCTCCTGCGCCTTGGCCGAGAGCCGCTTCACCCGCTGCCAGAACGCCCAGGCCCCCAAGATCACCAGAGGCATGGCCGTGGCGGCCGCCTCCTCGCCGGTGAAGCCGAAGGGCAGGAAGCCGGCGTCCTTCACGCCCTTGAAGAAATACAGCGAGAGGCCGGCGACATAATAGCTGAGCGCGGCGATGGAGAGGCCGCCGACCAGCTTCTGCAGGCGCATCTGCAGCCGCGCGCGGCGGTTCATGTCGTCGAGCAGATCGCGGTTCTGCTGCTCGAGCTCGAAGGTGATGCCGGTGCGCATCAGGTCGACGGCGCGCTCGACCTGGGCGGCGAGCCGCGCCTGCCGCGCCTCGAAAGCGTTGCAGGTCTCGATCGCCGGATCGAGCCGGGCGCTGAAGAAGGCGGAGATGGTCGTGTAATGGCTCTCCTTCGCCTCCTGGATCAGGGCCAGTCGGTTCTTCACTATGGCGTGATAGGCGCGGCTGGCGCCGAAGCGGAAGGCGGTGCGCGTCGACAGCGCCTCGCTCTTGGCGAGGAGATCGCTCGAGCGCTTCAGGAGATCGCGGCTCGTGCGCATGTCCTGGGTCTGGCTGAGCGCATGGGTGACGTCGGAAATCTCGCTCTCCATCGCCCGCAACTGAGGCCCGGCGGCCCGCGCCTCCGGCAGGCCGAGCAGGGCCATGGTGCGATAGGTCTCGATCTCCAGCACGCGCTGCAGCAGCCGCCCCGTCTCCAGCGCGCCGATGCCGCCCGTCTTCACCAGCAGCCGGGTGAAGCCGAAGGGATCGACGGCGAAATCGGTCATCACGTGCGCGGCGCCCTTGGCCGCGCGCACGAGGCAGAGGCTCTGCGAGTTGAACAGCTGCGCGAACGCCTCGTGGGAATGGCCGCCCTCGACGGCGCAAAGATGGGTGGCGACGATCAGCCGGCCCGGCGCCCGAAACGCGAACTCGCCGGCGCCGAGCGGATCGGGATGAGTAAAGGGCTCGCCCGCCTCCTTCTGCGTGGACCAGGTGTAGGTGGTGAACTCGGTGTGCTGCTCCCAGCGCAGTCGCCAGTCGCCGATCGAGAGGCGCTGGAATTTGGCGTCGCCGGTCGGCGACGGCAGCATATGCGAGCGCAGCAGCTCGGCGAGCGCGGCGCGGTCGGCGCGGGCCTCGTCCTCATTGGTCGCAAAAGCGAAATGATAGATGCGCTGCGGCAGCTCGATCGGCAGGAACGGCCTCGCGTGCAGCTCCGCGAGAATTGCGGCGCGCGCTTCATGCTCCTGCAGCCGGCTCGCCGCGGCGGCGCGGCCTTCGTCGTCTCTTTCCATCACGGTCGCTCTTCTCTCACGCTTCGGACGAATCGCGAGGACGAGCATATCGGCTCCGGCCGCCGATGGAATGCGGCGAATGGCGCCGCGCCGGGCGCATCGGCCCGGCGCGAAACCAGGGTGTGACGTCAACGCCCGCCGTGGAACCCGCCGAAGCCGCCGTGATGGAAGCCGCCGCCGAAGCCATGACCGCCGAAGCCATGACCGCCTCCCCAGCCGCCGCCGAATCCGCGACCGCCTCCCCAGCCGCCGCCGAAGCCCCGGCCGCCTCCCCAACCGCCACCGAAGCCCCGGCCGCCGCCCCAATAGCCGACGCGCCGGCCGCCCCAGCCGCCGCCCCATCCGACGATTGGTCGGCGATAGCCCCAGCCGCTGGAATAAACGGGGGAGCCATAGCCGTAACCGTAATAAGGATAGCCGTAGCCGTAGCCGTAGCCGTAATAAGGATAGCCATAGCTGTAGTTGTAATAATAAGGATTGTCAGAGTAGACGGGGTAGGCGCTGCTCACGATCGGCGCCGGGCTCCCATAGACGTAATGATAGACATGCCTGATGCGGCTGCGCGCGTAGCCGCGGTGACGGTGTCGTATGGCGCAATAGGCGACGGTCTCGACCTGGGAGGGCAGTTCCACGGTCGATCGGCCGGCGACGCTGGTCGGCGCGGCGAAGCTGTCGGACGGGACGAAGGCGAGCGCGATTGTCGCGCCGAGCGCCGCCGTGGCGCCGAAATGGGCGGGATAGGACATGGCTTTTCCTCCTCGCCGGCGGCGCGACGCTGGCCGCGCGCCGGAACACGATGCGCCCCTACTCGCAATTTTCATAAATTAGGAGGGAATCGCCCCGCCGTCGAGAGCGCGCCCGCGGGATTCTCGCGGCGACGGTCGCTCAAGACGCGAGAGCGAGTTCGCGCGCGAGCAGCGTCAACCGCTCGGCGAGGCGCCGGCGCACGCGCAGAGTGGTGGCGGGATATTCCTCGAGCAGCCGGTGGAACAGAGCGCGGGTGATCTTCAGCGTCGTCGCCGGCTCCCGCGCCATGGCCGTGATCGGGCGAGTGGTTTCTGCGATCAGCGCGGTCTCGCCGATCAGCGCGACCGGGCGCAGGATCTTCTCGGCGGGCCGGCCGTCGTCATGCTTCTCCAGCGCGATCGAGCCGCCGGTGAGAATATAGCCGCCGTCCGACGGCTCGCCGCGCCGGAACAGCGCGTCGCCGGCGCGCAGCAGCTTGGTCTCGGAGCCGAACACGAGCAGGCGCAGCGCCTCGGTCTCGAAATCCTCGAACAAAGAGATGCGCCGCAGATTGGCGATGTCGTCCTCGAGAGCCATGTCTCCCGCGCCCTTTCAGAGTCCGTTGCGCGTCGCCTCCTCGTCGCTGCGTCGCCGGAACACGAGGCGATAGCCGTTGTTCCTCGCGATCAACAGCCGCCCTGGCGCGCCGATCTTGCGACGCAGGCGGCTGAGATGAACCTCCAGCGTCCGAGTCGTCACATCGGGACGATAGCCCCAAATGTCGCGCAGCAATATCTCCTTCGTCACGATCTCCCCATCGGCTTCGACGAGCCGGGTGAGAATCGCCGATTCCTTCTCGGTGAGCGGCAGCCGGCGCCCGGCCGCGTCGACGAGCTCGAAAGCGCCGGGCCGGAAGCGGCGGGCGCCGATGTCGACCTCCCGCGCCTTCGCGCCGCTCGCGACGCGCAGCCGCGCCAGCAGATCGGGGAAGCGAAAGGGACGCGCGATGCGGATGGTCCCCGGGGTGGGGGAGGAGCCCTCGCCGATCCGCAGAACAGGTCCCTCGAATCGCTGCATCACGCCGGCGAGCGCCGCTCCGCTCTCCGCATCGACGAGCAGAATATCGAGCGCGCCGGCGGCGATGAGCGTCTTCGCCGCGTCGATGGCGCTCGCGTCCAGGATCACGAAATCGGGATGGAGGGCGAATTGCTCGACCAGCGCTCCGCGCAGGCTCGGCGCTGCGGCGATCAGGATGCGACGCGGCGGCGACACGAAATGGACCTCCGGCGCTCTCTCCTCACCGAACATGAGCGGCTCGGCTCGCGCCGGCGCCGTTCGATTTTCTCCCGGCGCGCCGGGAGTGTAAAGAAGAACGCCATGTCCGCCCTCTTCTCCCGCCCGCCGCGCGTCCGCGGCCTTCGCCTCCTGCGCGTGGCCCGCCGCTTCGACGGCGCGCCGAGCCACAGGGGCAAGCTCATCGCGGGGACGCTCGTCCTTCCCTGCGCCATCGGCCGCGCCGGCGTCACCCGCGCCAAGCGCGAAGGCGACGGCGCGACGCCGGCGGGACGGCTGCGGCTGCTGCAGCTGCTGCTGCGGCCCGGACGGGCGGCGGCCTGCGCCATTCCCTCGCGCTTCATCCGGCCGGACGATCTCTGGTGCGACGATCCGGCGTCCTTCTCCTATAATCATCCGCTGCGCGCGCCGACGAAGCTCGGCCATGAGCGCCTGTGGCGAGACGACCGGCTCTATGACGTCGTCGGCGTGCTCGACTACAATATCCGTCCGCGCGCGCTCGGGCGCGGCAGCGCGATCTTCTTTCACATTGCGACGCTGGATCTCGGTCCGACCGCCGGCTGCGTGGCGCTGCGCGCGCGCGACATGGCGCGGCTGCTGCCACGGCTCGCGCGCGGCGTGCGGATCGCGATCGATCAGCCTTTCGAATAATCGCGCTCGCCCATGATCGCCGATCCAATGCGCACATGGGTCGCGCCGAGCTGAATGGCGAGCTCGTAATCGGCGCTCATGCCCATAGACAGATCCTTCAGCCCGTTGCGCCGCGCGATCGCCGCGAGCAGCGCGAAATGCGGCGAGGCCTGCTGATCGACCGGCGGCACGCACATCAGCCCGGCGATCTCGAGCCCAAATTGCTCGCGGCACTGCTTTATGAAGGCGTCGGCCTCCTGCGGCCGCACGCCGGCCTTCTGCGGCTCCTCGCCGGTGTTGACCTGCACGAGAAGGCGCGGACGCCGCCCCTGGCGCGCGATCTCGGCGGCGATGGCCTCGGCGATCTTCGGGCGGTCCACGCTCTCGATGACGTCGAAGGTCTCGACGGCCTCGCGCGCCTTGTTGGATTGCAGCGGACCGATGAGATGCAGCTCCACGGGAAATCGCTCCCGCAGCGGCCCCCATTTGGCGCGCGCCTCCTGCACCTTGTTCTCGCCGAAGACGCGATGGCCGGCTTCGAGCAGCGGGATCACCGCCTCGCCGGGAAAGGTCTTGGAGACGCAGACGAGCGTGATCTCCGCCGGATCGCGGCCGCAGTCGCGCGCGCGCTCGGCGATGGCATGCTCTGCGGCCTTCAGACGGTCGACTATTGTCATGGGTTGTTTCGGCTCAGCGGACGTATTTCACGATGGTGAAGCTGGCGCCGATCAGCACGATGACGAAGCCGAACAGCCCGCGCAGCGTCTCGTTCTTCGATTGGGCGATCTCGAGGCGCACGCGCGTCTCCGACTCGGAGATGTCTCGCTTGACCTCATGCCGCAGCCGCGCTTCCGATTCGACGACGTCGCGCCGCAGCGTGTCGAAATCCTGCCTCAGCAGCGAGATGTCGTGCTTGACCCCCTCGACGCTCAATTTGGTCTCGTGCCGCAGCGCCTCGATGCTCGCAGCCGTCTCATGCTCGAGAGCCTCGCTGCACGCGGTCATCTCACTCTTGAGGGCGTCGCTGCTCGTGGTCGTCTCATGCCTCAGGGCCTCTATGCTCGCCTGCAGCTCGTGCTTGGCGTTCTCGACATCCGCTTTGGTCACGACGCCTTCGGAGAATGCGCTATCGAGCGCTTCCGCCGAGGCGCGCGCCTGCTCGGGCGTGAAGCCGCCCCGAGGGAGGCGATCCACATAGGCGAGCTGGTTGAAAAGCACTTGCGCGGGCATGGCTTCGATATAGCACGCACGCGCCGTTTCGGCGAGGGCGCCGGGCCGTGGGGGAGAGCCCCCGATCACTCCCCGCAGCCACCGCGCACGAATTCGCAAAGCTCCTGGCGGCCCCTTCTCGAAATTTTCTTCCCGCATTGCAATCTGCGCTTGACGCGTCGAGGCGCGGACATTAGGTTCCGCCCACTTTCGGCAGGCCGTAAGTTCCATGTGGTCGCGAGCGCCGAGCGCGCGACGTTCCGGACTTAAACGCTGCTGGCCTCACCTGAGACTGCCACGCGGTTGGTCATCATACGGCGAGAAATCGCCGGACAGGAAGGCACGACCCCGGATTCGGGGTCCTCTGCATGAGGAGCGCCTTGGGCCGGCCGGCCGAGGGCGCTCAGCTCGCTTGCGTTTCATCGAACGCGAGCGGGTCCAAGAAGAACGATTCGCCAATTCGCCACACGCGAAGGACCTGGAATGCCGACGATCAGCCAGTTGATCCGCAAGCCGCGGCAACCGAAGACCTACCGCGAGAAGTCCCGCCATCTCGGGGCCTGCCCGCAGAAGCGCGGCGTCTGCACGCGCGTCTACACGACGACGCCGAAGAAGCCTAACTCGGCTCTCCGCAAGGTCGCCAAGGTTCGTCTCACCAACGGCTTCGAGGTCATCGGCTATATTCCGGGCGAGGGCCACAATCTGCAGGAGCACTCGGTGGTCATGATCCGCGGCGGCCGCGTGAAGGACCTTCCCGGCGTGCGCTATCATATTCTGCGCGGCGTGCTCGACACGCAGGGCGTCAAGGACCGCAAGCAGCGCCGTTCGAAATACGGCGCGAAGCGTCCGAAGTAAGGAGCGAGAGCCATGTCGCGTCGCCATCGCGCCGAGAAGCGGGAAATCATCGAGGACGCCAAGTTCGGCGATACCGTCGTCACCAAATTCATGAACTCGATCATGTACGCCGGCAACAAGTCGGTCGCCGAGGCGATCGTCTACGGGGCCTTCGACATCATCGAGTCCAAGGCCAAGAGCGACCCGTTGCAGGTCTTCAAGACCGCGCTCGAGAATGTCGCGCCGGCGATCGAGGTTCGCTCGCGGCGCGTCGGCGGCGCCACCTATCAGGTGCCGGTCGAGGTGCGCAACGAGCGCCGTCAGGCGCTGGCGATCCGCTGGATCATCACCGCGGCGCGCGCTCGCAACGACAAGACGATGGTCGATCGTCTGTCTGCGGAGCTGCTCGACGCCTCCAACAACCGCGGCAATGCGGTGAAGAAGCGCGAGGACACGCACCGCATGGCGGAAGCCAACCGCGCCTTCTCGCATTACCGCTGGTAACCTTGTTCCGTCGCCCTCTCACCGAGGACTTGTCCTATGCCCCGTAGCCATCCCATCGAAGACTATCGCAACTTCGGCATCATGGCCCACATCGACGCGGGCAAGACGACGACGACCGAACGCATCCTCTATTACTCCGGCAAGAGCCATAAGATCGGCGAGGTGCATGAAGGCGCCGCGACGATGGATTGGATGGAGCAGGAGCAGGAGCGCGGCATCACCATCACCTCGGCCGCGACGACGACCTTCTGGAACGGCAAGCGCCTCAACATCATCGACACGCCCGGCCACGTCGACTTCACCATCGAGGTCGAACGTTCGCTGCGCGTGCTCGACGGGGCGGTCTGCGTTCTCGACGGCAATCAGGGCGTCGAGCCGCAAACCGAGACGGTGTGGCGTCAGGCCGACAAATATCATGTGCCGCGCGTCGTCTTCGTCAATAAGATGGACAAGATCGGCGCCGATTTCTATCGCTGCGTCGACGACATCGTGACCAAGGTGGGCGGCAAGCCGATCTGCATGCAGCTGCCGATCGGCTCCGAGAACCAGTTCAAGGGGATCGTCGATCTCGTCCGCATGAAGGCGGTGGTCTGGGACGACGAGGGTCTCGGCGCCAAATATCATGACGAGGAGATTCCGGCCGATCTCGTCGAGAAGGCCAAGGAATATCGCACCACGCTGGTCGAGGCGGCGGTCGAGCTCGACGACGACGCCATGGCCGCCTATCTCGACGGCCAGGAGCCGAGCGAGGAGGTGCTGAAGCGCCTCGTCCGCAAAGCCGTCCGCTACACCGCCTTCCATCCGGTGTTCTGCGGCTCGGCCTTCAAGAACAAGGGCGTTCAGCCGCTGCTCGACGCCGTCGTCGATTATCTGCCGTCGCCGCTGGATCGCGAGGCGATCAAGGGTGTCGACATGAACACGGGCGCCGAGCTCGTGCGCAATCCGTCCGACAGCGAGCCCTTCTCCATGCTCGCCTTCAAGATCATGGACGATCCCTTCGTCGGCACCATCACCTTCTGCCGCGTCTATTCCGGCAAGATCGATTCGGGCACGACCGTGCTCAACTCGACCAAGGACAAGAAGGAACGCGTCGGCCGCATGCTGCTGATGCATGCGAACAACCGCGAGGACATCAAGGAAGCCTTCGCCGGCGACATCGTCGCGCTGGCGGGCCTCAAGGAGACCCGCACCGGAGACACGCTCTGCGACACGCTGAAGCCGGCGATCCTCGAGCGCATGGAGTTCCCGGAGCCGGTCATCGAGATCGCCATCGAGCCGAAGTCGAAGGCCGATCAGGAGAAGCTCGGCATTGCTCTGTCCAAGCTCGCCGCCGAGGATCCGTCCTTCCGCGTGTCCACCGATCAGGAGAGCGGCCAGACCATTCTGAAGGGAATGGGCGAGCTGCATCTCGACATCAAGGTCGACATTCTGAAGCGCACCTATAAGGTCGACGCCAATATCGGCGCGCCGCAAGTCGCCTATCGCGAGCGTCTGACGAAGCGCGTCGAGATCGACTACACGCATAAGAAGCAGACTGGCGGCACGGGCCAATTCGCTCGCGTCATCATCATTTTCGAGCCGAATGAGCCCGGCTCCGGCAACGCCTTCGAATCGAAGATCGTCGGCGGCTCGGTGCCGAAGGAATACATCCCCGGCGTCGAAAAGGGCATCAACAGCGTGATGGGCTCCGGCATCCTCGCAGGCTTCCCGGTGGTCGATGTCAAGGCGACGCTGATCGACGGCGGCTTCCACGATGTCGACTCGTCGGTGCTCGCCTTCGAGATCGCCTCTCGCGCGGCGTTCCGCGAGGCGCTGCAGAAGGGCGGCT
Organism: Methylosinus trichosporium OB3b; assembly: GCF_002752655.1. Taxonomy (NCBI): domain Bacteria; kingdom Pseudomonadati; phylum Pseudomonadota; class Alphaproteobacteria; order Hyphomicrobiales; family Methylocystaceae; genus Methylosinus; species Methylosinus trichosporium. The sequence continues at coordinate 2,190,275 of NZ_CP023737.1, read as the reverse complement.
CGGTGCTGCTCGAGCCGATCATGAAGGTCGAGGTGGTGACGCCCGAAGACTATACGGGCTCGGTCATCGGCGATCTGAACTCTCGACGTGGCCAGATTCAGGGCCAAGACATGCGCGGCAATGCGGTGGTCATCGACGCGATGGTGCCGCTCGCCAATATGTTCGGCTACGTCAATCAGTTGCGCTCCTTCAGCCAGGGGCGCGCCAACTACACGATGCAATTCGACCACTACGACCAGGTCCCCGAGGCGGAGTCGAAGAAGGTCCAGGCGAAATACGCCTGATCATATCTCGACGTCTCGGAATCAGTCTTCTGAAGGAGTGTGGCCATGGCCAAGGAAAAGTTCTCTCGCACGAAGCCGCATTGCAACATCGGCACGATCGGACACGTCGACCATGGCAAGACGTCGCTGACGGCGGCGATCACCAAGGTTCTGGCCGAGAGCGGCGGCGCGACCTTCACGGCCTATGACCAGATCGACAAGGCCCCCGAGGAGCGCGCGCGCGGCATCACCATCTCGACGGCGCATGTCGAATATGAGACGCAGAATCGCCACTACGCCCACGTCGACTGCCCCGGCCACGCCGATTATGTGAAGAACATGATCACCGGCGCCGCGCAGATGGACGGCGCCATTCTGGTCGTGTCCGCCGCCGACGGCCCGATGCCGCAGACGCGCGAGCACATTCTGCTCGCCCGCCAGGTCGGCGTGCCGGCGCTGGTCGTGTTCCTGAACAAGGTCGACATGGTCGACGATCCGGAGCTGCTCGAGCTCGTCGAGCTCGAGGTGCGCGAGCTTCTGTCGAAATACGAGTTCCCCGGCGACGATATTCCGATCGTCAAGGGCTCGGCTCTGTGTGCGCTCGAGAATAAGAATCCCGAGCTCGGCCATGACGCGATCATGAAGCTGATGGCCGAGGTGGACGCCTATATTCCGCAGCCGGAGCGTCCGAAGGATCAGCCCTTCCTGATGCCGGTCGAGGACGTGTTCTCGATCTCGGGCCGCGGCACGGTGGTGACGGGCCGCATCGAGCGCGGCGTGGTCAAGGTCGGCGAGGAAGTGGAGATCGTCGGCATTCGCGCGACGACGAAGACGACGGTGACCGGCGTCGAAATGTTCCGCAAGCTGCTCGATCAGGGCGAGGCGGGCGACAATGTCGGCTGCCTGCTGCGCGGCACCAAGCGCGAGGACGTGGAGCGCGGTCAGGTTCTGTGCAAGCCGGGCACGGTGAAGCCGCACACCAAGTTCAAGGCCGAGGCCTATATTCTGACGAAGGAGGAGGGCGGCCGCCATACGCCGTTCTTCACCAATTATCGTCCGCAGTTCTACTTCCGCACGACGGACGTGACCGGCATCGTGACGCTTCCGGAAGGCGTCGAAATGGTGATGCCGGGCGACAATGTCTCGATGGATGTCAGCCTCATCGTGCCGATCGCCATGGAGGAGAAGCTGCGCTTCGCCATCCGTGAAGGCGGCCGCACCGTCGGCGCCGGCGTCGTCGCCTCGATCATCGAGTAACAGGGATTTGGACCGCGAGCCTAGAGGCTCGCATTCATGAAGCGGGGCTGCGAGCGTGAAAGCTCGCGGTCCAAAGCGAGCCGCGCGGCCCGCGGTCCAAGAGGAAGACGCTGATGAACGGACAAAACATCCGGATTCGCCTCAAGGCGTTCGATCACCGGATTCTCGACACGTCGACCAAGGAAATCGTCTCCACCGCCAAGCGCACGGGCGCGCAGGTGCGGGGGCCGATTCCGCTGCCGACCAAGATCGAGAAGTTCACGGTGAACCGCTCGCCGCATATCGATAAGAAATCGCGCGAGCAGTTCGAGATCAGAACGCATAAGCGCGTGCTCGATATCGTCGATCCGACCCCGCAGACGGTGGACGCGCTGATGAAGCTCGATCTCGCCGCGGGCGTCGACGTCGAGATCAAGCTTTAAAAAATAAACCGGGCGCCTCTCGCATCGAAGAGCGATGCGCCTTGCGAAGGAAGAGATCATGCGGTCTGGCGTCATCGCGCAAAAGGTCGGAATGACCCGCGTTTTCACCGAGGCGGGCGAGCATGTGCCGGTCACGGTGCTGAAGCTCGACGGCTGCCAAGTCGTCGCGCATCGCACCATGGAGCAGAACGGCTACACCGCCGTGCAGCTCGGCATCGGCCGCGCCAAGGTGAAGAACGTCTCCAAGGCCGAGCGCGGGCGCTTCGCCATCGCCAAGGTCGAGCCGAAGCTGAAGCTCGCCGAGTTTCGCGTCGCCGAATCCGAGCTGCTGCCGGTCGGGGCCGAGATCACCGCCGATCATTTCGTGGTCGGCCAGTTCGTCGATGTGACCGGCACCTCGCTGGGCAAGGGCTTCGCCGGCGCTATGAAGCGCTGGAACTTCGGTGGTCTTCGCGCCACTCACGGCGTGTCGGTGTCGCATCGTTCCCATGGTTCGACCGGCGGCCGTCAGGACCCCGGCAAGACCTTCAAGAACAAGAAGATGGCGGGCCATATGGGCGTCGACCGCGTGACCACGCAGAATTTGCGCGTCGTGCAGACGGATGTCGAGCGCGGCCTGCTGCTGGTCGAGGGCTCGGTTCCCGGCCATGCCGGCGGCTGGATTTTTGTGCGCGACGCTGTGAAGCGCGCGCTGCCGGCGGAGGCGCCGCAGCCGGGCAAGTATCGCCTCGGCGAAGCCGCCGCCGCGCAAGACGAAAACAAGGAGGACTGAGCCGTGCAGATCGGCGTCACGTCGTACGACGGCCAGGAGGCCGGCTCGATCGAGCTCGCGGACGAGATCTTCGGTCTCGAGCCGCGGACCGACCTCATCTTCCGCATGATCCGCTGGCAGCTCGCCAAGCGGCGTGCGGGCACCCATGCGGTGAAGAACCGCGCGGACATCGCCCGCACCGGCAAGAAGATGTATAAGCAGAAGGGCACCGGCGGCGCCCGTCACGGCTCGCGTCGCGTGCCGCAGTTCATCGGCGGCGGCCGCGCCTTCGGGCCGGTGGTGCGCAGCCATGAGCATGACCTCCCCAAGAAGGTGCGCGCCCTGGCGCTGAAGCACGCGCTCTCGGCGAAAGCCAAGGACGGCGCCATCATCGTCTGGGAGAATGCGTCGCTCGACGCGCCGAAGACGAAGATGCTGAAGGCCGGTTTCGACAAGACCGGGCTGACCAGCGCGCTGATCATCGACGGCGCCGAGCCGCAGGTGAATTTCGCGCTCGCGGCGCGCAATCTGCCGAAGATCGACGTGCTGCCGGTCACGGGCGTCAATGTCTACGACATTCTGCGCCGCGATAAGCTGGTTCTCACCCGCGCCGCGGTCGATGCGCTGGAGGCGCGCCTGAAATGAGCAAGGACCCGCGCCATTACGACGTGATCGTCTCTCCGGTCATCACCGAGAAGGCGACGATCGCCTCGGAGCAGAACAAAGTGGTCTTCAATGTCGCGCGCACCGCGACCAAGCCGCAGATCAAGGCGGCGGTCGAGGGGCTGTTCGACGTGAAGGTGGATGCGGTCAACACGCTGCTGCGCAAGGGCAAGCTGCGCGCCTTCCGCGGTGTGCGCGGCCGCCAGTCGACAGTGAAGAAAGCCGTCGTCACCCTGGCCGAAGGCCATAAGATCGACGTGACGACGGGACTGTAAGAAGGGCTCGAGGACAAGAACCATGGCGCTGAAGACATTCAAGCCGGTCACGCCGAGCCTTCGACAGCTCGTCATCGTCGACCGCAGCGATCTCTACAAGGGCAAGCCGGTCAAGACGCTGACCGAGGGCAAGACGTCGTCGGGCGGCCGCAACAACAACGGCCGTGTGACGGTGCGCTTCCGCGGCGGCGGCCACAAGCAGACCTACCGTCTCATCGACTTCAAGCGCCGCAAGCTCGACGTCTCCGCAAAGGTGGAGCGGATCGAATATGATCCGAACCGCACCGCCTTCATCGCGCTCATTCGCTACGCCGACGATGAATTGTCCTACATTCTCGCGCCGCAGCGGCTTTCCGCCGGCGACGTGGTGATCTCGGGCAATCAGGTCGATGTGAAGCCCGGCAACGCCATGCCGATCGGCAACATCCCGGTCGGCACGATCGTGCATAATGTCGAGATGAAGATCGGCAAGGGCGGCGCGATCGCCCGCTCGGCCGGCAATTATGCGCAGATCGTCGGCCGCGATCAGGGCTATGTGATCATTCGCCTCAATTCGGGCGAGCAGCGTCTGGTGCACGGCCAGTGCTTCGCGACGATCGGCGCGGTGTCGAACCCCGATCATATGAACATCTCGCTCGGCAAGGCGGGGCGCGCGCGCTGGCTCGGTCGTCGCCCGCACAATCGCGGCGTCACCATGAATCCGGTCGACCATCCGCACGGCGGCGGCGAGGGCCGCACCTCGGGCGGCCGTCACCCGGTGACCCCCTGGGGCAAGCCGACCAAGGGCAAGAAGACGCGCACGAACAAGCAGACCGACAAATTCATCGTGTCCTCGCGGCACGCCAAGAAGAAGAAGGGCTGATCCATGGCTCGCTCTATCTGGAAAGGCCCGTTCGTCGACGGCTATCTGCTGAAGAAGGCGGAGACCGCGCGCGGCTCGGGACGCAACGAGATCATCAAGATCTGGAGCCGTCGCTCCACCATCCTGCCGCAGTTCGTGGGGCTGACCTTCGGCGTCCACAATGGCCACAAGCATATTCCCGTCAATGTCAGCGAGGATATGATCGGCCATAAGTTCGGCGAGTTCTCCCCGACGCGCACCTTCCACGGCCACGCCGCGGACAAGAAGTCGAAGAGAGGCTGATAACCCATGTCCAAGCCGAGCAATCCGCGCGCGCTGGCCGACAATGAGGCGAAAGCCGTCGCCAACACGCTGCGCGTCTCCCCGCAGAAGCTCAATCTTCTCGCGCAGCTCATCCGCGGCAAGAAGGTCGATCGCGCGCTGGCCGATCTCGAATTCTCCCGCAAGCGCATCGCGCATGAGGTGAAGAAGACGCTCGAGAGCGCCATCGCCAATGCCGAGAACAATCACGGCCTCGACGTCGACGATCTGATCGTCGCCCAGGCCTTCGTCGGCAAGTCGCTCGTGATGAAGCGCTTCGCCGCTCGCGCGCGAGGCCGCTCGAGCCGCATCGAGAAGCCCTTCGCGAATCTGACCATCATCGTCCGCGAAGTCGAAGCGACGGCGAAGGCGTAAAGAGGAGCTATCGATGGGTCAGAAGGTCAATCCGATCGGTCTGCGCCTCGGCGTCAACCGCACCTGGGACTCTCGCTGGTTCGCCAGCAAGGGCGAATATGCGAAGCTGCTGCACGAGGATCTCGCGATCCGCGCGGCGGTCGCCAAGCATCTGAAGCAAGCAGCGGTGTCGCGCATCATCATCGAGCGCCCGCACAAAAAATGCCGTGTCACCATTCACTCCGCCCGTCCGGGCGTCGTGATCGGCAAGAAGGGCGCGGATATCGACAAGATCCGCAAGCTGGTCGGCCGACTGACCGGCAGCGAGGTCGTGATCAATATCGTCGAGGTGAGGAAGCCCGAGGTCGAAGCGACGCTGGTCGCCGATTCGATCGCGCAGCAGCTCGAGCGCCGCGTCGCCTTCCGTCGCGCCATGAAGCGCGCCGTGCAGTCGGCCATTCGCCTCGGCGCACAGGGCATCCGCATCAATTGCTCGGGCCGTCTCGGCGGCGCGGAGATCGCGCGGCTGGAATGGTATCGCGAGGGTCGCGTGCCGTTGCATACGCTGCGCGCCGATGTCGATTATGGCGTCGCCACCGCGCATACCGCTTATGGCGCCTGCGGAATCAAGGTGTGGATCTTCAAGGGCGAGATCCTCGAGCATGATCCGATGGCTCAGGACAAGCGTCTCGCCGAGGCGGCCGCGGGCGGCGGAGAGCGCGACCATCATGGCGAGCGTCGTCGTCGCGAGCCCCGCGAACCGCGCGACGCGGCCTAATTTCGAGAGCAACGCATCATGCTGCAACCCAAGCGCACCAGATTCCGCAAGGCCTTCAAGGGCCGCATCCACGGAAACGCCAAGGGCGGTTTCTCGCTCAACTTCGGCCAGTTCGGCCTGAAGGCGATGGAGCCCGAGCGCGTGACGGCGCGCCAGATCGAGGCGGCCCGCCGCGCCATGACGCGCCATATGAAGCGCGCCGGACGCGTGTGGATTCGCATCTTCCCGGATGTGCCGGTGTCGAAAAAGCCGACCGAGGTGCGCATGGGTAAAGGCAAGGGCGCGCCGGAGCTCTGGGCCGTGCGCGTCGCGCCAGGCCGCATCATGTTCGAGGTCGACGGCGTGCCCATGCAGCTCGCCCGCGAGGCCCTGACGCTCGCAGCGGCGAAGCTGCCCATCAAAACGCGCTTCATCGAGCGCATCGCCGAGTGAGGACGCTTTAAGATGAGCACGACCAAGCAACGCGTATCCGATCTTCGCGCCCAGTCCGAGGATCAGCTGAACGACGAGGTCCTGAAGCTGAAGAAGGAGCAGTTCAATCTGCGCTTTCAGCGAGCGACGGGGCAGCTCGAGAACACCGCGCGCGTGCGGGTCGTTCGTCGCGACATCGCCCGGGCCAAGACCATCACCGCGCAAAAGCGCGCCGAAAAGCTGAGTTGAGAGGGCGCAATGCCGAAGCGAATTCTCCAGGGCGTCGTCGTCAGCGACAAGCAGGAAAAGACCGTGGTGGTGAAGGTGGAGCGTCGCTTCACTCATCCGCTGTTCAAGAAGACGGTGCGGCGCACCAAGAACTATCACGCTCATGACGAGGAGCGTCAGTTCAAGGTCGGCGACGAGGTGGCCATCGAGGAGACGGCCCCGATCTCGCGGCTGAAGCGCTGGAAGGTCGTCGGCGTTGTCGGCAAGGCCTGACGCGCCGGGCAAATATCGATGAAATGGTTTTCTCGGACGAAGTCGGGGAACCGAAACCAGACCGAGGCGAAAGGCGGGACGTGCCATGATACAGATGCAGACAAATCTCGATGTCGCCGATAATTCGGGCGCCCGCCGCGTCATGTGCATCAAGGTGCTGGGCGGGTCGAAGCGCAAATACGCCGGCGTCGGCGACATCATCGTCGTCTCGATCAAGGAGGCGATTCCGCGCGGCCGCGTGAAGAAGGGCGACGTGCTGAAGGCGGTCGTCGTGCGCACGGCCAAGGACATCAAGCGCGCCGACGGCTCGGTGATCCGCTTCGACTCCAACGCCGCGGTGCTGATCAACAATCAGCAGGAGCCGATCGGCACCCGCATCTTCGGACCGGTGCCGCGCGAGCTGCGCGCCAAGAACCATATGAAGATCATCTCGCTCGCTCCGGAGGTGCTGTGATGGCCGCGAAGATCAAGAAGGGCGATAAAGTCGTCGTTCTCACCGGCCGCGACAAGGGACGCTCGGGCCAGGTGCTGCAGGTCATTCCGACGGAAGGCCGCGCGGTGGTGGAGGGCGTCAATCTCGTCAAGCGGCATCAGCGCCAGACGCGCACGCAGGAGGCCGGCATCGTCACCAAGACGGCGCCGATCGACCTCTCCAATCTCGCGATCGCCGATCCCAAGGACGGCCAGCCGACGCGCGTCGGATTCAAGATTCTCGAAGACGGCCGCAAGGTCCGCTTCGCCAAGCGTTCCGGAGAACAGATCGATGGCTGAGGAAAAGAAGCCGAAGGCCGCCAAGGCTCCGAAGGGAGAGGGCAAGGCCGGCAAGGCGAAATCCGCCCCGGAGGCCGCGCACGCCGAATCGTCCTCCCACCAGAAGGCGGTTCTGCCGGAGGGGCCCTATACGCCGCGCATGAAGAAGCACTACGACGAGGTCGTGCGCGCCAAGCTCACCGAGCAGTTCGGCTATAAGAACGCCTTCGAGGTGCCGACGATCGAGAAGATCGTGCTGAACATGGGCGTCGGCGAGGCGGTCAACGACAGCAAGAAGGTGACTTCCGCCGCCGCCGATCTCGGCCTCATCGCCGGCCAGCGTCCGGTGGTGACGCGCGCCCGCAAGGCGATCTCCACCTTCAAGGTGCGCGAGAACATGCCGATCGGCGCCAAGGTCACGCTGCGCAAGACGCGCATGTACGAGTTTCTGGATCGGCTCATCACGATCGCGCTGCCGCGCGTTCGTGACTTCCGCGGGCTGAACCCCAAGTCGTTCGACGGCCGTGGCTCATTCGCGCTCGGCATCAAGGAGCACATCGTGTTCCCGGAGATCGACTACGACAAGGCCGAGTCGATCCTCGGCATGGATGTGATCGTCGTGACAACGGCGAAGACCGACGACGAGGCGCGCGCCCTGCTGCACGCGTTCAATTTCCCGTTCCGGCAGTGAGACTGTAAACAGTCTCAAACGCGGAAACCGAAGGCGAGAACATGGCCAAGAAGAGTTCGATCGAGACCAACAAGCGCCGGGCGAAGCTCGCCAAGGCCTATGCCGGCCGCCGGGAGCGCCTGAAGGCGAAGGCGAATGACGAGGCGTTGACGGCTGAAGAGCGCTTCGAAGCGCGCCTGAAGCTCGCCGAGCTGCCGCGCAACTCGGCCGCAATCCGCATCCGCAACCGCTGCGAGGTGTCGGGCCGACCGCGCGCTTTCTATCGCAAGCTGAAGCTCTCGCGCGTCGCGTTGCGCGAGCTCGGCTCGCGGGGGCTCATCCCCGGTCTCGTGAAGTCCAGCTGGTAAGGGAGAGCGCTCATGTCGATCAGCGATCCGTTGGGCGATCTGCTCACCCGCATCCGCAATGCGCAGATGCGCCGCAAGGACAAGGTCTCGACGCCGGGCTCGCGGCTGCGTGGCCATGTGCTCGACGTTCTGAAGGACGAAGGCTATATCCGCGGCTACACGACCACGGATTTCGGCAATGGCCGCACCGAGTTCGAGATCGAGCTGAAATATTACGACGGCGAGCCCGTCATCCGGCAGATCGAGCGCGTCTCGCGTCCGGGCCGGCGCGTCTATGCGGGCGTGGACAAGACCCCGCGTGTCGCCAACGGCCTCGGCATCACCATCGTGTCGACGCCCAAGGGCGTCATGGCCGATCACAAGGCCCGCGAGAACAATGTCGGCGGAGAGGTGCTGGCGAAGGTCTTCTGACCTTCGCTCCAGCGATCGAGGATAGGAACCACCCATGTCTCGTATCGGCAAGAAGCCCGTCATCGTGCCGGCCGGCGTCACCGCCAAGGTCGACGGCCAGCTCGTGCAGGTCAAGGGCGCGAAGGGCGAGCTGCAGTTCCGCGTGCCGGACGATGTCGCTGTCACGCATGAGGGCAATGCGATCAAGGTCGATCCGCGTTCGACCAGCAAGCGCGCCCGCGCTCTGTGGGGCACCTCGCGGGCGCAGGTGAACAATCTCGTGATCGGCGTCACTACCGGCTTCGAGAAGAAGCTGGAGATCAACGGCGTCGGCTATCGCGCCGCGGTCGCCGGCAAAAATCTCCAGCTCGCGCTCGGCTATTCGCACGATGTGAACTATCCGATTCCGGCCGGCATCAATATCGTGACGCCGAAGCCGACCGAGATCGGCATCTCCGGCATCGACAAGCGCCAGGTCGGGCAGGTCGCCGCCGAGATCAGAGCGCTCCGCGGCCCCGAGCCCTATAAGGGCAAGGGCGTCAAATATGCCGGCGAATTCATCTTCCGCAAGGAAGGCAAGAAGAAGTAAGGACGCCAGCCATGGCAAAGGACGTCAGTGCACTCGGCCGCCGCAAGGCGCGTGTTCGCCGCAGCATTCGCGCGCGCGCCTATGGTCGGCCGCGCCTTTCGGTGTTCCGCTCCTCGGAGCAGATTTATGCGCAGATCATCGACGACGAGAAGGGCGTGACGCTCGTTTCGGCGTCGACGCTCGAGAAGGCCAATCGCGAGAGCCTCGCGACCGGCGCCAACAAAGAGGCGGCGCATATCGTCGGCAAGCAGATCGCCGAACGCGCCATCGCCAAGGGAATCACCGAAGTGGTGTTCGACCGCGGCGCCTATATCTACCACGGCCGCGTGCAGGCGCTGGCCGAGGGCGCCCGTGAGGGTGGACTGCAGTTCTGAGGAGCCTCCCGGTCACGGGAGCGGCGTCGCGCAGTGGCGCGACAGACGAAGGCCGCGGCGACGAGAGGGATGAGGGAGCAACCTCGTCCGACCACATCGCCAGAGGCCGCCTCTCCCGGGATCGGGAGCGGAGAGAGACCCAAGCGAGCGGCGATCCTGCCGCGTAAGTGACGGAAGAAAAAATGGCGCGTGAACCAGAAGGCGGCCGCGGCCGCGACCGGGATCGGGATGACCGCGACAGCGAATTCGTGGACCGTCTGGTCCACATCAATCGCGTCGCCAAGGTGGTGAAGGGCGGCCGGCGCTTCGGCTTCGCCGCGCTCGTCGTCGTCGGCGACCAGAAGGGTCGTGTCGGCTTCGGCCATGGCAAGGCGCGCGAGGTGCCGGAGGCGATCCGCAAGGCGACGGAGGCGGCCAAACGCTCGCTGATCCGCGTGCCGCTGCGCGAAGGCCGGACCCTGCATCACGACGTCAACGGCCGCCATGGCGCGGGCCGCGTCGTGCTGCGCGCGGCGCCTCCCGGCACCGGCATCATCGCCGGCGGCCCGATGCGCGCCGTGTTCGAAACGCTCGGCGTTCACGACATCGTCGCCAAGAGCCAGGGCTCGTCCAATCCCTACAACATGATCCGCGCGACCTTCGACGCGCTGGAGAACGAGGATTCGCCGCGGTCCGTCGCGGCGCGCCGGTCTCTCAAGGTTTCGGCACTGCAGGCGCGCCGCCAGGGCGCCGAGGCCGAAGCGGTCGACGCCTGAGGGGAGCGCTGAGCGATGACGGACAAGAAGATCACCGTGGAGCAGACCGGCAGCGCGATCGGAAGGCCCGAGCGCCAGAGCCGTACGCTGCTCGGCCTCGGCCTGACGCGCATCGGCCGCCGCCGGACGCTCGAAGACACGCCCGCTGTGCGCGGGATGATCGCCAAGGTGGCGCATCTCGTCAAAATCGTCGACGAGAAGTGAGGGCTCGACCATGAAGCTCAACGAACTCTCCGACAATTCCGGCGCCAGCAAGAATCGCATGCGCGTCGGCCGCGGCATCGGCTCCGGCAAGGGCAAGACCTGCGGCCGCGGCGTCAAGGGCCAGAAGGCCCGCACCGGCGTCGCCGTGAAAGGCTTCGAAGGCGGTCAGATGCCGCTGCATCGGCGCCTTCCCAAGCGCGGGTTCCATAATCCGTTCCCGACGGATTACAACGAGGTCAATCTCGGCCGCATTCAGCAGGCGGTCGAGGCCGGCAAGCTCGATCTCGCCGCGCCGGTGACGGTGGAGGCGCTGATCGCCGCCGGCGTCGTCGCCAAAGCGCGTGACGGCGTCAAGATCCTCGGCAATGGGAAGCTCGAGGCGAAGCTCGCCTTCGAGGTCGCCGCCGCGTCCAAGGGCGCGGTCGCGGCGATCGAGGCTGCGGGCGGCACGGTCAAGCTGCTCTCCGGCGCGGTCGAGGAGCCGTCGGCCTGAGGCTGATCGGGTCGAGGCGGGCGGCTGCGCCGCGTCGCCCGGCCTAGACGGCGCGCGAGCCTCCAAAATACTGGCGGCCCGCCGCTCCGTCGTGATACGGAGTCGCTGGGACGGTCCGGCGACAAAACGCGCAATCGTTTTTTTCGCCGCTTTCGTCCGATAATAATGCGCCGGGTCCGGCCGAATGCGCCGGGACAGAACGAAGCGCGGCGTCGTGGCGTGGCGCCGCGGCGCTTAGACGCTCAAAGAAACGCGCGGCGCGCGACAGGGAGCCCCGCACATGGCATCGGCAGCCGAACAGCTCGCGGCCAACGTCAATTTCTCCGCCTTCAGCAAGGCGGATGAGCTCAAGAAACGCATCTGGTTCACGCTCGGCGCGCTGATCGTCTATCGACTCGGCACCTATATCCCGCTGCCCGGCATCGACCCCGAAGCGTTCGCCAAGAGCTTCTTCGGCCAGTCGAAGGGCGTGCTCGAGCTGTTCAACATGTTCGCCGGCGGCGCCGTTCAGCGCAGCGCGATCTTCGCGTTGAACATCATGCCCTACATCTCCGCCTCCATCATCATTCAGCTGCTGACGACCGTCATTCCGACGCTCGAGCAGGTGAAGAAGGAGGGCGAGCAGGGCCGCAAGGTCCTCAATCAATACACCCGCTATCTCACTGTCGTGCTGGCGACCTTCCAGGCCTATGGCATGGCGATCGGCCTCGAGGGGCAGCAGGGCGTCGTCACCGAGCCCGGCCTGTTCTTCCGACTGACGACGGTCTGCACCCTCGTCGGCGGCACCATGTTCCTGATGTGGCTCGGCGAGCAGATCACCTCGCGCGGCATCGGCAACGGCTCGTCGCTGATCATCTTCGCCGGCATTGTCGCCGCTTTCCCGGCCGCGATCCTGAGCACGCTGGAGCTCGGCCGCCAGGGCGCGATCTCGACCGGCCTCATCCTCGGCGTGCTGGCGATGTCCTTCTTCGTCATCGCCTTCATCGTCTATATGGAGCGCGCGCAGCGACGCCTGCTCATAACCTATCCCAAACGCCAGCACGGCAATCGCGTCTATGAGGGGCAGACGTCCTTCCTGCCGCTGAAGCTCAACACGTCGGGCGTCATCCCGCCGATCTTCGCCTCCTCGCTTCTGCTGCTGCCGACGACGATCGCCAATTTCTACCAGACCCAGGGCACGGATAATCTCTTCGCGACCATCTCCGCCTATTTCGGGCATGGACGGCCGCTCTATATGCTGTCCTATGTGGCGCTGATCGTGTTCTTCGCCTTCTTCTACACGGCCATCGTCTTCAATCCGACGGAGACGGCGGACAATCTGAAGAAGCACGGCGGGTTCATTCCGGGCATCCGGCCGGGCGAGCGCACGGCGAAGTTCATCGATGACGTGCTGATGCGGATCACCGTGCTCGGCGCCGCTTATCTCGCGGTGATCTGCCTGCTGCCGGAGATGCTGATCTCCTACGCCAATCTGCCCTTCTATTTCGGCGGCACATCGCTGCTCATCGTCGTGAGCGTCACCATGGACACTGTCGCTCAAATCCACGGTCATCTACAGGCCCATCAATATGAGGGCCTGATCCGGAAGACCAAGCTGCGTGGGCGGCGCAAATGAGGCTGGTTCTCCTCGGCCCGCCAGGCGCGGGCAAGGGAACGCAGTCGGCGCGGCTCGTCGCCAAATATGCGATCCCGCAGCTCTCGACTGGCGACATGCTGCGCGCGGCGGTCGAGGCGCGCTCGCCTATCGGTCTCCAGGCCAAGGAGATCATGGACAGCGGCGCCCTGGTGCCCGACGAGGTCGTCGTCGGCATCATCGGTCAGCGCATCAAGGAGAAGGACGCCGCCCGCGGCTTCATTCTCGACGGCTTTCCGCGCACGGTGGCGCAGGCGCGCGCGCTCGATGAGCTGCTCGCGCGGGAGGGCCAGCGGCTCGACGCGGTGATCGAGCTTTCGGTCGATGAGAATGCGCTGCTGGCGCGGATGCAGAAGCGTGTCGCGGAGACGATCGCCAATGGCGGCTGCGTGCGCGGAGACGACAATCCGCAGGCGTTCAAGACGCGGCTCGAGGCCTATCGCAGCCAGACCGCTCCCGTTTCGCATTATTATGCGGAAAAGGGTGAGCTGAATCAGGTCGACGGGATGAAGGCGGTCGAGGCGGTGAGCGCGGCGATCGACGCGGCGCTCACGACAGGCGAGCGCAAGGCTGTCGGCTGAGCCGACTGCCTTCGCAATCAGCCAGCTCGCTCGCGCGCTTTGGCGGGTGAGCGACGGCTCCATAATCGGAATTTATGAGTGGCCGAAGAGCGAGCCTTCAGGCAGCTCTCCGGTCCGGTCCATCCGTGCGCTCAGCGCGATGGGCCTCTGCGGTCGCAATCGAGCTTGCGTCCGCGCAACAGGCAGCCGAGCAGCGGCTTGCCTTCGGCGTCGCGATCGTTGAGGAGCCAGTCCTCCTTCTCGCGCTCCAGCGTGACGAAGCCGAATACGCCGCCGACGCTGCGGCCCTGCGCGACCGTCACGCGATCGATCCGCAGGCCGTCGAAATTGGCGGGTACAAAGAGGTCCATCGCGTCGCCGCCATGCCCGGCGACGATCTGGATCGGATAATCCTCGACATAGCTCGCCGCCTGAAATGTATGGAGGTGACCGGAGAGCAGCGCCTGCACATTGCTGGGCAGGCCGGCGCGCGCCGCTTCTCCCAAGGTCTTGTTGTCGCCGATCGTGGCGCCGGCGGTGACGCGTATCGTCGAGTAGATCGGCTTGTGGAAGGCGTACCAGACAGGGCCGCGAATGGCCTCGGCGGCGGTCAGCTCGCGTGCGAAATCCGGCGCGAGAGCGGCGTCGACGGCGCGGTCCTCCGCCGCGGTGTTGTCCATGACGACGAGAGTGGGTCCGCCGAGATCGACCGAATAGCTCGGCTCGCGCAAGGCGCAGGCGTCGCCGAGATAGGGCGTGGGCGACAGCAGCCGCGCCCAGCCCCGGCGCCCACGCTCGCAATTTTCGTGATTGCCTCGCACGAAGACAAAAGGCGCGGCGGCGAGCAGCGGAGCGGCGGGCGCGAAGAAATCGGCCTCCCAGCTCGCCCAATTGTCGCCGTGCGGCGAGCCCGCGCAGGATCCGCGCAACGGCGGACAGGCGCTTTCGCGATAATAATAGTCGCCGACATGGAGCACGAGTCCCGGAGCCGTCGCCGCCGCCGACGTCGCGATGTGGGCGAAGGGCCAGCTGTCCGGCGAATTGCACTCCTGCCAATAAAGGCCCTTCAGCCGGCACCCGGTGTCGCCGATGACGACGAGCCGATCCACGCGCGGCGGCGGTAGCGCCAGCGCGGCGCCGTCGACCGACACGCGCCCGGCGCTTCGTGGGAGATCCAATGTGCAGACGAGGATCGGAAAGTCGGCGTCCGGCGATGCGCGCGGGGTCATTGCGGCGGCGACGCCGTCGATCTGCGCGGGCGGACAGGCCGCGTCGCGAGTGACGGCTCGCGCCTGCAGCCCGCCAGTGGTGAACTGCGCCCACACATAGGATGAGGCGGCGTCCGCCGGCGTCGTCGCTTCGAGCGCAAATGCGCAAACGGCGGCGAGGCGGCGGAAGAGAATTGATCGAATTGTAGATGTTTCGGTAATTCTGTCCGCCGACAATGGCGCCGGCCTCGCGCCACTTTTTCGCCCGCTTGCGCCGGTTGTCTCGAACGTAGCCGTCGTGGCTCCGTACGATTCGCTCACGGGGCCGGGAGCGTCATCGAAGGCGCGGGCGCGCTCGCGCGGGCTGGTCGGAAGGGAGAGACGGTTCATGAAACGCATTCTCATCATGGCGACTGCGCTGGCGTCAGCGCTGTCGCTCTCGGCTTGTAACACGCCGGGCGAGCGCGCCACAGGCGGCGCGCTGATCGGCGGCGCCAGCGGGGCCGCGATCGGCGCAGCGGCTTCCGGCGGGCGCGCCGGCGGCACTCTCGCGGGCGCGGCTCTCGGCGCGGCGACCGGCGCCGTGGTCGGCGCCGCGACCGCACCGCAGCCGGAGCCAGGCTATTATCCTCCTCCGCCGCCGCCCCCGCCGCGCTGCGCGCGCTGGGGCTGGGACGATTATGGCAACCGCGTCTGCATCCGCTTTTACCGCGGCGGATACTAACGAGCCGGGACGCGTCCGCGCGCGTCCCGCCTTCTTTTCACTCGGCGCGCGCCGAGCCGAGCGCGCGGCTCAGCTCCGCCTTGGCCGCGGCGAGCTCCTCGCGATAGCGAGGGTCGAGCGCGATGACGGCGTGCAGCGCATAGGCCGTGAGCCTGCCGGCGGCGACGTCGCTCGGATGATGCGCCCCGCACACCAGCCTGTTGCGGCCATATTCGTCGGCCCGCGCCAAAATCGCGTCGCGCCGCTCCGGCGCGAGATCGATCAGCGTCAGCGCCAGCACATATCCGAGCGTCGCATGGCCGCTGGGATAGGAATCGTCCTTCTCGCTCGTCTTGCACACCGGATGCAGCGTCCCGTCGGTCTTATAAGGACGCGGGCGATGAAACACCGTCTTCGTCTCCTCATTGGCCTCGTGCTCGTCATGAGCGAGGCGCGCGCCGAGAGCGTCGAGCGCGGGGAGATTTTCCTTCGCGAATTTGTCTCCGAAGACGCTTCTGAACAAGAAAATGCTCTTGTCGGCGGCGTCCGAGCGCGCCCTGGCGACATCAGCCTCCGAGCGCGTCGCCTCGATGCGATGCAATTCGGCGAGATCGGCGTCATTGGCGGGCGAGCCCGGCTCCGGCGGCGTCGGCAGATGCCGATGTGCGTCGACGCGCTCGGGTGCGAGGAGCCCGCTTTCGCGCGCGCAGGCGGCGCCGCAGGACAGGAGGAGAACGAAAGCGACGAGAAGCGTCTTCATCGAGCACGACCATGCGGACGATGGGAGGAGATGCGCTCGGCTCCGACCGCAGAGTTCCCGACGCGAGGCCTCTCTTCTAACCGAAAACGCCGCGAGAGGCGACCGGACGGCGAATCGGATGACGGAGAAAATCGCGAATGATCTGGTCACCCGATCCGATGTGGCCGAAGAGCGAGCCGGGAGGCTCGCAGTCCAGGGTCGCGCACGTCGGACAGCGAGCCATCAGGCTCGCTCTTTCAGCCTCGGCGATCAGCTGTATCATGCCCCAGTGGCGTCACCGCCGTCCGCGGGCGACGCGCTCGATCTCGACGCGCACCAGCCGCTCGACGATATGCGGCAGATTGTCGTCGAGCCATTGCTTCAGCAAGGGGCGAAGCAAGTCGCGCGCGTAGCGTTCGATGAGATCGGATTCGCTGAGCACGATGCTCGCCGCCAGCGCCTGGAAATGAGATGCGACCGAATTGGCCGCGTCGGCCGAGACGAGCGCGGGGGAGGCGTCCTCCGCTTCCGGCTCTTCCTCCGGCTCGGCAGCCTTCATGACGGGCTCGGAGCGATCGGGCGCATCGACCGCTTCGTCGTCCTCCGGCTCGTCGGCGTCCTGCTCGGCGTCGATCGCCCAGCGGCTCTGTTCCGAAGACGGCTCGTCGCTGTCGTCCGGCGCGTGACGCTCGTCCGGCCGTTGGCTGCCGCGCAGCCAGAATGCGTCGGAATCGTCCGGCTCGGTCGTCTCTTCGGCTAAATCCGCGTCGGACTCCGCCGCGATAATCGGCGCGAGGGCGGCGACGGGCGGACGCGTCGGCTCGGGAGCGGCCACGGCCGGGACGGCGGGCGCGGGACGGCGCGGCTCCGGCGCGGCGACGGGAGGCGCGACGCGCGGCTCCGCCTGCTTCGGCGCTTCGGCCGCCGTCAGCGGACGCTTCTCCTTCTCGCGCTCGCGGCGAATCACCGGCAGCGCGTCGTCGTCGGCGATGATGCGCCGAATCGACGCCAAAATTTCTTCCATCGACGGCTCGTGCGCTCGGCGCTCGGCGTCGAGCGTGGTCGGATTGATCGAAGCGTTCATTGCGCTCATGGATGTCGTGCTTCTCATGTCGTCGCAGGGACGAGGGCCGCGCGCCCGTCGCGCTGTCCCCGCCGACAAGGCTCATAATCGAACAATTCGGCGCGATCGTAAAACCAGGTGATTGTGCGGAGCCGACTTAATCACATGCTTTTTTCGCTTTTTGGTAGAAAGGGCGCCGGCGCGACGACCTCAGCGGTCGTCCATGCCGATCCAGCGGAATTTCACCGCCTCGAAATGCGCGCGCGGATCATAGACCGCGACATCGAGTCCGATCATGGTCGCGGAGAGGCGTCCGATCGCGCCGAGCGCGGCGTAGGAGGCGACGATTCGGTCGCGCTGCGCGGTGATCAGCGCGACGCGGGCGTTGAGCAGCGCATATTGCGCGTTGAGCACGTCGAGCGTCGTGCGTTGCCCGACCTGCGCCTCCTCGCGCACGCCCTGCAGCGCCATTTCCGCCGCTTTCACCGCCGCCTGGCTGGACAGGATGGACGCTCTCGCGGTCTCGAGCTGGCCATAGCTCGCGACCACGCTGGCGCGCACGCTGTCGCGCTGCAGATCGGCGTTGAAGCGCGCCTGGCCCAATTGCTCCTTGGCCTGGCGAATCGACGCATATTCGGCTCCGCCCTGGTAGAGCGGCACATTGAGCTGCCCGCTCGCCGAAGCGGAGAGTTGCCGCGTCCCCGGCGAGCCGAGAAACGAATCATATTGCTGGCCGACTTGCGCGCCGACCGAGAGCGTCGGGGCCAGCGCTCCCTCCGCCGCGCTCACCGCATGTTCGGCCGCATCGACCTGACGCAGCGCCGCCACGACTCCGGGATGCTCCATGATCGCCGCCGCGACAGCCTGATCGAGCGATCTCGGCAGCAGAGCGTCGACCGCCTGCGCCGGCTGCAGATTTTTCGGCTCGGAGCCGATGATCTGCCGATAATTGGCGACGGCGCTCTTCAATTGCGCCTGCGCGCCATAGAATTCTGTGCGGGCCTGGGCCAGCGTCGCCTCCGCCTGGGCGACGTCGGTGCGCGTCACCTCGCCGACGTCATAGCGGTCGCGCGTCTGGCGCAATTGCCGCTCGAGCACGGCGATGTTGTTCTTGCGCAGACCGAGCACCGCGGTGTCGCGCAGCACATTCATGTAAGCGGTCGCGCCGTTCTGGAGAATCGCCTGCTCGGCGAGGCGCAGGGAGGCGCGGGCGGCCTCTATTCCGGATTCCGCCTGCCGCACGGCGGCGCCGGTGCGGCCGCCGTCGAACAGAGTCTGCGACAGATTGAGCGTCGCCCCGCGCGGATAGCCGAGATATTCGTCGTAGAGATGCGTTCGGGCTCCGGTCAGCGCATTGCGGCCGGCGGGGATTTTGATGTTGGAGAATTGCGGTCCCGCACTGGCGGAGATGCTGGCGCGCGGGCGCAGGCCGGCGGCCGCCTTCGGCGCTTCTTCGTCCCGAGCACGGACGCCGGCGCGCTGCTGCTGCAGATCGGGGTTGACGTGATAGGCCTGGGCCAGCGCCGCTTTCAGCGTCTCGGCGGGCGCCGGCGCGAGCCCGGCGAGACTCGCGAGCGATGCGGCGCCGAGCAGTCGCGGGAGACGGCGTCCGCTCCAAATCGAACGCTCGGCGACGAGACGCATGACCAACGAACCCCGCTCGGGCGACACTTCACTCGGTCTACGCTTCCGGCCGCGCGACAGCGCGCGGCCTCTTCACGATTGCGCCAGTGTCGGCGATCTGCGCGCGTCAGAACGCGAAGGCCGGCGCCTTGGCGAAGCCTTCGAGAACCGGAGCCGAAGCGTCGAACAGCGCGCGCGTCCCGGCGGGCTGGCCGCCCGAGCGCTCGAACCGCGTCACCGCCCATCCGGCGTCGGCGTCGGGCTTGGCGATGGCCAGCAGGCGGCCGTCGCCGGTGAGCTGCGCCTCGAGCGCGCCGAGATTCGCCTCGACCGCGCCTTCGATGACAATGAGATCGAAAGGCGCCGCCGCGGGGACGCCAGCCGGCAGCGGACCTTGCTCGACGCGCAGGCCGGACAGGCCCAGGGCGCCGAGATAGCTCTGCGCCGTGGCGGCGAGGCGCGCGTCGCTCTCGAGCGCCACGACCTCGCGGGCGAGCGGCGCGATCAGCGCCGCGGAATAAAAGGCGCCGCCGCCGATGAGCAGCACGCGGTCGCTCTCGCGAATTTCCGCCTCCTGCAGCAGGCGCGCCAGCACGAGCGGCGGCAGCAGCTGGCGCAGCGGACGGCCGTGCTCGGATTTGAGCGTCAGCGGCAGGTCCGAATAGGCGAGGGGGGCGAGATCGTTCGGCAGGAACAGCTCGCGCGGCACGGCGAGGAAACGCCGCAGCAGCGGCAGGTCGGTCACATCGAATGTGCGCAGCTGCCGCTCGACCATGGTCTGGCGCAGAGCGGCGGTCGTCGCGCCGAGGCGCGAGCAGGAATCTTCTGCGGGGATCTCAGCAGCTTCGGCCATCGACCATCCGGCGTCGCGCCGGCCTCTCGCGGTGTTTCGCCCTGCGGCCGCCGGTCCGCCGCGCGAAAGCCCGCCGTTGATGCGACCTCGAGAGCGCAAAACCTCGAGGGAGGATGTCCGCTGTCGGGCCGGCTCCCTGCGCGCGGACGCTCATCGTCATGCGCCGCGCTCGCTCATGAGCTCGGCCTTGCGCGCTTTATAGTTTCGCGCCGCACGCATGTCCATGCCGCGCGCGCGCTCACCTCCTCAATTCTCGCCGAGCGCCGGCTCGGCCTCGAGCGGCTGCGGAGCTTCGGCGAGCGCGCGCATCTGGGCGAGGGTGCGATTGTCCAGCACATTGGCGATGGCGTCGCGCGCCTCCACCATCACCAGGCGAACCGTGCAGAGCGCCTCGTTTTCGCAATCGTCGCAGCGGCGATAGACGGTGCGGCTGGCGCATTGGATCGGAGCGAGCGGCCCGTCGAGCACGCGGATCACGGCGCCGACGCGAATATCCTCCGGCGGCCGCGCGAGAGTATATCCGCCGCCCTTGCCCTTCTTGGAATGGACGAATCCGGCGTTGCGCAGCTCGCCGAGAATGGCGTCGAGGAATTTTTTCGGAATCTGATTGGCCGTGGCGATATCGGCGACGAGGGCGGTCCGGCCGGGCTCGAAGCCGGCGAGATAGACCATCGCCTTCAACCCGTATTTCGCTTTCTTCGTCAGCATGAAGCGACGCCTTCCTGGAGTGTTTTTCGCGAGCTCGCGTCGGCGGTTCGAAGCCCCGCTCGCGGGTGGGTCGTCGCGGTTGTCCCCGCGTCGCTCGATCGCGGCGCGAGACGATCTTGACATTCTATACTAAATTTGTGGACTATGTGGTCATTCCTCTCCGAGCGGGTCCGCGCGTCTTGTGGCGCGGCTGCGATCAGAACGGACGGCACGGGCCAATGGACGCGATCGATCATCATATCTTATCTATTCTACAGGAAGACGCGTCGCTTTCGATCGCCGAAATCGCCGCGCGCGTCGGCCTGTCGCAGACGCCGTGCTGGAAGCGCATCCAGCGGCTCGAGGCGAGCGGCGTGCTGCAGGGCCGGGTGGCGCTGCTGTCGCCGGAAAAGCTCGGGCTCGGACTGAGCGTCTATGTCTCGGTGGTCGCCGGCGAGCATTCGGACCTCTGGCTCGAGCGCTTCACCCGCGCCGTCGCGGCGATGCCGCAGGTCGTGGAATTCTATCGCATGGCGGGGGACGTCGACTATGTGCTACGCGTCGTCGTGCCGGATATGGCGGCCTTCGACGTCTTCTACAAACGTCTGATCGCGATCGCGCCGCTGCGCAATGTCGTCTCCCGCTTCGCCATGGAGCGCATCAAGGCGACGACGGCGCTGCCGCTCGACGAGGTCGCGGCGCCGCCGCGGGCGCGCCGGATCGCCGAGGCGGCGGCCGAATAGCGCGGGATCGTAGCGCGAAGCTTGCAAGGCGGAGACGCCTTCCAAAGATCGAAGGACGAGGAACAGCCCAAGGAGCAATTTCATGTCGGAGACAGCGATCGCCCACAAGCCCGGACGCGGGCGCATCTATGATTCGATCACCGAGACGATCGGCGACACGCCGCTCGTGCGCTTCGATCGCCTCGCCAAGGAGAAGGGCGTCAAGGCCAATATCATCGGCAAGCTGGAGTTCTTCAACCCGCTCGCCAGCGTGAAGGACCGCATCGGCGTCAATCTCATCGATTCGCTGGAGAAGAGCGGCCGCATCAAGGCCGGCGAGACCCTGCTCATCGAGCCGACCTCCGGCAACACCGGCATAGCGCTCGCCTTCGTCGCCGCGGCGCGCGGCTATCGCCTGATCCTGGTCATGCCCGAATCCATGTCTCTGGAGCGCCGGCGCGTGCTCGCCCTGCTCGGCGCCGAGCTGGTGCTGACCCCGGCCGCCCAGGGCATGAAGGGCGCCGTCGCCAAGGCCGGCGAGCTCGCCGCCGAAAACCCGGGGGCCGTCATTCCGCAGCAGTTCGAAAATCCCGCCAATCCGGAGATCCATCGGCTGACCACGGCCGAGGAGATCTGGAACGACACCAAGGGCGAGATCGATTATTTCATTTCCGGCGTCGGCACCGGCGGCACCATCACCGGCGTCGGCCAGGTGCTGAAGCCGCGCCGTCCCGGCATCAAGATCGTCGCCGTCGAGCCCGAGGATTCGGCGGTTCTGTCCGGCCGCCCGCCGGGACCGCACAAGATTCAGGGCATCGGCGCCGGCTTCGTGCCGCCGATCCTCGACCGCGGCGTCATCGACGAGGTCGTCACCATCGGCAATCCGACGGCGTTCGAGACCGCGCGTCAGCTCGCGCGCGTCGAGGGCATTCCGGTCGGCATCTCGTCCGGCGCGGCGGTCGCCGCCGCGCTCGAGATCGCCGCGCGGCCGGAGGCCGAGGGCAAGAACATCGTGCTGATCATTCCGGATTTCGCCGAGCGCTATCTTTCGACTGCGCTTTTCGAGGGGATTTGACCTGCAAATGCGGCGCGGCTCGGCCGCGCCGCTCCATGTGCCGGCGCCCGAGCCGTCCGGCGAGATAGCCGATGACGGAAATGAAGAAGTAAATCAGCAGCAGCCAGATCAGCCGCTCGCTGGCGCTCGCGGATTTGTCCGAGATCGCGATCTGCCCCTCGAAGAACAAATCGACTCCGACGCCGAAGCCGAAGGTGAGGACCAGCACGCTCCACCACGGCGCGCGCAGGAAGCCGGCGGCGAGCGCCGCCATCAGCCCCACAATGCCGATTCCATTGATGAACTGCTGGAGAATGCTTTCGAGAAACAGCGCGAGCAGCCGTAGGATCTTCAGCATGCGGAGCCCCCTCGGAACAGCGGACGCCGCATTCTACACATTCGGCAGATGCTGCGCGAGCGCCTCCAGCACCGCCATGCGCACGGCGACGCCCATTTCCACCTGATCGCGAATGAGCGACCGCGCGCCGTCGGCCACGCTCGAGTCGATCTCGACGCCCCGATTCATCGGCCCCGGATGCATCACCAGAGCGTCAGGCGCGGCGTAGCGCAGCTTCTCCTCGTCGAGGCCGAAGAAGTGGAAATATTCCCGCGAGCTCGGCACGAAGGCGCCGTTCATGCGCTCACGCTGCAGCCGCAGCATCATCACAATGTCGGCGCCGTCGAGGCCGCGGCGCATGTCGTGGAACACATCGACGCCGAGCCGCGCCAGAAAATCGGGCGCGAGCGTCGAAGGCCCGACCGCGCGCACGCGCGCCCCGAGCGCGCCGAGCAGCATGATGTTGGAGCGCGCGACGCGCGAATGCAGCACGTCGCCGCAGATCGCCACGGTGAGGCCCTCGATGCGGCCCTTGTGCCGGCGGATCGTCAGCGCGTCGAGCAGCGCCTGGGTCGGATGCTCATGGGCGCCGTCGCCGGCGTTGACCACGGCGCAATCCACCTTGCGCGCCAGGAGATGCACGGCGCCGGCTTGCGCATGGCGGATCACCAGAATATCCGGGCGCATGGCGTTGAGCGTCATCGCCGTGTCGATGAGCGTCTCGCCCTTCTTCTCGGAGGAGTTGGCGACCGACATGTTCATCACATCGGCGCCGAGGCGTTTTCCCGCGATCTCGAACGAGGCCTGGGTGCGGGTCGAGGCCTCGTAGAACAGATTGACCTGGGTGCGGCCGCGCAGCGTGGCGCGCTTCTTCTCGACCTGGCGCGACACCTCGATCGCATCCTCGGCCATATCGAGCAGCGTCTCTATGTCCGGGCGCCTCAGCCCCTCGATCCCGAGCAGATGGCGATGCGGAAAGGCGAGGGGCGGCGATCGTTGCGGCATGAGGGCGGTCTATAGCAGCTTCTCTTGCGCGAGCCATCCCGCGAACGCGCTCGAATGCTCGAGAAATCCTCAACCAGATCGCTCGAAAGCGACGGCGGAACCAAGGACCTCGATAGGAGTTCTCGGTCTGCCCCGTTCGAGACGCCCTATCTCGACAATTTCAGTGAAATTAAAGGAGATCGCCATGCAAATTCGGCCCGCATCGCCGCTCGTCGCGGCGCTCTTCTGCGTCGTCGCCGCCGCCGCCGCCGCGGCGCCGCGCATCGCCACGGATGTGTCCAGCATGCGCTCCGGTCCCGGCGCCCGATGGCCGGTGATCGCGCAGATTCCGGCCGGCGCGAAAGTGCAGCTCGACAATTGCGGGCCCGGCTGGAAGCGTGATTGGTGTCAGGTCCACTTCAAAGGCAAGATGGGCTTCGTGCCGGCCAACACGCTCGCGCCGACCAGCAGCAGCGTCGTCGTCGCGCCGCTGGTGACGCGCGACATCACCGCGGTGCGCTCCGGCCCCGGCAACAAATGGAAGGTGATCGCCAACATCCCGCCCGGCCGCAAGGTCGCCGCCTCCGCCTGTCAGCAGGGCTGGACCAACGGCTGGTGCAAGGTGACTTATGAGGGCAAGTCCGGCTATGTCGACCGCGGCATGTTGAAGCGGAAAGGCGCTGTCTTCGCGCGTTGATGCGCCGCAAAAGATCCGCGAGCCGCCCGCCGGCTCGCGGAATCGCTTCGGCTCTCGCAAGCACGAATGAATTTCGGGGCGCATTTGACATATGCTCACCAGGAGCATATGTGTCCTCGCAACAGCTCGGCGAGGGTTGCCGAATTGTCATACAGCCTCTAAGCTGAACCATCCTGCTCCTTCGAGCGTCGCCCGTGGGAGTTTTTGATCGGCCGACTTATGCTCTTACTGAGCATAAGTTAGTTCGGAGCAAGGTCATGACCCTGCCGTTTCAGACTGGCGACAAAGCCGCGGCTCCCATCCCGCCGTCCCTCGCGACGCCCGGCGCAGCGCGCCGTTTCCCGATTCTCCCGGCGCCCGTCCTCGCCTGGAACAAGGACGTGGAGGCCGCCACCGCCCACCTCTATGCGCGGGTCGCCAAGGTCATTCCGCCGATCGAATGGCCGTTCCACGCGCCTTATGTGAAGGCGATCAACGAGCTGAAGCGCGAGCGCAACGCCGTCATCCTGGCCCATAATTATCAGACGCCGGAGATCTTCCACTGCGTCGCCGATTACGTCGGCGACAGCCTGCAGCTCGCCAAGCTGGCGGCGGCCTCGGAGGCCGAGGTCATCGTGCAGGGCGGCGTGCATTTCATGGCCGAGACCTCGAAGATTCTGAGCCCCGAGAAAATCGTGCTGACGCCGGACTCGGAGGCCGGCTGCTCGCTCGCCGCTTCGATCACCGCCGCCGATGTGCGCGCGCTGCGCGCCGAATATCCGGGCGTTCCGATCGTCGCTTATGTGAACACTTCCGCCGAGGTGAAGGCCGAGGTCGACATCTGCTGCACCTCGTCCAATGCGCTGAAGATCGTCGAGAGCCTCGGCTCCGATCGCGTCATCATGCTGCCGGATCGTTATCTCGCCGAGAATGTCGCGGCGCAGACCAAGGTGAAGATTCTCGCCTGGCACGGCGCCTGCGAGGTGCATGAGCGCTTCACGCCGCAGGAGCTCGAGGCCTATCGCGCCGATCATCCGGGGCTGACCATCATCGCCCATCCCGAATGCCCGCGCGAAGTGGTCGAGATTTCCGACTTCGCCGGCTCGACCGCGGCGATGATCGACTATGTGCGGCGGAACAAGCCGGCGCGCGTGCTGCTCGTCACCGAATGCTCGATGGCGGATAATGTCGCGGCCGAGACGAGCGGCACGGAATTCGTGCGTCCGTGCAATTTCTGTCCGCATATGAAGAGGATCACTCTGCCGAAGATCCTCGACTCGCTGCTCTACATGCGCGAGGAGGTGACGGTCGATCCGATGATCGCCGAGCGTGCGCGCAGAAGCGTTCAGCGAATGATCGACGTCGGGTGAGGGACGGCGAGCTTTGAAGGCTCGCATTCGCAGGGAGCGACCATGAGCCGTTTCGAGACCCTCGTCGCGGCGATCGACGCCGCCAACGCCGATGATCCGCGCAAGGTCGAGATCGACGGCGCCGAAACGCCGTTCGAGATCGTCTATGCCGAGCGCATGACCGCCCGCCTCGCGGCGACCTATCCGGAGGCTTCCGAGCTGTTGAAGATCGCCGCGCGCGCGCAGCATCTGCGCCGATGGGACATCCCGCGCGAAAATTTCCCGCTCGGGCGGCACGGCTACAACGAATGGCGCAAGGAGTGCCGCGTCCATCACGCGCGGCTCGTCGGCGAGCTGATGCGCGCGCATGGCTATGACGAGGAGGGCGTCGCGCACGTCGGCTCGCTGATCCGCAAGGAAAAGCTGAAGAAGGAGCGCGAATCCCAAGCGCTGGAGAATGTCGCGGCGATCGTCTTCCTCGAGCATTATTTCGACGACTTCCACGAAAAATATAAGGACTATGACGACGACAAGATCGTCGACATCTTGGCCAAGACTTTGTGCAAAATGTCGCCCAAGGGCCATGCGGCGGCGCTCGCTCTGCCTCTGCCCGAGCGCACGCGCGCGCTCGTCGCCGCGGCGATCGCGCGCGAGAGCGAGGCGCTCGCCAAGCTCGCCGCCGTCGCGGTCGACTGATGGCGCGCATCGCTGCGAGACGCGAGGCTGAAGGCTCGCGGTCCGAGCGCGCTCGTGGAACGCGAGCCGTCAGGCTCGCTCGCAGGAGCTCGGCGGTCGGATGACACAAAGCGCCAAATCGACAGAGCGGCCTGCAATCCTCATCGTCGGCGGCGGCCTCGCCGGCCTTTTCTGCGCCTTGAAGCTCGCGCCGCGTCGCGTCGCCGTGCTGACTCCCGGAGCGGTCGACGAAGGCGCCGCCTCCTTCTGGGCGCAAGGCGGCGTGGCGGCGGCGGTGCTCGACACCGATTCGCCCGAGCGTCACGCCGAGGATACGGTGAAGGCCGGCGCCGGAATCGTCGACGCCGAGGTCGCGCTGGGCATGGCCCGTGAGGCGCGCGCGCGCATCGACGATCTCTTTTCCTTCGGCGTGCCTTTCGATCGCGAGGGGAGCAATTTCACGCCCTCGCGCGAGGCCGCGCATTCCGAGCGGCGCATCGTGCGCGTCAAGGGCGACACGGCGGGCCGCGCCATCATGGAGACGCTGGTCCGCGCCGCCCGCGCCTCTTCGTCGATCGAGCTGGTCGAAGGTTTCTCGGCGCAGGAATTGCTGATGCGAGACGGCCGCGTCATCGGCTTGCGCGCGCTGCATCGGGGCGGCGCGACGCGCGACTTCCTCGCGCCCGCCGTCGTGCTGGCGACCGGCGGAATCGGCCATCTCTATCGCGTCACCACCAATCCGAACGAAGCATGCGGCATCGGCCTCGCCATCGCCGCCCGCGCCGGCGCGCTGATCGCCGACCCCGAATTCGTGCAGTTTCACCCGACGGCGATCGACATCGGCGCCGATCCGGCGCCGCTCGCGACCGAATCTCTGCGCGGCGAGGGCGCGACCATCGTCGACAGGGCGGGCCGCCGCTTCATGGCCGATATCGATCCGGCCGCCGAGCTCGCGCCGCGCGACATTGTCGCGCGCGGCGTCTTCGCCTCGATCGCCGCCGGACGCGGCGCCTTTCTCGACGCGCGGGTCGCCGTCGGCGCGGAGTTTCCGACGCGTTTTCCGACCGTTTATGCGAGCTGCAGGACGGGTGGCGTCGACCCGGTGCGGCAGCCGATACCGATCGCGCCGGCGGCGCATTATCATATGGGCGGCGTCGCCACCGATGCGCGGGGACGGACCTCGCTCGCGGGGCTGTGGGCGGCGGGAGAGGTCGCCTCCACCGGCGTGCATGGCGCCAATCGGCTCGCCTCCAATTCTCTGCTCGAGGCGCTGGTGTTCTCCGCCCGCATCGCCGACGATCTTCGCGATATGAGCGAAGAGGCGCCGTCTGTTCAAAATCTCGACTCCGCGCGAGCGCAGGACGCGCTCGACGCTGCGCTCGTCGAGGAACTGCGCGATGTGATGGCGCGCGATGTCGGCGTCATTCGCGATCGCGCCGGGCTCGCGCGCGCGGCGTGCGCGATTCTGAGCATAGAGGCGGCGACGACCAATGCGCAATTGCGCAATATGGCGACGACCGCTCTCTTCGTCGCCAGCGCGGCGCTGGCGCGGCGCGAGAGCCGCGGCGGGCATTTCCGCTCCGATTTCCCGCAAGCCGACGCCGCGCTGGCGCAGCGTTCCTATATGACGCTGGCGCAGGCGCGCGCCCTCGCCGAGGAGGCGCTGTGATGACGGGCTGGACGCTCCCTCCCGCGCTCGTCGAGGACGCGGTGCGCGCCGCGCTGGCCGAGGACTTCGGCCGCGCCGGCGACATCACCACGCAGGCGACGATACCGCAGGCGGCGCGCGCCTGCGCCGTCATCGCCGCGCGCGAGGCGGGCGTCGTCGCCGGTCTCGACATAGCGTCCCGCGCCTTTCGTCTCGTAGACTCGTCGGTCGCTTTCGAGGCGATGACGCAGGACGGTGAGCGCATCGCGAAAGGCGAGGTTCTGGCCCGCATCGAAGGCCCGGCGCGCGCCATTCTCTCGACGGAGCGAGTAGCGCTCAATTTCCTCGGCCGCCTCTGCGGAATCGCCTCGCTGACGGCGCGCTACGCCGAGCGGATCGCGCAGACGAAGGCCAAGGTGTGCGACACGCGCAAGACCACGCCGCTGCTGCGCGCCTTCGAGAAATATGCGGTGCGCTGCGGCGGCGGCGCCAATCACCGCTTCGGCCTCGATGACGCGGTGCTGATCAAGGACAATCACATCGCCGTCGCCGGCGGCGTCGCGCCCGCCCTGCGCGCGGCGAAGGCTTTCGCCGGACATATGGTGAAGATCGAGATCGAGGTCGACACGCTCGACCAATTGCGCGAGGTCCTCGCCGAGGGCGCCGACATCGTGCTGCTCGACAATATGCCGCCGCCCTTGCTCCGCGAGGCGGTGGCGCTGATCGGCGGCCGCATGATCGCGGAAGCCTCGGGCGGCGTGACGCTGGAGACGATCGCCGCCATCGCCGAGACCGGCGTCGACCTCGTCTCGGTCGGCGCGCTCACTCATTCGGCGCGAACGCTCGACCTCGGCCTCGATATCGCGTGACGCTCAGCGCGACGCGCCGCGACGACAAAGGCCGACGTCGACCACGGACGCGCCGAGATGCTGCACGAGATTGTAGAAAATGATCGGCAGCATGACCTGCGGGTGATCGGCGAGAGCGACCGACGCGAGCACGAGCCCGGAGCCGTTGTTGTTCATTCCGAGCGCGAACATCAGAGACGCCGTGTCGTTGCGGCTGGCGCCGAGCAGGGTCGAGATCAGCAGGCCGCTGCCGAAGCCGACGACACAGAGCAGTCCGATGACCACGGCGACGAGCGCCAGGAAATCCGCGTCGGGGCTCGCGACGACGCCCGGCAGCACGAGTGTGGCGTTGGAGTAATTGAGGAGAATGATGACGAGGAAGTTGAGCAGCTTCACATAGGGAAGCAGTCGCGCGAAGCGATGGTCGCCGAGCCCTGCGCGGCAGCTCGATCCGAGCAGCGATGGCAGGATCACCCATGCTCCGAGAAAAGAGGCGACCTCGCCCGACGCCAGCTCATGCAGATCTTCGGAATAGTCGCCGGTCGTCAGCCAGCCGACCGCATGGAGAATCTGCGGCGTCGTCAGCGGGCTGAGCAGCGTCGTGAGCAGCACCAGGCCGAGGCTGAGCACGAGGCTTCCGCCGGCGTTCTGCGCCCAGGCCGTCGAGGCGCCGGCGATCGGCATGGCCGCGACGAGCGCGAGGCCGACCAATAATTGCTGAGATTCCTCCGGATTATGCCATTGCGTCATCGCGACGCTGACGAGGAAGATCGCCAGCAGCGGGGCGGCGACATTGCCGAGCAGGCCGGCGAAGATCATCGCCGCCTTGCTGCGCGCGTTTTTCAGCTCGGTCGGCGAAATGCCGAGACCGGCGTTGAAGAGGAGCAGCGCGAGCAGGAAGGGAGGCAGGCCGAGCCTGATCTCTCCCAGAGGCGTGACGGCGCTCCCCAAATCCAACTTGCGCATCCACAGCCCGAGCTGCGGAAACAGCGCCGCGGCCAGGTAGGAGAGCAGAATCGCCCAGATGAACCAAGCGTGCAGAAAATGCGCCGCGGCCGAGGCGAAATAATGCGTCTTGTTCTGCATCGGGCGATCTCGCCTGTCGCGGGCGTTCTTGGCCGGCGGTCACTCGATGTTCGGTCGTCCGGATACGACGATCCGGACGACCGAAGGCGACCGCAGCTCGATCGTCATTGTTCTAAACGGATTTCTATGCGTTGGCGATGGCTTTGCCGGTTGTCGCGATCCGCTGCGGCTTGCGGGATCACGCCCGCCCCAGCCGCCCGAGCCGCGCGCCGCGCAGCGTCATCACCTCCTCGAACACGGGCGAGAGCAGAAAGGCGAGCTCCTGCTCGCGCGTCACCGTCACCGGATCGAGCGCGATGAGGTCCTGGTCCACGCGGCCGGGATGGCACATCACGAGATGGCGCTCGCCCGGCGCGCGCAGATAATTTTCGAAGCGCGCCGCATAATCGCCCTCTGGATCGAAGTCCGAGAAGCCGGCGAAGCCGTCATTGAGCGGAAAGCCGCGCTCCCTGGCCTCGCGCTCGAAGCCGCGGCCGATGGCGCGCACCGCCAGCGCCTTGCGCATGTCCGAGCCGCGCAGGACGATGCGAAACAGCTTGTCTCCGGCGTCGCGCAGCCATACGCGGCCGCCGAGGTCGCGGCGCTCCAGCGCGTCGAGCAGCGCCGTGCGGATTCCCGGCAGCGCATGCACATGCTGATGGCCGTCGAGATGGTCGGGCGCGCGGCCCATCACGGCGATGAAGCGGTCGAGCTGGCGCTCGATCTCGGTCTTGATCTCGTCCATCGGCAGCCGGCCGCGCATGGCGGCGCGAATCACCTCGCCGACCGGCGGCAGCATTCCGTTGGGCGCGAATTTCGGCATCGGCGACAGAGGCGCGCCGAGCGTCAGATTGAAATGCAGGCCGATATCGGCGTCGAGCCGCCGACGCGCCAGCTCGCAGCCCATCGCCGGCCAGACCAGGCCATTGGTCATCGCCGAGACGGCCGAGAGCCGGCCCGCCTCGAGCGCCTCGAGAATGCCGTGGCTGACGCCCATCGACAAACCATAATCATCCGCGCAGAGCGTGATCGATCTCGCCGCCATGCCTTCGTCGCCTCGCTTCCGGGAGTTTGAACAAAATCTTCGGGGGCTTTCCCGCACTCCGAGAATCGGGTGAAGCATATAACCCCGTCCCTCATCCTGAGGAGCCGAGAAACGGGCGTCTCGAACGACGACAACGGGGCGAAACCTCGAGACTTCGCCTCACGGCCGCCCTTCGAGACGCCGCCTGCGGCGGCTCCTCAGGACGAGGGTCGGGGATCTCGATCTTCAGCCGATCGCCCGTTCCCCGCGCTCTCCCCTGTTGCGCAAATTCGCGCGCCCGCCTAGGTCTTGCCCCGTTCGAAGCATAGAGCGAGCAATGGTCGATATAGCCGAAAATTCGCCGCCGGAAATATCCGTGGCCGTTCCCGTCTTCAACGAGGCGCAAAATCTGGGCCCGCTGGCGGCGCGGCTGACGGCGGCTCTCGAGGCCTGCGCCCGCTCCTTCGAGATCGTCTTCGTCGACGACGGCTCGAGCGACGCCACCTTCGAGACGCTGCGCGCCCTCAACGCCGTCGATCCGCGGATCAAGGCGGTGTCCTTCAGCCGAAACTTCGGCAAGGAGATCGCTATCGCCGCAGGGCTGGACCATGCGCGCGACGCCGCCGTGGTGCTGATGGACGCCGATCTGCAGCATCCGCCCGAGGTGGTGCCACAATTCATCGCCAAATGGCGGGAGGGTTACAAGAACGTCTATGGCGTGCGCCGCGACCGCTCCAGCGATCCGCCTCTGCGCAACCTGTTCGCCAATCTGTTCTACGGCCTGTTCGACCGCTTCGGCGAGACCTCTCTCCCACGCGGCGCCGGCGACTTCCGCCTGCTCGACCGCCAGGCCATCGACGCGCTGTCGCGCATGCGCGAGCGGGCGCGCTTCTCCAAGGGCCTGTTCGCCTGGATCGGCTTCAAATCGGTCGGCGTCCCCTTCGACGTCGAGGAGCGCGCCTCGGGCCGCTCGAAATTCAGCTATGGCAAGCTGATCCGTTTCGCGCTCGACGGACTCATGTCCTTCTCCTCGGCGCCCTTGAAGATCTGGGCCTATGTCGGCATGGGCGTCTCGGCCTTCGCGCTCGCCATGGCCGCTTTCTATTTCTGGCGCACGGTCATCTATGGCGTCGATGTTCCCGGCTACGCCTCGCTCATCGTCTCGATCGCCTTTTTCGGCGGCATGCAATTGTTCTCGCTGGGCGTGCTCGGCGAATATATCGCGCTGATCTTCGCCGAGGTGAAAGGCCGCCCGCTCTATCTCGTCGCCGAGCGGCTCGGAGTGGAGGAGCGGTGAGCGCTGGGGTCTCCGGTCGTCATCGCGAGCGAAGCGATCCAGAGCCGCGGGGCGGCCCCTGGCTTCGCCGATTTTCGACAGGGACGCCGCCGATGATCCGCAACCTGCTCTCGGTCGGCGGCTTCACGCTGCTCTCGCGCATCACCGGCTTCTTCCGCGACGTCATGCTGTCGGCGATTCTCGGCGCCGGCTTCGTCTCGGACGCCTTCTTCATCGCCTTCCGCCTGCCCAATCATTTCCGCGCCATTTTCGCCGAGGGCGCCTTCAACGCCGCTTATGTGCCCTGCTACTCCAAGGCGCTGGAGCGCGAAGGCAAAGCCTCCGCCAAGGAGTTCTCGAGCGAGGTCTTCACGCTGCTGCTGGCGTCGCAGCTCGTGCTGCTGGCGCTCGCCTACGCATTCATGCCGCAATTCGTCGCGCTGCTGGCGCCGGGCCTCGACGATCGGCCGGAGAAATTCGAGCTGGCGGTGACGCTGACGCGCATCACCTTCCCTTATCTGCTGTGCATGACCCTGGTGACGCTGCATCAGGGAACGCTCAACGCCAATGGCCGCTTCGCCGCGCCGGCCTTCGCGCCCAATCTGCTCAATCTCTCGGTGATGGCGGCGCTCGCCCTCGCCTTTCTGTTTCCGAACGCCGGTGTCGCGGCGAGCGTCGGCGTCACCGTCTCCGGCGCGCTGCAGCTCGCGCTGCTGATGGCGGACGCCCGTCTCGCCGGCGTGCTCGAGGGCTTCGCTCGGCCGCGCTGGAAGCGCGTGCGCGACTTCTTTCTGATGCTCGGCCCGGCGGTCATCGGCTCGGCCAGCGGCCAGATCGCCATTTTCGCCGACACGATCATCGCGTCCATGCTGCCGGACGGCGGCCTTTCGGCCATCACTTACGCCGACCGCATCTATCAGCTGCCGAACGGCGTCATCGGCATTGCCGCCGGCACGGTGCTGCTGCCGGAGATGAGCCGCCGCCTCGCGGCCGGCGACGCCGCCGGCGCCCATGCGGCGCAGAACCGAGTGATGGCGCTCACCGTGGCGCTGGCCGCGCCCTTCTTCATCGCCTTCGTCACCATCCCCGAGCTCATCATGAGCGGCGTGTTCCAGCGCGGCGCCTTCACGGCCGCCGATGCGCTGCGCTCGGCCGATGTGCTCGCCGCCTATGGCGGCGGGCTGATGGCGCTGGTGCTGATTTCCTCGGCGCGCGCCGGCTTTCAGGCGCAGGGCGACACACGCACGCCCATGTATGTCGCGCTCGGGGCCGTCGCCGTCAATGTCGCGCTG
The DNA here is from genome assembly GCF_002752655.1 of Methylosinus trichosporium OB3b. Taxonomy (NCBI): domain Bacteria; kingdom Pseudomonadati; phylum Pseudomonadota; class Alphaproteobacteria; order Hyphomicrobiales; family Methylocystaceae; genus Methylosinus; species Methylosinus trichosporium. The sequence goes on along the minus strand of NZ_CP023737.1, from coordinate 2,156,826 downwards.
AAGGTCGTTCTCTATCGCCCGCTCGGCGCCGTCGGCCTCGCCACCGCCACCTCGGTCGGCCTCTGGATCAATCTCACTGCGCTGATCGGCATCGCTCTGCATCGCGGCGCCATGCGCTTCGATGAGATTTTTCTGCGCGTCTCCATCGCCAGCCTCGTCGCCTGCGTCCCGCTGGTTCTCGTCGCCGTCTTCGGCTATGGCCCGGCGGCCCGGCTCGGCGGCGCTCTCGGCGGCTTCGGCAATGTGACGGCGCTGGCCCTTCTCGGCGCGGCGGGAGGCCTCGCTTATGCGGCGGTCCTGCTCGGCGCGCTGCGCCTCTTCGGCCTGCGGCTCTCGCAGCTGCGCCCGCGCCGCGCCTGAGACTCAGGCGATCCGCGCATAGACGGCGTCGATCTTCGCGCCTTTGTCGAGCCCCGCCACGACCGCGATCGTCAGCCCGTGCGCCGCGCTCATGTCGCGGGCGCGCGCGGCGAGCCGCTGCGCCTCCGCCTCGCTCGGCGCGAAGGCGAAGCCGGTCGGGCCCCAGGAGGTCTGGCCGACGCCGGTCGCGCCCGCCTCGGCGAGCCCGGCGAGCAGACGCTCCACCGCCGCGCTGGTGAAACGCCGCCCGCCCTGCGCCGGAGCGAAATAATCGCCGACAATGGCCTGAATCTCGGTGATCGCCGCGCCGAAACCCGCAAAATCCGCCTCGGACGCCGCTGGCAGCGCCTGCATCAGCACCAGTCGGCAGAGCCGTCCGGCGTCGGTCTCGGAAAAGGCCGGCAGCTCGGCGAAGGCCTTGCGCTCCTCTGCGCCGTGCAGGCCGACCGCGGTTGGGTCCGAGACGAGGAGAATGCGCCAGTCGGGCGGGAACGGCAGGCGGGAGACGACCGGCGGCGTCCGCGTCGCGGCGCCGCGGCCCCCATCCACCACCAGCCCGCCGCGCGAGAACAGCCCGGCGCCGAGGCCGGAGCGGGCGCCGCGCTGCAACAGCGCAGCGTCGGCCTCGACATCCTGTGGCAGATCCTCGAGCCGTCGCAGCGCCGCGGCGACCGCCAGCGCCAGCTGCGTGCCCGAGCCGAGCCCGGAATGCGGCGGAATGGCCTCCTCCATGACGAGCCGATACCGCCTGCCGGGCGCATGGGCGGCGGCGGCGCGCTCGAGCAGAGCGGCCGCGCGTTCGGCGTCGGGGCCGAAAACGCTCGTTGTTTCCGCATGTTCCAGCGTCAGCCTAGTCGCCGGCGCATCAATCGACAGCCCGAGCCCGCCGAATTTGCGGCCGAGGGCGCCGTTCATGTCGAGAAAGCCGAGGTGCAGTCTCGCAGCGGCGGCGACGCTCACTCTGGTCGGCATGGCGCCTCGTTTTCAGACTTCTCGCGGATTTTCCGCTATATCTCGCTTCCCGGCGCGCGCCGGCAACCCTCGAGGCGCTGGCGCGATGCGAAAAGGCCGAGTAAGGCGCCGCGCGTGCGAAGGCAAGAGCCCGCGCGCCGGCCGAGACGAGGAGGGGACGAGATGGCGAAAGAGGAGCGCGTCTTTACCGAGGACGAGGTCACGGCCCGCCTCGCGGCCGAGCTGCCGCGCTGGCGGCTCGAGAACGGCTGGATCCGCCGCAAATACAAGACCCACGGCTGGAAGGGCACGCTGATGGCCGTCAACACGATCGGCCATCTCGCCGAGGCAGCCTGGCACCATCCGGACATCACTCTATCCTATGCCTGGCTCGAGGTGCGGTTGATGACCCATACGGCCAAGGGTATTACCGACAAGGACTTCGAGCTCGCGCGCAGAATCGAGGACGTCGTCTGCTGGCGGCCGGGCCAGGAGGGCGGGGCGCTCGAGGGGACGCCGGAGAGCGACCAGCGTTTCGCCTATATCAAATACGACTGAGCTGAGCGCTCGCTTCATCTTCGGAGAAATCCAGTGACGACGACGAACGCGTCGCGCGAGCGATTCTTCTCGCTCATCGGAACGCGGCCGGTGATCATGGGCATCGTCAATGTGACGCCCGATTCCTTTTCCGACGGCGGGCGCTTCCTCGCGCCGCAGGCGGCGCTGACGCAGGCCAAGAAGCTCGTCGCCGACGGCGCCGACATTGTCGACGTCGGGGCCGAATCGACGCGTCCCGGCCATACGCCGCTCACGGCGGAGGAGGAATGGGCGCGGCTCCGGCCCATGCTCGCGGCGCTCGTCGAAGAGTGCGGCGCGCCGGTTTCGATCGACACCTACAAGGCGGCGACCGCGCGGCGCGCGCTCGCCGCCGGGGCGGCGGTCGTCAACGACATCTGGGGCCTGCAGCGCGATCCCGACATGGCTCCTGCGATCGCCGAGGCGGGAGCGGGGGTCGTCGTCATGCATAATCGCGAGAGCGTCGACGACAGCATCGACATCGTCGACGACATGCGCCGCTTCTTCGAGCGCTCGCTCGCCATCGCCGAATCGGCGGGCGTTCCGAGGAGCCGCATCCTGCTCGATCCGGGCGTCGGCTTCGGCAAGACCCGCGAGCAGGATTTCGCCGCTCTGCGGGCGGTCCCCGAGCTCCGCGGCTTCGGCCTGCCGCTCCTGATCGGCGTCTCGCGCAAGCGCCTGTTCGGCGCGCTGCTCGGCGCCGAGGTCGATGCGCGGCTCATCGCCACCATCGCCGCCAATCTGATCGCCGCCATGGAGGGGGCGCATGTGTTCCGCGTGCATGACGCGGCCGAGCACAAGGCGGCCTTCGCCGTGCTGGAGACGTTGCGGCGGCGCCCGCAGGAGACGAAATGAGCGATCTGACCCGCGTCGGCTTCGGCTTCGGCAGCAATCTCGGCGACAAGCCGGCCAATATCAGGGAGGCGATTCGGCTCGTCGGCGCGCGTGGGATCGCGACTCTGGACGCCGTCTCGCGCCTCTATCGCACGCCGCCCTGGGGCGATCTCGATCAGGGCGATTTCGCCAACGCCTGCGCGCTCGGCTGGACGCGGCTCTCGCCCTACGAATTGCTGGCCGCCGTCAAGACCATCGAGGCCGATATGGGTCGCGCGGCCACGCGCCGCTGGGGTCCGCGTCTGATCGACGTCGATATTCTCTTTCTCGGCGACCACACGCTCGACGATCCCGAGCTGACCTTGCCGCACAAGGAGCTATTCGCGCGCGCCTTCGTGCTGAAGCCGCTGGCGGAGATCGCCGGCGATCTGCGGCTCGACGGAGTGAGCGTCGCAGAGGCGGCGGAGCAGAGTGCGGCGGAGGGGATCGTTCCCTGGGACGAATGTCCATCGCCCGAACCTGAGCCACAGAGCCGCAGCCTGAAAGGGTAGCTTTATTGGCCTTATGGGCAGGGCGCGACACAGCGGCCGAAGCAAACAAAAAAATCATTTATATTCAGTGCTATATCAATATATAGAAAATCCCTATCAAGCGCGTTTCGGGTAGGCTTGTGCATGGCTATCGAGCGTATCTAGCCATCTTATCGGCAGACGAAGAACTGCTCATTAGATTGTCACAGCCTACCTGATTAGATATTGTCATTGAAGACGCGTACGGAAATGGTTGCGGCTCGCCGGACGAGGGTTTTCGGCGGGGCGTTTCGGGGGGATCCTGGGCGCTTCGTTCGGAGGAGCGCTCGTTCTGCGCGGCGGCTTTGGGGACTTCGTCTTCGACAAAGAAGAACAACGCCGGGCTCGGGTGACCGAGGATCGGCGCGACGGGAGGTCGAAAGACGCGTCGGCGACGACGCGCATATTTCACGTAACCGGCAAGACGAAGGCGTTCGCCCGCAGGGAGGGGGGAGCGCGAGGAGCCGCCTCGAAATCCCTGGGAGCACTTAGGAGGATTGAGATGAGCGTAACAACAGAGACAACAGCCGGCGCAGCCGCCGGCTCGGACGCGATCGTTGATCTGCGTGGCATGTGGGTCGGTGTCGCCGGCCTGAACATCTTCTATCTGATCGTCCGCATTTACGAGCAGATCTACGGCTGGCGCGCGGGCCTCGACTCGTTCGCTCCGGAGTTCCAGACGTATTGGCTGTCGATCCTTTGGACCGAGATTCCGCTGGAGCTGGTTTCGGGCCTCGCGCTCGCCGGCTGGCTGTGGAAGACCCGTGACCGCAACGTCGACGCGGTCGCTCCGCGCGAGGAGCTGCGCCGTCACGTGGTCCTGGTCGAGTGGCTGGTGGTCTACGCCGTCGCCATTTACTGGGGCGCGAGCTTCTTCACGGAGCAGGACGGCACCTGGCACATGACGGTGATTCGCGACACGGACTTCACGCCGTCGCACATCATCGAGTTCTACATGAGCTACCCGATCTACTCGATCATGGCGGTGGGCGCGTTCTTCTATGCGAAGACCCGCATTCCGTATTTTGCTCATGGCTTCTCGCTGGCGTTCCTGATCGTCGCCATCGGCCCGTTCATGATCATCCCGAACGTCGGCCTGAACGAGTGGGGCCACACCTTCTGGTTCATGGAAGAGCTGTTCGTCGCTCCGCTGCATTGGGGCTTCGTGTTCTTCGGCTGGATGGCGCTCGGCGTGTTCGGCGTCGTTCTGCAGATCCTGATGGGCGTCAAGCGCCTCATCGGCAAGGACTGCGTCGCGGCCCTGGTCGGCTGAAGATGAATTGGACCGCCCGACTTTTTTTAAGGGGCCGGGCGGTCCGCACGGACATCTCGCAATCCGATAGTCTCCTGAACGGGACCTTCGTCCGAACGGCCGCGCAACGCGGGGCCGGCTCGGGCGGGGTTCGGGAGAGAGGGGAGCGGGAGGCACGAAAGACAACCCGGCGCGAGAAGAGTCGGGGACTGGTCGACGGCTGCGGCGGGAACCGCCGGGCGGACCGACACCAAGGAGAAGAGTGATGTCTACATCGAAGAGCGGGGGGGCAATCGGGCCTTTCCATTCGGTCGCGGAAGCGGCGGGATGCGTCAAGACCACCGATTGGATGCTTCTGACGCTGCTGTTTCTGGCGGTGCTGGGCGGCTACCACATTCACTTCATGCTGACGGCGGGCGACTGGGACTTCTGGGTCGACTGGAAAGACCGTCGTATGTGGCCGACCGTGGTTCCGATCCTGGGCGTGACCTTCGCCGCTGCGGCGCAGGCGTTCTTCTGGGAGAACTTCAAGCTGCCGTTCGGCGCGACCTTCGCGGTCCTCGGCCTGCTGATCGGCGAGTGGATCAACCGCTACTGCAACTTCTGGGGCTGGACCTATTTCCCGATCAGCCTGGTGTTCCCGTCCGCTCTGGTGGTTCCGGCGCTGTGGCTGGACATCATCATGCTGCTGTCGGGCTCCTATGTGATCACGGCGGTTGTGGGCTCGCTGGGCTGGGGCCTTCTGTTCTACCCGAACAACTGGCCGGCGATCGCGGCTCTGCATCAGGCGACGGAGCAGCATGGTCAGCTGATGTCCCTCGCGGATCTGGTCGGCTTCCACTTCGTCCGCACGTCGATGCCGGAATATATCCGCATGGTCGAGCGCGGCACGCTGCGCACCTTCGGTAAGGACGTCGTTCCGGTGGCCGCGTTCTTCTCGGGCTTCGTGTCGATGATGGTCTACTTCCTGTGGTGGTTCGTCGGTAAGTGGTATTCGACCACCAAGGTGATCCAGAAGATCTGATCGAAGAGAGCAATTAGCTTCTCTTTGGTTCCTCGGAAAAGACGAGGAGCGGTTCCCGGATCGGCGATGAGATCGCCGCGAAGGGGCCGCTCCGGAGAAGACGAGTGAGGCCGCCTGGCGCTCCGCGATGCGGACAGGGCGGGCTCGAAGAGAAAACTGGGAGGTAGATTCACATGAAAGCTCTGGAGAGAATGGCCGAGCTGGCGACCGGACGGGTCGGAAAGCTCCTCGGCCTGAGCGTTGCGGCTGCGGTCGCGGCGACGGCGGCCTCGGTGGCCCCGGCGGAAGCGCACGGCGAGAAGTCGCAGCAGGCGTTTCTGCGCATGCGCACGCTGAACTGGTATGACGTGAAGTGGTCGAAGACCTCGCTGAACGTCAACGAGTCGATGGTTCTGTCGGGCAAGGTTCACGTCTTCTCGGCGTGGCCGCAGGCGGTCGCCAATCCGAAGTCGTCGTTCCTGAACGCCGGCGAGCCCGGCCCGGTTCTGGTTCGCACGGCGCAGTTCATCGGCGAGCAGTTCGCTCCGCGCTCGGTGTCGCTCGAGGTCGGCAAGGACTATGCGTTCTCGATCGATCTGAAGGCTCGCCGCGCCGGGCGCTGGCACGTCCATGCTCAGATCAACGTCGAAGGCGGCGGTCCGATCATCGGACCCGGCCAGTGGATCGAGATCAAGGGCGACATGGCCGACTTCAAGGATCCGGTCACGCTGCTCGACGGCACGACCGTGGACCTCGAGACCTATGGCATCGATCGCATCTATGCCTGGCATTTCCCGTGGATGATCGCGGCCGCGGCCTGGATCCTCTACTGGTTCTTCAAGAAGGGCATCATCGCTTCTTATCTTCGCATCAGCGAAGGCAAGGACGAGGAGCAGATCGGCGATGACGACCGTCGCGTGGGCGCGATCGTTCTCGCGGTGACGATCCTGGCGACGATCATCGGCTATGCGGTGACGAACAGCACCTTCCCGCGCACGATCCCGCTGCAGGCCGGCTTGCAGAAGCCGCTGACGCCGATCATCGAGGAAGGCACCGCCGGCGTTGGTCCGCATGTGGTGACGGCCGAGCTCAAGGGCGGCGTCTACAAGGTGCCGGGCCGTGAGCTGACGATCCAAGTGAAGGTGACGAACAAGACCGACGAGCCGCTGAAGCTCGGCGAGTATACGGCGGCGGGTCTGCGCTTCCTGAACCCCGACGTGTTCACGACCAAGCCGGAGTTCCCGGACTATCTGCTGGCCGACCGTGGCCTGTCGACCGATCCGACCCCGCTCGCCCCCGGCGAGACGAAGACGATCGAAGTCAAGGTGCAGGACGCCCGTTGGGACATCGAGCGTCTCTCGGACCTCGCCTATGACACGGACAGCCAGATCGGCGGCCTGCTGATGTTCTTCAGCCCGTCGGGCAAGCGCTACGCCACCGAAATCGGCGGCCCGGTCATTCCGAAGTTCGTCGCCGGCGACATGCCCTGATCGACTTCGAAATCATACCGAACAAAAGCCGGCCGGACCGAAAGGTCCGGCCGGTTTTCGTTGCGCGCCCGGTCTCGCATCGTCAGCGCCGCTAATCGGGCGACGCCCAAGTCTTGCCAGCCGAGCCTCGAGAGCGGCCGTTGCGCGCAAAATCCGCACGTGAGCGTCACGGCGCGCTTGTCGCGCCGCCCGTCTCTACGATATTGGGCGAGGACAGCGCCTTCGCGCGCCGGGCGTCCGGCGTCGCGAGGCGAACTGGAGCACTTTCCGATCGAACGGACTCGTTCGATCGATGAGAATTCGCTCAAACGAAAACGCTAGAGCGCTATCCGCTCCAATTGGATCGGATAGCGCTCTAGCGACGTCATCGGAGACGGCGGGTGAAGGGCAAGACCGCGCAGGCTGCGCCGCGCGCCTGGCAGCGTATGCTGTCCGGCCGACGCCTCGATCTGCTCGACCCCTCGCCGCTCGACATCGAGATCGAGGACATCGCCCATGGGCTCGCGCGCGTGGCGCGATGGAATGGTCAGACCATCGGGCCGCATATCTTCTCGGTCGCGCAGCACAGCCTGCTGGTCGAATCGATCGCCGCCGCGCTGGAGCCGGGGCTGACGCCGCAGCGACGTTTGTTCATGCTGCTGCATGACGCGCCCGAATATGTGATCGGCGACATGATCTCGCCGTTCAAAACCGTCATCGGCGACGCCTATAAGAGCGTCGAGAAACGCATATTGACCGCGATCCTGCTACGATTCTCGCTGCCGCACGAGCCCGACGCCGCACTGCTGCGGCTCGCGAAGCGGGCGGACCGAGCCGCTGCTTTTTTCGAGGCGACGGGTCTCGCCGGCTTTACACACGCCGAGGCCGAGCGCATCTTCGGTCGCCCGGCGATCGCGCTGGAGGTCTGCGAGGAGGCGCTCGCCCCGCTCGATGCGGAAGCGGCGCAGCAGCGTTTCCTCGCCCGCTTCGCCGCGGTCGAACGAGGGGCCGAGGGGGGGTGAAAATGGCGCGCCTCTACGTCTGCTCGCTCACCAAGGTCGTCGAGACTGTGCGTTCCAGCGGAGCGCGTTCGCTGATCACGATATTGACCGGGGGCGCCTCTCTCGTGCGCCCGTGCGAGATCGCCCCCGAACGGCATCTGCGCCTGTCGGTGTCGGATATCGATGTGCGCCAGGAGGGGCATGTTCTGGCCTGCGGCGAGCATATCGAGACGCTGCTCGCCTTCGCCGCCGCCTGGGATCGCCGCGAGCCGCTGGTCATTCATTGCTACGCTGGCGTCAGCCGCTCGCCGGCAGCCGCTTTCATTCTGGCCTGCGCCCTCGCGCCGGAGCGCAGCGAGACCGATCTCGCGCGCGATCTGCGGCGCGCCTCGCCCACGGCGACCCCCAATCGCCGCCTCGTCGCTCTCGCCGACCGGATCATGCGCCGCGACGGCCGCATGAGCGATGCGATCGAGGGCATCGGCCGCGGCGCGGATTGCTTCGAAGGGGCGCCTTTCGCGCTCGAGCTCGCGTGAGCTTGCGCCATGGCGCGGCGGAGGATCGACCGGGCGATCATGCCGCCGCCGGCCCGCTGCCGGTCGAGATCGGCCTCACCGCGGCGATCGTCGCCGTCCAGGGCGACGCCCCGCTGATCCTCACCATGCGCGCGAGCGAGATCGACACGCGCGCCTCGCTGCCGTCCGGACCCTTCGATCCGGTGCGGCACCGGACCTTCGAGATCGGCCTTCGATCCTGGGTCGCCGAGCAGACCGGCATGACGCTCGGCTATGTGGAGCAGCTCTATACATTCGGCGACCGCGGCCGCCATGCGCGCGCCGGCGACCGCGATCCGCATGTGGTGTCCGTCGGCTATCTGGCGCTGACGCGGATCGCCGAGGGTCAGACGGGCGAATTCGCCGGCTTTCGCAGCTGGTACGACTTCTTTCCCTGGGAGGACTGGCGCGCGGGCCGACCCGAGCTCTTGGAGACCACCGTGCTGCCGGGGCTCGCCCAATGGGTCGAGGAGGCGCCGGCTGCTCTGTCTTCTTCGGGCCTGCGACGGCGCGAGCGCGTCAATCTCCTCTTTCAGCCGGCGAGCCGCGGCTTCGACGAAGAAAACGCGCTGGAACGCTATGAGCTGCTCTATGAGGCCGGCCTCGTCGAGGAAGCCTGGCGCGACGGTCGCGAGGCCGCGCTGCAGCGCGGAAGCCGTCCGCCGCCGCTCGGCGCGCCGATGCAGCACGACCATCGGCGCATTCTGGCGACGGCCATGGGTCGGCTGCGCGCCAAGATGAAATATCGGCCGGTGATCTTCGAGCTGATGCCGCCCGCCTTCACGCTCACAGAATTGCAGAGAACCGTGGAGGCGATCGCCGGACGCCATCTGCACAAGCAGAATTTCCGCCGCCTCGTCGAGACTTCCGCGGCCGTGGAGCCGACCGGCGAGGTGTCGCTGAAGACGGGCGGGCGTCCCGCCGCGCTCTTTCATTTTCGCCGCAATGTCCTGCAAGAACGATCCGCGCCGGGGCTGCGGGTCGGCGTGAGGGGATGACGCTTTAAGAGGTTGTTCACCATGACATGGTGAATTTTCCTCGCGGCCGTCCTCGTCGAGTGCAGAGGTGTTGCTTGGGTTATCTGTCGCCGCCGCCCGCTCCGGCGCCGGTCATCGTCTATAAGGACGTGGGCGGTCTCGTCTCGGACTATCAGGCGCAAACCGAAATCTATCGCCGCGAGGGCCGCGAGGTTCGTCTGCATGAATGCCGGTCGGCCTGCACATTGGCGCTGAGCCTGCCCAATGTCTGCGTCTATCCCCATTCGCTGGTGAAATTCCACCTCGCCTACAACGCCATCGACCGACAGACCGACGCCGGCGTCTCGCAGCAGCTGTTCGACTCCTATCCGGCGGCGGTGCAGCAGCGGCTCGGCGGCCTCACCCGTCAATATAGGGTGCTGACCGGCGCCGAGCTGATTTCGCTCGGGATGCGCAATTGCAATGGCGATACGATGATCGCCTCGCGGAACCGGCGTGCGCCGACCGCGAGCGCATTGGCCGCCGCGCCGTCGAGCCCCATCGGCGATCTCGCCGAGACGGTGCGCGGCGCCGTGGCTGGAGCCTTCGGCCCCTCCGCACCGGCGCCGCAGGGACCCATTCGCGTCGCTGTGGCTCGGCCCGACCCGGCGCGCGGCGTCGACCCCGCGCCGACCGCCTCGATCGGCCCCCGCCTCGCCGAGGCTCCCGAGCCGCCGCGCCGGCCGCTGGCGCTCGCCCCGGTCCCGCCTCCGCCGGCGCTTCCGCCTCCGCGCATTCCAGGCGGGCAGCCGATCCTCGCCAGCGGCGTCTTCGTCCTCCCCCTGCCGGCGCGCCTCGCGCAAAGATGATCGGACAAAAGCGTAGGCGAGGCATTGTGTCCTAATTGCGCCTCGGCTATTTTTCGCCACGATGTTGCTCTACGGACACAGTCGGCGGGCAAATCGTGGCGTGCTTGCGCAGATTCCATGCGTTCCGCGTCACGGAGAAGCGCTGATCCGGCGCTTCGCCGATTCGTGACTCTTCCCTTCGCTAGCTCGCGCGCCATCGCGCGAACGAGAGCCAACACGTCGGGCGCCCGCGCCCGCCGCCAGCGGAAAGACGAAATAATTTGACGGATCGCTGGAGACTGACGTCCTGCAGAGGGTCGCGCGCGCTCATTCGCGCGGCCGGCGTTCTCGCGATCCTGGCGGCGGCGCTCGCGCCGTCCTTCACGGAAAGCGCGGTCGCCAATGGCGAGACCCGCACGCTCTATCTCTACCACGCCCATACGCATGAGCAGATCGCCGCGACCTATCTGGTGAACGGCCGTTACGACGAATCCGTGCTCGAGCAGCTCAACTGGTTCCTGCGCGACTGGCGGCGCGACGAGCCCACCAAGATGGACCCGCGCCTCTTCGATGTGGTGTGGCAGGCCTATCGCGACGCCGGGGCGAACGAGCCCGTGCATGTCGTCTCCGCCTATCGCTCGCCGGAGACCAACGCCATGCTGCGCTCCCGCTCGCGCGCGGTGGCGCGCCATTCGCAGCACATGCTGGGCAAGGCGATGGACACGACCATGCCGGGCATGTCCATGTCCACGATCCGCGAGATCGGCATGCGCATGCAGCGTGGCGGCGTCGGCTATTACCCCAACGCCGGGACGCCCTTCGTCCATCTCGATGTCGGCAGCGTGCGCTCCTGGCCGCGCATGAGCTATGACCAGCTCGTGCGGCTGTTCCCGGACGGCAAGACGGTGCATTTGCCGACCAACAACCAGCCGCTCGCCCGCTATGAGGAGGCCAAGGCCGAGATCGAGGCGCGCGGCGGCACCTATGCCCCGGTCGAGCGCAAGACCAAGAGCTTCTTCGCCTTCCTGTTCGGCGGCGAGGACGACGAGGACGCTTCGGTCTCGGCGCCGGCGCCCGCTCCGCGCAAGCAATGGGCGTCGCTGGCGCCGCGGCAGACCGCGCGGTCCGCTGAAGCCGAGGAGGAGGGCGCCGAAGCCGCGCCGGCCGGGACGCCGGCGCGACGCGGCCGGGCCGAGAGGGCGATCGCCGCCGCCGAGCGCGATCTGCCGCGCGGCGAGACGCAGCTGCGCCAGGGACCCGCCGAGCCGCCGGCGCTGGAGCGGATCAAGCCGTCGGCGGAGACGGTCGCCTCGCTCGAACCCCTCGCCGCCGCCGAGGAGACGCCGGCGCTCGCTCCGCTGCCGCCGCGTCGTCCGTCCGGGCTCGCGCTGCTCGGCGCGCCGCTGCCGCCGGCCCGGCCGTATGGCCTCGTGGCGCTCTCCGACGGCTTCGCATCGGTTCCGCTGCGGCCGGGCGCGGGCGTCGCCATCGCCAATCTCATCGAGGCGTCGCCGCCGCCCGCGCCGCCCGAGGCGCGTCCCGCCAAGCCCGAGCCTCTGCTCGCTTATGCGCCGACCGTGGCGCCGGATGCGGACGCCCCGCCGCCCGCCGCCGTCGCGGCTCCGCGCCGGGATGGCGTCGCCGCGGCGTCGGCTGATCTGCGTCTGTCCTCGGCCGTGGCCAAATCGCCGGCCGAGCCGGCTGTCGCGGCGAAGATCGCTCTGGTCCCGGCCCGGCTCGATCGCTCGAATTTCCAGGCGCTCACATCGGCGCGCTCGGCGCGGCTGCTGGCCTCGGGCTCGGCGCTCGGCTCGATGATCGGCGCGCCGCGCTCGGCGGCGCGGGCGGAAACGGGCCTGTTCGTGGCCTCAACTTGCGGTCAGGCCGGCGTCTTCGCCGCCAAGACCGACATGTTGCCGACGGATCATTTCGCGCGGCGCTGAAGCCTCTCATTGTTCCAGCGGCGCCGGCCGCCTCCTCTCCCGCTTGCGGCACGGCTGTCCGGGGAATGAGTCGATAAGTCGCGGGCGCATGCCTGGTACTTCCGAAGGTTTCGGGGTATTTTCCGGTTGTCGAGACTGGAAAATAAAGGACCAGACATGCGCTTCCAGAATAGCGTTTTTGTCGACTTGCTCAAGCCGATCGATCGTCGCGCGTTCGGCCAAATCGTCGCGCGCCACAAGGGCGACGCCTACGACAAATCCTTCAAGAGCTGGGATCATCTCGTCGTCCTGATCGCCGCTCAGCTCGGCGGCGAAACGAGCCTGCGCAGCCTCGAGGCCGCCTTCAACGCCAACAGCGGCTCCCATTATCACCTCGGCGTCCGCAGGATCGCCCGCTCCACCCTCGCCGAAGCCAACGCACGCCGGCCCGTCGGCGTCTTCGCCGATCTTTTCGCGCGCCTCTCCTGCGAACTCGACCGCAGAACGCGCCGCGACGGCGCCGAGCTGCTGCGCCTCATCGATTCGACGCCTATCCCGTTGAGCAAATTCCACGACTTCGCCCGCTCGAACGGCCGCATCCACGGCATGAAGATGCACGTCGTCTACGATCCCGGGGTCGACCGCCCCTTCTGCGTCGAGGTCACGCCCGCCAATGTCAACGATGTCGAGATCGGCAAGAAGACGCCGATCGAGGCCGGCGCGACCTATGTCTTCGACAAGGGCTATTATGATTTCAAATGGTGGAGGGACATTCACGAGGCCCGAGCCTTGTTCGTCACGCGCCCCAAGAGCAACACCCGCCTCACCGACCTCGCGGATCGGGAGATGCCGCAGACGCGCGGCGAAGGCTACACCGTGCTCAGGGATTGCGAGGTCGAGCTCGCCAGCAAGGGCGACTCGAAACTGCCCATGCCGCTGCGTCGCCTTCATATTCAACGCGATGCGCTGAAGGACGGCAAGCCGCAGCTGATCGTCGTGATCACCAACGACATGACGCGTTCGGCGGTCGAGATCGCCGCGCTCTACAAGGCGCGCTGGGCCATAGAGCTGCTGTTCCGCTGGATCAAGCAGCATCTCAACATCCGCAAGTTTCTCGGCGAAAACGAGAACGCCGTGCGGCTGCAGCTGATCGCGGCGATGATCGCTTTCGTGCTGCTGCGCATCGCCGCCCACCGCCACGATATCGAACTCGCGCATCTGCGGTTCTCGGAGCTCGCCGGCAGGTTTCTGTTCGAGCGGCGACCGATCGACAGACTCGAACGGCCGCCGCCCAAATATCAGGCCGCGCGGCGGCGCATATCGCCGAGGCAGCTGGAGCTCGCCTATGCCTGATTTTCCCCGGACAGCCGTGCGCTTGCGGGGAGAGGTGAGGTGAGGGGCGATGGAGGCGTCGCGGCGTCTCGACTTCGCGAACTCTCCTGACCCCATGCGCGTGAGGTCTCAAGCCGCAGGCGCCGCCGCGATTTCCGGCCCGGCGAGCATGCGCCGCAGCTCCGCCGCCGGCGTCGGCCGGCTGAACAGGAAGCCCTGCATCTGCGTGCAGCCTTCCTGGCGCAGCCGCGCCAGCTGGTCGAGCGTCTCCACCCCTTCCGCCACTGTGGCGACGCCGAGGCATTGGCCGAGGCCGGCGACCGCGCGCACGATCGCCCCGCATTCGTGATTCTCCGGCAGCTCCTTCACGAAGGAGCGGTCGATCTTGATCTTGTCGAAGGGGAAGGAGCGCAGATAGCTGAGGCTCGAATAGCCGGTGCCGAAATCATCGAGCGAGATGCGCACGCCGAGTCCGCGCAGCCGGTGCAGCACCGACAGATTGGCGTGATTTTCCGCCAGCAGCACCGTCTCGGTGATCTCGAGCTCGAGCCGGTGCGCGACGAGGCCGCTCGAGGCCAGCGCCGAGACCACCGCCTGCGTCAGCGCGCGCGAGCGGAACTGCGCCGGCGACAGATTGATGCTGACGCCGATCGGCGTCGGCCAGCTCGCCGCCTCGCGGCAAGCTTCGCGCAGCACCCATTCGCCGATCGGCACGATGAGGCCCGTGTCCTCGGCGAGCGGGATGAAGTCGCTCGGCGGCACCGAGCCGCGCATCGGATGGAACCAGCGCAGCAGCGCCTCCGAGGCGACGATCTCATTGGTCACAATGTCGATGATCGGCTGATAATAGATTTGGAACTCGCCCGCGCGCAGCGCTTGGCGCAGATCGGCCTCCAGCGTGCGGCGCTGGTGAATGGTCGCGGCCATTTGCGGCTCGAAGAAGCGATGCACGCCGCGCCCGTCGGCCTTGGCGCGATAGAGCGCGATATCGGCGTTCTTCAGCAGCGTGTCGGCGTCGTCGCTGTCGTTGGGCGCCACGGAGACGCCGACGCTCGCGCCGATATTCACCTGATGTCCGTCGATCTCATAGGTTCGGCTCAGGGCCTCGACGACGACGCAGGCGAGACGCTCCGCCTCGTCGCGGTCCGCGCCGCATTGCACCAAGGCGAACTCGTCGCCGCCGACGCGCGCGACGAGATCGCCCTGTGGCAGAAGACGGCGCAGACGTTCCGCGACGGCGACGAGCAGCCGGTCGCCGACGGGATGGCCATAGGCGTCGTTCACATCCTTGAACCCGTCGAGATCGAGATAGAGCACGCCGATGCCCGGCGCGCTCGTTTCGTCGAGGCGCTCCAGTCCTTCCGACAGCCGCAAGCGGAACAGGGTGCGATTGGCGAGGCCGGTCAGCGGATCGTGATGAGCGAGATGGGCGATGCGCGCCGCCGCCTCGCGCTGCTCGGTCACGTCGACGACGGCCAGCAGCACGGCGGGGCGGTTGTCGAAGACGAGCTCGCGTCCATAGTTCAGCACCTTGATGACGCGCCCGCCGGCGGTCCGGTTCGACCAGACGCGGTCGGGCGCGTGACGGCGCGCCGGATAATCCCGGCTCATCGCCAGCGCCGGCCATTCCTCCTCCGCATAGAGGTCGAACAGCGTCGAGGCGAGAAAGCGCTCGCGCGGCAGGCCATAATGCTCGACGGCCGCGTCATTGACGGCGAGGACGCCGAGGCTCTGCGGATCATGGACCCACATGGGCATCGGATTATTCTCGAACAGCAAGCGGAACGAGGCCTCGCGCTCCTTCAGCTCGGTCACATCGGTTAGCGTCAGGCCGATGAGATCGCCCATCGGGGAGGCGGCGACGCGCAAATGCGTCCGCTCGCCGCCGGCGCTGCGCTCGACCTCGAACTCGTCGTGCCGCATCGCCTCGAAAATCGCGCCGAGACGTTCGAACGTCCCATTGGTCATCCATTCGGGCGCGATCTCGCGCAGCCGTCGCCATTGCAGATCGCGCTCGGCGCCGCCGAGAATGCGCGCGGCGCTGTCATTGAGGCTGACGATCTGCAGATCGACGATGCTGCGCCCCGCTCCATGGACGGCGGCGAGGGTGAGGAGTCCGTCGCGCGTCGCGCGATAGATGGCGTCGACGAGATTATGCGCCGCGGCGCGCTCGCGGACGAAGATCAGGAACAGCGCGTCGCCCCAGCGGCTGGAGAGCGGAAAGACGACGATCTCGCAGGTTCGCACCAGCCCGCCGCGAATAGAGCGAGCGAGAGTCCCGGCCGGCGTCGCGCGCAGATGCGCCTGCCCCAGCGCATCAAGCAGCGCATCGGCGTGATTGCGCGGAAGCGAGTCGACGGCGAGACCGCGCGGCGCGGCCCCGAGCCAGGCGCCGACGCCGTCGCCGCCATAGAGTATTTGATAGGAGCCGCCTCGCTCTCGCGTCGCGAGCGCCAGATCGTCGGCGAGCCGGCCGAGGCTGCCGAGCGCCATCTCCTCATAGGGAGGCAGTCGACCCGGCTCGGCTGCGACCTGCCAGTTCCGGCAGAGCTCCGCGACCTCGGCGAAATCAGTGGCGACGCCAAATTGCTGGGCGATCTTCTTCATGGGGCAGGAGCAAGGCTGAGAGTGAGCCGGGAGGGCCCCGGATCACTCTAAGCTGAACCATGGCGTTGAAAAAAACGTAAACATTTCAATTATTTGCGTCGCATTGTCGTCATATTGACTTCATAAACTTCATTATCTATTTGAAATTATTCAAAAATAAATCACTGTAGAGACGCGGGGAACGCGCTTGTCCATCTTCGCGCGTGTTTCTTGGGGCAGGGCGGAGAACATCGGCTATATTGGGCGGATCAGCCGCGCCGCGGATCGCAAAAGAAAAGACCAATGGCCACGAATCGCAAGCCCGCTACGCCGAGGGAGGCTCCGCAGGAGCCGTTCAAGCGCGCCGTCGCCGGCGCCATGCGCGCCATGGCGAGGACGCCGGAGCTCGAGGTCGCCTTCGCGCCCGAGCGCGCCGCGCTGTTCGGCTCGGACGGCAAGGCCAAGGCGCGCCTGCCGGAGCCGCCGCGCAAGCTGACGCCCCAGGATGCGGCGGTGCTGCGCGGACACGCCGATTCGATCGCGCTGCGCCTCGCCTGCCACGACGATGCGATCCATCGTCGGCTGCAGCCGGTCGATCTCGAGGCGCGCGCCGCTTTCGACGCGCTGGAGCAGGCGCGCGTCGAGTCGATCGGCGCGCGGCGCATGGCCGGGGTCTCCGCCAATATCGGCGCCATGCTCGAGGACCGCTATGCGCGCGCCAAGCTCGGCGACATCGAGAGCCGCGAGGACGCGCCGCTCGAGGACGCGCTCGCCTTGATCGTGCGGGAGCGGCTCACCGGCCTCACGCCGCCGGCCAATGCGCGCCGGCTCGTCGATCTCTGGCGTCCCTTCGTCGAGGAGCGCGCCGGCGCCGAGCTCGACAAGCTCGCCGCCGCGATCGAGAATCAGCGCGGATTCGGACAAGCGGCGCATCGTCTGCTCACGGCCCTCGATCTTTCCGGCGAGAGCGCCGGCGGCGAGGAGCAATCGGAGGAGGCCGAGCAGGACGAGCCGAAAAATCCCGACGAATCGGAAGGCGACGAGAATGAGGAGGAGACGCCCTCCGGCTCCTCCGAGATGGAGACCGCCATGGCCTCCGAGGATGATCTGAGAGAGGGAGAGAGCGAGCCCGCCGAGTCTCCCGACACCGAGAAGATGGAGGAGGTCGAATCCGGCGACCTCGACGAGGCGATGGAGGCGCGGCGCGGCCAGGCGCCGCCGCTCGACCGCGCCAGCGGCGAATACCACGTCTATACGACGCGCTATGACGAGATCGTGAAGGCCGAGGAGCTGTGCGACGTCGAGGAGCTGGACCGGTTGCGCTCCTATCTCGACAAGCAGCTCCTGCATCTCTCATCGGTCGTCGGCCGCCTCGCCAACCGCCTGCAGCGGCGCCTGATGGCGCAGCAGAATCGCTCCTGGGAGTTCGACCTCGAGGAGGGCATGCTCGATCCGGCGCGCCTGCCGCGCGTCGTCATCGATCCGCAGCAGCCGCTGTCCTTCAAGCGCGAGAAGGACACGGATTTCCGCGACACGGTGGTGACGTTGCTGCTCGACAATTCCGGCTCCATGCGCGGGCGCCCGATCACCGTGGCGGCGACCTGCGCCGATATTCTCGCCCGCACCCTGGAGCGCTGCGGCGTGAAGGTGGAGATATTGGGCTTCACCACCAAGGCCTGGAAGGGCGGCCAGTCGCGCGAAGCCTGGATCGGCGACGGCAAGCGGCCCAATCCCGGACGGTTGAACGACATTCGCCACATCATCTACAAGGCCGCCGACGCGCCCTGGCGGCGTGCGCGCCGCAATCTCGGACTGATGATGCGCGAGGGGCTGCTGAAGGAGAATATCGACGGCGAGGCGCTCGATTGGGCGCATCGCCGGCTGCTGGCGCGTCCCGAGCAGCGGCGCATTCTCATGATGATCTCCGACGGCGCGCCGGTCGACGATTCGACGCTCTCGGTCAATCCCGGCAATTTCCTCGAGCGCCATCTGCGTCATGTGATCCAGGAGATCGAGACCAAATCGGCGGTCGAGCTGATCGCCATCGGCATCGGCCATGACGTGACGCGCTATTACCGCCGCGCCGTCACCATCGTCGACGCGGAGGAGCTCGGCGGCGCGATGACCGAGAAGCTGGCGGAATTGTTCAATGAGAACGTGCGGGCGTCGGCGACGCGCAGCGCTTTCCCCGGCGCCGCGCGTCGCGCCGCGACCGCACGCTGAGTGATTTCCCGCATAGGCGCTTCGTTTCGATCGGGTTAATTTCGCGCCCAGCGCTCAACCGCGCCGAAACGATAGTCGGCGGCGGGAACGAGAGGGCGGCTTTTGCGTTTACGTTTCGGCGCGACCGTGGTGTTCGCGTGATGTGACGATCGTCCGGCGCCTGTTGCGCGGCGGACGAAAGTGACGAGGGGGTTGCGTTATGATTTCCTTTGGCAAAGTTCGAAATGCGGGATTGCCCGCGGCGTCTTACGAGCCGCTCGACGTCCAGAGGGTTCTGTGCGTCGCCGCGATCTTCTCGCTGGCTTCCCTTCCCCTGCTGCTCAGTGTCGTCTTGTCGATCTGGGGCTGATACGCCGCCCGGAGCGATTGCGGCCGAGCTGACTGGGAACTCGACGGCAAGGGCGGACAGCGAAGACAGAAGACCCCGCATCCTCGAGGAGGCGGGGTCTTTACGTTTTGTCAGCCGTCTTTTCGCTCAGGCGCTCGCCGCGGTGGCCAGCTTCTTGGCGATCTCGCGCTTCAGCGCGCGCGCGTCGTCCGACAGCTCCGTCTCGCGCGCCTTCAGCAGGAAGGCGTCGAGGCCGCCGCGATGCTCGACCGAGCGCAGCGCCGCAGCGGAGACGCGCAGCCGCACGGAGCGCGCCAGTGCGTCCGAGGCCAGCGTCACATTGACCAGATTGGGCAGAAAGCGGGTGCGCGTCTTGCGATTGGAGTGGCTGACGAGATTGCCCGTCTGCACGCCTTTGCCGGTCAGTTCGCAACGGCGGGACATGTTCTTCTTCCTTTCGGTCGGGCGAAGCAGCGCGGCTCGGCGCTTCGAAATCGTCGCATGACGAGAAATTCGCAAAAGAGTCTCGCGCCCCGGGCGAGCCCTTGGTTGCGCGCTTTATAACGGCACGCGGGCGGAAAGGTCAACAAGGGATCGCATTCGTCGCTGGGCAATCGAGTGAAGGACGATATCCCCGACCCTCGTCCCGAGGAGCCTGCGAAGCGGGCGTCTCGAGACCACGCCGCCGCGGGACGCTCGCCTTCAGTTCATGGCGTGGCGGGAGTTCATTGGCGCGGCGGGAGCTTCAGCGCGGCTTCGAGCGCGATCAAGGTCGGCACGATCGCGGATTTTTCGCGCTCGAACTCGTCGACGACAATGGCGCCGCTGGCTTTCTCCAACGCCTGAATCACCTCGAGGCGGCGCTCCAGCGTCTCGATGAGGTTTCCGGCGACGGCGCGTTCCAACTCGATCCTGATCATCGTCGTCTCCGCGCGGTGGGAGGAGAGACCGGAAAGAGTCTTATCGTCGGCCGACCCGATTGGGAACGGCAAATTGCGGCCGGGCTTTCGGTGAAAGACGCGATCGGGCTCCGACGGCGCCCCGGGTCACCAGCTGAACCGGACGCCGGCCTTGCCGCCGCCGCCGATGAGATTCGAGCCGCTGCGAATCTCACCCTGGATGAAGGACACAATTCCGTCGCCATGATCGAAATTCAGCGCGACGATGCCGCGGCCGCGCACCTTGCCCTGATTCGCCTGCGCGAGGAAATTGCCGCCGTTGAACGCCAACTCCCTGACGAAGCCGCCGGCGATCAGCACGTCGTCATAGGCGAGGCCGGTGACGGTGAAGGTGGTCGGCGTGGAGGCGAGCAGGAAATTCGTGCCGACCCGCGCGCCGCCCTGCAGCCGCACCTGCTCGCCGTCGGCGAGGCCGAGCAGCGATGCGGAGCGGTCGTAGAGAGTGGCCGTGTATTGAGCGCCGACGGTCGGCTCGATCCACAGATGCGTCGAAATCGGCAGGCGATAGTTCAAATTGCCGGCGAGACTGACGTTCCTGACGTTGGTGGATTTCGACGCGCTGTAGGGCGTGACGCGTTGCACGACGCCATAATAGACGTTGCCTGCTCCGTCGATGTAATTGGGGGCGAAGGCGATGTTGTCGGTGAAGCTGGCGTTGAGATTGAACACATCGACCTTGGTCAGGAAATCGGCCGAGAAGGGGCCGTTGAAATAGGTCGCGTAGACGCCGACCGAGCCGCCGTTGAAGCGCGCCTGCAGCCGGCTCGAGCCATTGTCGAGCAGAGCGAGGTTGGACGAGGCCGCGCTCGTCGAGAGCGTGAGATCGGAATGGGTGGCGCCGACCAGCACGCCGGCGATGAGGCCGTCTTTGGGACGGAACACGCCCCGCGACGTCAGATCGAAACCCATCTGGAAGCCGTAGGTCGCGGCTTCGCTCTTGGCGGACACGCGGACCGGCAGCGTCCCCGAGCCGACATTGGGCCCTGTCAGCACATAAGCGTCCCCGGCGGCGGTGCGGCGTTCGAAATCGCCGAAACCTTCGACCCAGGTGCCGAAGCGGGCGTCGGGAGAAACCGGGATCGGCGTTCCGAACAGCATATAGCGCGATCCGGCCGCGCCATCCGCGCCGATCGGCTCGAACGACTCCGAGGGAGCCGACGCATATTTGCGCTCGCCTGCGGCGCCGGGGCGGCGCGCGCGCGGGCCCGAACCCGCTTTTCGTTCGGCCGCCGCGACGCGCTTGCCTTTTTCGGCGCGGCCGGCCGACGCGGCTTCCCTGCGCTTTCCCTGCGCAGTTTTTTGCTGAGCCGTCTCGGCTCGAGCCGGTCTGGCGCGCTCGGCGGGGCGCTGCTGCTGCGTCTCCCGCGGCTGCGATTCGTTCGCCTCCTGCTCGCGCCGCTCCCGGAGCTTGCCGAGGGCGCTGTTGTTGCTGGTCTGCGTCGTCGACTGAGATAGCGAGCTCAGCGCCTGACTCGCCACCGCGGCGCCGGAAAAGCCCGAGGCGTCATAGCATTGGCCGTTGATGAGCGGCGCGTTGCTCGGGCACAGCACATTGCGGGTGCGCTCGGCGAAGGCGGCCAATGCAGGATCGCGATTCACGGCTCCGGCGGAGCCGTCGCCGGCGCCTCCCCCGATTTCCTGCGCCTGCGCCGCCCTGGTCTCGAGGAAGCTCGCAAGGGTGGCGGACGCCACGAGAGAGAGAATCAGTGTCGCCCGGTTGGTCATCGCACCGCTACCCTTGACAAGTTGTTGACGACTATAACAATTTTACTGCTCGTAAAACTCAGGCGCGATCAGACTACCCCATTCGCAGCCGATACGTAGGATTCCTTAAGGTGAAAATGGTAAAGAAGTTCTATATGTTGCAAATTTGCCACAGGGCTCTGCTCGCGCTGACCCTCCTGACGGCGCTGTCCGCCTCGGCGCTCGCCAATGACGCCGATATCTGCATCGACGACGCCGCCAGAAACCCGGACGCCGCGATTCCCGCCTGCACACGGCTGCTCGTCTCAGGGAAATTGACGGAGGCGGAGGCCGCGGAGGCCTATGGCCAGCGGGGCATCGCCAAGGCCGGCATGGGGGATCTGGACGGGGCGCTGAAAGATTTGACCGCGGCGCTCGATCGAAACCCCAAGATGCTCGTCGCCCTGAAGCTGCGCGGCAAGGCCTATAAGGAGCTCAACCACCTCGATCTCGCCATCGCCGATTTCAGCCGCGCTTTGCGCGACGCCTTGCGCGGCGAGCAAAATCGGGCGCAGGCCGTCGAGCTCTATAATCTGCGCGGCGCGACGCAGATCGACAAGGACGAATACGACACGGCGATCGGCGACTTCAACAAGGCGCTGGCGATCGACCGCAATTATGTCGACGCTTATGTCAATCGCGGTCACGCCTATACTTTCAAACGCGATTTCGACAAGGCCATCGCCGACTTCGATCAGGCGGTGCGGCTGAAGCCCAGAGATGCGTTCGGATACGCCGCCCGCGCCATGGCGCGAATGGGAAAGGCCGATTTCACCGGCGCGGTCGCCGATTATGATCGCGCCATCAAGCTCGACCCCCAGAATGCGAAGCTCTACACGAGCCGCGGCGAGGCCTGGCGGCTGCAGGGCGACCTCGAAAGCTCGCTCCAGGATCACGACAAGGCGCTCTCGCTGAAGCCGAGCGAGGAGGTCTATAATAATCGCGCCTTGACATTGAAGGACATCGCTCTGAAGTCGAAGGACGTGACGAAGCTCGACGAGGCGCGCAACGATTGCAGCGAGGCCATATTG
The DNA here is from genome assembly GCF_002752655.1 of Methylosinus trichosporium OB3b. Taxonomy (NCBI): domain Bacteria; kingdom Pseudomonadati; phylum Pseudomonadota; class Alphaproteobacteria; order Hyphomicrobiales; family Methylocystaceae; genus Methylosinus; species Methylosinus trichosporium. Next base: position 2,134,329 of record NZ_CP023737.1, on the reverse strand, counting down.
CTCAATCCGAGCTTCGCGGTTCCTTACACGAACCGCGGGCTCATCCGCCGACTCGCCGGCGATTTGCGCGGCTCTCTGCTCGATCTCGACAAGGCGATCGGTCTCGCGCAGCGCTCGATGGAGGCGCTGACCTTCCGCGGCGACACTTATCGCGCGATCGGCGACCTCGATCGGGCGCTGCAGGACTATGACGAGGCGATCCGCATCTTTCCCGATTATGTCGCCGCGCATAACGGCCGCGGCGCGGCGCTTCAGAAGAAGGGCGACCTCGCCGGAGCCAAGGCCGAATATGAGAAGGCGCTGAGCCTTCCCTCGGATGCGGATGCGGGCGTCGCCAAGCCGGCCCAGGCGGAGGCCCGCGTCGGGCTCGACGAGGTCCGGAGCCTGCTGGGCGAGGCGGCGCCCGGCGTCCGTGTGGCGCTGATCATCGGTAATTCCGCCTATCGCGCCGTTCCCGCCCTGCCCAATCCCGAAAGGGACGCGGACGCCGTCGCCAAGAAGCTCGAAGGTCTCGGCTTCAAAAATCAGATCAGGATCAACAACGCCACCAACGCCTCCTTCCTCGCCGCGCTGAAGAGCTTCGAGGAGAAGGCGGCGACGGCCGATTGGGCCGTGATCTTCTACGCCGGCCACGGCATTCAGATCGCCGGCGGCGCTTATCTCATTCCGGTCGACGCGCAGCTGCGCACCGACGAGGATGTGCAGAAAGAAGCCGTTCCGTTGGAGCGGGTGCTCCTGGCGGTCAACAAGGCGAAGAAGATGCGCCTCGTTCTGCTCGACGCCTGCCGCGACAATCCATTCGAGCAGAAGATGAAACATGCCGACAAGAGATTGCGGACGGTCGGCCTGCCCAGCATCGAGCCGGGCAGCGGAACGCTGGTCGCTTATGCGACGCGCGACGGACACACCGCCGAGGACGGCGACGGCGACCACAGCCCCTTCACCCAGGCGTTGCTCGATAATGTCGCCATCCCCGGCGTCGAGATCAACATGGTGTTTCGCAAGGTCCGCGATCAGGTCTTGAAGCTGACGCGGGGCCAGCAGGACCCGTTCACCTATGGCTCGCTGTCGAGCGAGCGCTTCTATTTCGTCGCCAGATGAACCATCCTAAGGGGCTCAGTCGAGGCAATATTCGCGATAGTCCTCGGCGATCGAAGGATTGATCGATTTCGCCTTGGTCAGATCCTCGTCGGCCTTGTCGGCCTGTCCGAGCTTGCGGCGCGCGAGGCCGCGCCCATAGAGCGAGGAGGCGTGACGGGCGTTGGCCCGCAGCGCTTCGGTGTAATCTTCGACCGCGCCATTGAGGTCGCCCTGCTTGAGGTGGACGAGGCCGCGGCTGTCGAGCGCGTCCGCATAGCTCGGCCGGCGGCGCAGCGCCTCGTCGCAATCCTGCAGCGCATGCGCGAGATCATTGCCGATGGCGCGGATCCAGCAGCGATTGTTCCAGGACTCGACATTGTCCGGATCGAGTCGCGTCGACCGCTCGAAATCGGCGAGCGCCGCCGGATAGGCGCGATGCAGCGCCAGCAGCTGCCCGCGCCGGCTGATCGAGCTCTCGTCGCTCGGATTGCGGACGATACGGGCGTCGAGATCGGTCTTGAGCGCGAGTTCCGAGGAGGAATAGGGCTTCACCTCATTGGCCCGGCATGTGGGGACTGGCTTCGGCTCCGGCTTGGACTCCACCTTCGTGTCCGGCTTCGGCTCCAGCTTGGTCTCCGGCTTCGACTCCACGCGACTGGTCGCCGGCTTCGTGTCCGGCTTCGGCTCCAACTTGGGCTCGGGCTTCGACGTGGGTGCAGGTCCAGTCTCCGGGGGCTTCGTCGCCGGGGCGCCCGCATGGGGCTTGCCGTCGAGCCAGACGCGCGCCGCGAGGCCATTGTCGAGCACCGGGGCGGGCTGGCCCTTGGCTTGGAGCGCGATCTCGTCGCGGGCGGCGCCGAGCGCCTGCGCCGCGTCGCGGTCGGCCTCGCCGATCTTGCGGACGATCTCGGTCACGAACAGGCTGTTCTTGGCCGCGGGCGGATCATTGGAGATCGCCCCGACGGCGGAATAGAAGCCGAGCGTTCCCTCGCTGTGGCGCGGCGCCGCGAGGCCCGGCGGCACGCTGCGAAAGCGCGTGTCGAATGGATTGCGCCGCGCCGCGTCGACGAGGACGATGCGCGTCTTGACGTTGCGCGCCGCGATCTTCGCCAGCACGTCGTCGAGCGAGACGCCCTGAGAGGCGACGTCGTCCTCGCTCCAAATATGCGCGTCGACCGGAATGAGATAGTTCTTGCCGCCGGCCTGCACGCCGAAGCCGGCGAAGAACAGCACCGCCGTGGACCCGGAATCGAGACGTTGCAGGAAGCGCTCGATCGCGTCTCCCATGTCCTTCTTGCCGAGATTTTTCACCACCTCGGCCTGATAGCCGAGGCGCTGCAGCGCTTCCGACAGTTTTTCGGCGTCGTTGACGGGCGTCGTCAGCTCCGCCTCTCCGTCCGGATAGGCGGCGTTGCCGATCAGCAGCGCCTGCAGCGACGAGCCGGACGGCGCTGCGCCGCCGGCGGTGAAGAATGCGCACGCCGCCAGAAGCGTCGAAGTCACGGCGAAAAGGCGAACGAGCCTCATGTACCACCCGCGCTGAGAAGCCAGAGCCCGAACGAGCGGTCTCGCCGCCCGATTAGCATATTTTCTCCATCGCTCGATAGCGCTTCGTAAAGCAGGTTCGAACTCGGGTTAACGCGCGCGAGCTCACGGGAAGCCGTTGCCGGCTCGCGCGCTTTGGCCTACAGACGGTTCGGCGCGCCTCCTGCGGGCCGGAGCGACCTGTTTCTTGCGATTCGTATCGGACATGAAGCGGCGTTCGGCCGCCCGCCTCGCCGGCCTTTCGGTCGCCGCGGCGCTCTGGGGCGGCCCTGCGGCGCTCGCCGCCTGTCAAGGGCGCGACCTCTTCCCTATTCTCAAGACGCTATCCCCCTTGGCCTTCGCCCGCATGGCGGCCGTGGTCGAGGCGACCCCCTTCGCGGAGGGGCGTCTGTTCCGCCTGACCGCGGGCGGCAAGACCTCTTACGTGTTCGGCTCGCTGCATCTTTCCGATCCGCGGGCGACCGATTTCTCGCCCGCGCTGCGCGAGGCGCTGGCCAAATCCGATACGATCGTCGTCGAGATGGCGGAGAGCGCCGAGGACCTCGACAATGTCGGGAAGGATGATCCCGCCCGATTGCGCGCGACGCTGGTCGCCGACAAGGACCGCCGCGCCGAGCGCCTGCTGGCGCGGGAGGAGTTCGGCCGGCTGGAGGCGCTGCTGCGCCATCGGCGCGTCGGCGGCGCGCCGGCGATCGAGCTCAAGGCCACGGCTCTGGCGCTGCTGCTCGATCTGCCGCCCTGCGCGGCGGAGGCTTCGGATCGCCAGCGATACGCCGACGCTCTTCTGGTGGAGGCGGGCCAGCGCAAGGGCGCGGCGGTGGTCGGGCTCGAGACCTTCTTCGAGCAGATCGAGAGCCTCGACGGCTTGACCCGCGCCGAGGAGCGCGACCTGCTCACGGCGACGCTGAAGCAGCGCGATCAGGCGGAGGACGCGCTCGAGACGACGCTCGCCCGCTATGCCGAGAAGAATCTCGGCTGGCTGCTCGCCTGGACGCGGTCGGCGGAGCCGCTGCCTTTCGTCGCCGGCGCGCAAATTCCGCCGGTCTTTTTCGACCGGCTGATCACGCGGCGCAATTATCGGATGCGTGACCGCGCCTTGCCGATCGCCGCGCGCGGCGGCGCCCTCGTCGTGGTCGGCGCGGCGCATCTGCCGGGCGCGGAAGGCCTGCTGTCGCTGTTCCGGCAGGCGGGCTATGAGATCGAGCGGATCGAGTAGCGTCCTCTCATGGTCGAAAGGGAGCGAGCCTGAAGGCTCGCGGTCCGGTCGCGCACCCCTGGACCGCGAGCCTTCAGGCTCGCATCTCGAACACTCAGCGCGTCTCGCCGCGGGAGACGCGGTCGCGCGCCGCTTCGGCGCCCGGAGCCTCCTCGACGCGGATCGGCGCGACGAGATCGCCGTCGCGCAGGAACGGCCCGGAGCGGATGACGACGAGATCATCGGCGGTCACGCCGGAGCGAATCTCGACGTCGCTGCCGGCGAGCAGGCCGACCTCGACCCGGCGCGCGACGACGCGATTGTCGACGACGACATGCACGATCGTGCCGTCCGGCGGATACATGATCGAGGAATAAGGCACGCCCGTTCCGCAACGCTCGGCCACGAGAATGACGCCGCGCGCGAACACGCCGGTCTGCAGCGAGCGCCCGGGCTCGATGGCGATCTTGACGCGGCCGAGCTGGCTCGCCGGATCGACCGAGGGCGCGATGAACTGCACTTTCGCCGGCGCCGCCGGGGAGCCGAGCGGCGTGACGACCACTTTCTGTCCCACCGAGAGCTTCTTCAGATCGTCGATGGGCGCCTCGGCGCGCAAATCCATCTCGCCATTGGCGACGATGCGGAACAGCCCGCCCTGCCGCGGCGAGGCGGGCATGCCGACGACGGCGGCGTTGCGGCTGACGACGCCCGCGACCGGGCTGCGCAGCGAGACGGCTCCGCCGCCGCCAGCGCCCTCGGCGGGGGACAGCTCGGCGAGCGCCTGACCGGCCGACACGGTCTCCAGCGGCTCGACCAGGACCTGCGAGACGACATAGCCCTCGCGGCTCGGCCCCACCTCGACCTCGCGCCGCGCGCTGATCGTGCCGGTCACCTCCACCTGATCCTTGAAGCACATTTCGCGGGCGCGCTTGACCGAGACGGAGAGCGCGCCGGGCGGCGGCTCCGTCTTGTCGGCCGCCGGCGCCGCCGTCGCGGCCGTCAGCAATGCGAGGAGGGAGAGCGGGAGGCGCGCGCGCCCGATCGTGCGGGGCGCTCGGCTCGCTCCGCCGCGCGTCGCGGCCCGATGCTGCTGCGTCACTGTCATCTCCCCGTTCGCTTGCGGCCGCCGCCCGAAAAGAGCGAATCGATCATGCCGCCGATGTCGCCGTCGCCCTTGCCCAGCGCGCCCCCCAGACCGAGCGCGTCGATCGAGGAGCCGATCGCGCCGTCGAGGTCGGCGTCGACCGACGGATCGCGCCAGGGACCGTGGACGCGGATCGGCGTCTCGATGCGCTTGCCGGCGAGCGATAGGCGCGCCTTGAAGGTGAAGTCGATCGCGCCCTGGACGAGATCGGCGCGACCGGCGCCGGCGGCGTCGACGAGCTTCGATTCGAATTTCAGATCATTGGACGAAGCCGCCCCGTTTTTGATCGTGAAAGAGCCGCCGAATTTGCGGAAGCGCGTCAGCGAGCCGTCGTCCAGGGCGCCGAGCAGCTCGGAGGCGAAGGGAATGCCGAGCGTCTTGCCGACGCCGCCGCCGCTCACCTCGCCATTGGCCAGGGCGATCTCGGCGCGGCCCTGCGCTGTCCGCAGCGCCTCCGCGAAAGTGTCGCCGGTCGTCTGCACGTCGACGCGCGAGGTCGCGACGCCGTCGAGGAGGCGTCCGGCGCCGGCGTCGGCCATGAAGGGGCCGATCCGGGCGGCGCCGATCGTGAGGCTGAGCTGATGCACGAGGCGGGTCTCGTCGCGCGCCGTGAGCGTGTAGCGGCTGCGCAGCGCGCCCTCATAGAAGCTCTTCGCGTCGATCGCGACGTCCACGAGCCGGTCCGCCGCCGTCGTGCGCGTCATGACGCCGCCGAGCCGGATGCGGCCGATGCGCAAATCCTCGATGGCGATCGTCGCCGAGAGCCGCAGCCGGTCGAGCGCGCGCGGATCGATCCGCTCCAGCTCCTCGATCGTGACGACATGCGCGCCCTGCCGCACCTCCGGAGCGACGCGCAGCGACGCGCCGGCGGAGTCGTCGGTGAGAACCACGCGGCTCGCGCGGACATCGGCGACGAGGATCGGCTCGGACGAGAGATCGAGCGTGGCGTCGCCGCTGAAGGGCGCGTCGCCGACCCTGCCGTCGATCTTCGCGAGCCGCAGGCGCGAGGCGTCGAGCGAGAGTGTTCCTGTCGCCTCGACGCGCTCGCCCGCTCCGGCGCGCGGCGCGACGACGAGCTTCGCCGCCCCCTCGGCGAGCGGCCAGGAGAAGCCGAGGGACGCCGATCGCGTCTTCGTCTCGAGAGAAAGATCGACCGCGGCCATTTTCGCCGCGGGCGCGAACCGGCCCGAGAGATCGAGCCCCTCCGCGCGCGCGGCGAGGGCGCCGGCGTCCGCGTCGTCGATCTCGACGCCGCGCGCTGCGGCCTTCAGCGCCGAAAGATGCGGCAGCGGCTGTGCGAGCGCCGCGGCGGCGATGTCCAGCGGCTCGGATGTCCGTTGCGGCCGGGTGAGGCGGAGCGCGACGCCGCCGAGCGAGGCGCGCCATCCGCCCGCGTCGCCGAGCAGCGCCGAGAGATCGCCGGTGAGCGTCGCCTCGCGCACAGAAAGCAGCGGCGGCCCGCTCGTCGCGGCGCCCGCCTCGCGCGCGCTCACGTCGCGCAGCGCCAATCCGGGCGCAAGATCGATATCGACGGCGCCGATGGACCAGACGAGGCCGGTCTCCGCGCCGAGACGCTGCTCGAGGTGGCGCAGCAGCTTTTCCGAGACGCGCGGCCAGGACACGACGCCGATCGCGGCGGCGGCGGCTAGAATGATCGGTCCGGCGAGAACACGGGACAGTTTCACCGCGTCGCGCCCTTTCCGGCTCCGAGCGGCTCGATGCGACACGAGCGTTCGGCGCCTCGGCAGGGCTGCAGAGCGACGGGCGAGGTCGACAGGGGGCGGGCGAGCTTCATCCGCGCGGCGTCACTGGATGCGCGTCTTGCTCTGGCACCAGTTGCGCCACACCTCGTCGGTGGAGGCGGGCTCCTTGTCGAAGACGCACCACTCGTTGTCGTCCGGCCGGATCGAGCGCGTGGCGACATGCTTGTCGTCCTTCGCCATGACGGTGCGGCACGCATTGCTCAGATGCGCTTTTTCGCGCTTGAGGCAGGCGACGATGCCGTCGACATTGGGGATCTCGGACATGCACAGACGGAAGACGTCGGGCGTGCAGGCGGCGCGCTCGGAGGCGGTGCCGCGCTCCACCGCCGCGGCCGGGCCCGCCAGAATGAGCGAGCCGAGGACAATGATCGCGATCTTCATTTTCATACCCTCACTCTCGGCGCCGACGCCGTTGCGAGGGCGCCGTTGCGAGACATTGCGAGACCTGCGCTGGCCCTGTCGGTCCTCGCCGCGCCGACCTCGAGGTGCAAATCGGCTTTCGCCCTGAAACCAACGAGCGCCCACGGACGCTGCGTTTCCATCAAGCTAGCACAGCGGGCGCGCGCAAGGAAGCGGCGGGAGAGAAGGCGGCGCGGAGCGAGCCGGCGCCGGCTCCGCGCGCGGTCGTTGATGAGGGCGCTTCGTCGATTTCGCCGCGCTCGAAGATCCGGCCTTAGGCGACACGGCGAAATAATTGCTTCATTGGCCGACTCTGGCCGCGCGAGTCGGTCTCCCAGCGAGATGTGCATAGCGCGCCGGGCTCGGTCGCAGCGCGCCTCTCGTCAAGAGACTCCGGCGAATTGCTCCAGCAGCGCGTCGCGGGCCTCGGCGATGAGGCGATATTGCTCGTCGCTGCCGCCGGCGTCGGGATGGGCTGTCTTGGCCTCGCGGCGGAAGGCGGCCCTGATCTCGGCCGGGTCGAGATCGCCTTCGAGCGGCAGGTTGAGCGCCTTGCGGTGTTCTTGATCATCCTCGTCGTCGTCGAAACTGAAACGAGCCTGATAGGCGCGGCGCTGGGCGCGGCCCTGGAGGCGCAGCTCGACCTGATCCTCCTTCCAGCGCTGGCTCGACATCACGAAGCAGGCGCCGAAGGCGATGCGCCCTTCCCGCTCCAGCTCGTCGAGGCTGAAAGGGCCGACGACGCCATAAGGATCGGCGAGATAGGCCATGCGTCCGGCCTCGCCCGCCTCGACGCGGCCGATCGCCACCTTGTCGAGAACTCCGAGCGAGCCGTTCCAGACGACCCATTCCTCTTTGTCCGCCATGCCGCGCGCTCTCGTGCCGAAGCAGCCGGGCGCGCGCCCTCGCTTTGTGCGAAAGCGTCCGAGGCCGCCGGCCCGAGTGCGGCCCATGCAGTTTCGAAGCCAGTCTTCGGCTCAGGCCGGCGCCAGCGCCTTGGCCAGGAACACCCGGCTGTGGCCGGGCGGAAAACCGACGATCTCGCCGCGGCGGCCGAAGCCGCAGCGCTCATAGAAGGCGACGGCGCGCGGATCGAAGCTGTCGAGATAGAGCCCGACGCAGGCGCGCGCCCGCGCCGCCGCCTCGGCGCGAGCGACGAGGCGCGCGCCGAGACCGAGGCTGCGGCATTGCGGCGCGACCCACAAATGCCGAATATAGAGCCAGCGCCAATGGGACACGCCATTGAGGCCGCCGAGCAGCGCGCCACTCTCATCATGGGCGAGAATGGAGAGCGGGAGCTCGTTCCGCGGGGCGAAGCGGGCCGCGATCTCGGCGCCGAGCGCCGTGGCGACGGCCGGGCTCTCGCGGTCGAGCTCGTGAAAAACGAGGCGAAGGGGCGGCGTCTCGGGAGGTTCGTCGTTCATGGTCGTATCCGACATGGGGCGTCGCGAGGCGGCAGACAGGATTGACTAAATACGGCAAATTGCCGTACATGCGTGTATGACCAAGACCGCTCGCCTCGAAGCCCGTATCACGCCCGACCTGCAAGCGCTGCTCAAGAGGGCCGCTGAGCTCGACGGACGGAGCGTGAGTGATTTCATCGTCTCCGCGGTGCAGGAAGCGGCGGAGCGCCGGATCGAGCAGGCTCATGTGATCCGCCTCTCGCTCGAGGATCAACGGGCTTTCGTCGAGGCTATTCTCGACCCACCCGAGCCGACGGCGGCGCTGCGCCGCGCATTTCAACGTCATCGTGAGTTGATCGAAAGCTCGAAGTGACGGGCGGTTTCGTCATCGAGCCGCTCGACGCGCAGGATCGGAAGCGATTTGCTTGCGGCGCCGAATCTCTCGACTCCTATCTTCGCGAGCGCGCAAGCCAGGATGTGAAGCGGTTCATGGCGAGCTGTTTCGTGCTGGTGGAAACACAGACGAATTCGATCGCCGGCTATTATACTCTTTCGGCCTCCAGCGTTCCCGCCGGCGATCTGCCTGCCGAAAGTCTGAAGCGGCTTCCTCGCTATCCCGTGCTGCCCGCGGCGCTCATCGGGCGGCTGGCTGTGGATTTGCGTTTTCAGAAGCGGGGCTTCGCGAGCGCGCTTCTCGCCGACGCGGCTCTGAGGGTGATGAGGAGCGACACGCGAGCCTTCGCGCTCATTGTCGACGCAAAGGACGAAACGGCGGCCGGCTTTTACCAAGCGCTCGGTTTTCGCGCCTTTTCGAGTCGTCCTCAGTCGCTATTTTTGCCGATAGCGACAGCGATGCGGATTCTGAGCGGGGAGAAATGAGCTGCGATGCGGCGATCACGTAGCGGACGTGCCTTCGTTCTCGCGGCGCTCGCCGCAATGTCGGGCGGCGACGCCGACGCGGCGTCGCGCCGGGTCGCGGACTATCGGCCGGTCTTTCTCGCGTGCCGCGACGCGGCCGGGGCGTCGCGCCTCGCCATCCGACGCATGCGCCTCGACGGCGCCGACGCCCTTTTGACCGTCGACTCCGAGACGCTGGCCACGGCCGTCGCGCCGGCCGCCGATTGGCGCTGCGCGGAGACCGATGAAGCGGCGCAGGCGTCGACGCGGTTTTTGCGCGCGCTGAGGCCGCAGGGGGCGGCCGCGGGCTTCGCCGACGGGCGCAGCGTCTCGGCCAACGCCGGGCTCGCCCATGGCGCGGGCGGCGGCTCCTTCCTCACCGGCGATCTCTGCCCGAGCCACAGGCCGCTCGACCGCGGCTTCCTCGAGCGTCTCGCCGCGGCCGCGCCGGGCGCGCCGATCGCCCTTTCGATCTCGGGACGCTGGCTCGCCGGCCATGGCGAGGATTTCGATTGGCTGATGGAGAAGGCGAAGAGCGGCGCGCTCGCCGTCTCCTTCGTCGACCACTCCTACTCCCATCCCTATGTTCGCGGCCTCGCGGAGACGCGCAATTATCTGATGCGGCCGGGAAGCGATCTCGACGCAGAGGTTTTTGCGACCGAGCGGCTGTTGATCGAGAAGGGCGCGACGCCCTCGGTGTTCTTCCGATTTCCGGGCCTCATCGCCGATGCCGGCCTCCTCGAGGCGCTGCGGCGGCGCCATTTGATCGCGCTCGGCGCCGACGCCTGGCTGGTGCTGTCGCCGCCGCCGCGGCCGGGCTCGATCGTGCTCGTCCATCCCAATGGCAATGAGCCCGCCGGGCTGCGCCTGTTCGAGCGCCTGCTGGCGTCGGGCCGGCTGGCGCGACCGTTCCGGCCGATCGAAGAAGCCCCGGAATGAGGGGCGCTCAGCCGGCGCGAAAATTCTCCCAGCCGGCGGCGCGTAGCCGGCAGGCGGGGCATTCGCCGCAGCCATGGCCCCAGTCGAAGCGTTTGCCGCGTTCACCGAGGTAACAAGTGTGGCTCTCCTCGACGATGAGCGAGACCAGCGCCTCGCCGCCCAGCTCCCGCGCGAGCCGCCAAGTGGCGGCCTTGTCGATCCACATCAAAGGGGTGTGGATGGTCAGCGGCCGGTCCATGCCGAGGCGCAGCGCCGTTTCGACGGCGCGGATCGTGGCGTCGCGGCAATCGGGATAGCCGGAATAATCGGTCTCGCACATGCCGCCGACGAGATCGCCGATCCCGCGCCGATAGGCGAGGGCCGCGGCGAAGGTGAGGAACAGAATATTGCGGCCGGGCACGAAGGTATTGGGCAGGCCGGTCGAATCGAAGGCGATGGCGGCCTCCCGCGTCAGCGCGGTCTCCGATAGGGCGCCGAGCGCCTCGATCGAGACCGTGTGATCCTCGCCGAGCCGCTCCGCCCACAGCGGCGACAGCGAAGCCATCCCCGCGCGCAGAACCGCGCGCTGGTCGAGCTCGACGCGATGGCGCTGGCCGTAATCGAAGCCGATGGTCTCGACGCGGGCAAAGCGCGACAGCGCGAAGGCGAGGCAGGTGGCCGAATCCTGCCCGCCCGAGAACAGGACCAGGGCGGAGGCGTCGGCGGGTGGATCGGCGATGGTCATGGCGGCCTCGTTCCGGTGGGGAGTAGGCGTTCTACGGCGTCATGTGAAGCCGCGACGATTGCAAGGAGCGCAGCGACGAAGCGACAGCGGGCCGCCCCGTGGCTCTAGATTGCTTCGCTTCGCTCGCAATGACGGCCCTGGCTTCCGTTGGCTCGTATCAGGATCGCTGTTGTTGAATAATGTTATCATCAGGTGACGCCAGTGTCCGACTGCCCACCGCCTCGCTCACTCGGGCCTTTCATGCAATATGGTCCCGCTCGACGACGGCGCCCAGATGGAGAAGCCGGAGGCGGCGCGATGGCGGCAGGGAGCGACGCATGGCGGAAACGGCGGACGGCTCCGAGCGGCGCCCGGACCCGGACGCGCTGCTGGCTCTGGCGGAGCAGGAGAAGCGCGGCAAGCTGCGCGTGTTCCTCGGCGCCGCGCCCGGCGTCGGCAAGACCTATGCGATGCTGGCGCGGGCGAAGGCGGCGAAGGCCGACGGCTGCGACATCGTCGTCGGCGTCGCCGAGACGCATGGCCGCGCCGAGACGCTGGCGCTGCTCGACGGTCTCGAGAGCCTGCCGCGGCGCAAAATCGACTATCGAGGCCGCGCGCTCGAGGAATTCGACGTGGATGCGGCGCTCGCGCGCAAGCCGCGCATCATCCTCGTCGACGAGCTCGCCCACACCAATGCGCCCGACTGTCGCCACCCTAAGCGTTGGCAGGACGTCGAGGAGCTGCTCGAGGCTGAGATCGATGTCTGGACGACGCTCAACATCCAGCATCTCGAAGGGCTCGCCGATATCGTCTCGCGCGTCACCGGCGTCGCGGTGCGCGAGACCGTGCCCGATCTCGTGCTGCAGAACGCCGACGACGTCATTCTCGTCGACATCACGCCCGACGAGCTGCTGCAGCGGCTCAAAGAGGGCAAGGTTTATGTGCCGCAGATGGCCGAGCGCGCCATCCGCAATTTCTTCACCCCGCGCAATCTCACCGCCCTGCGCGAATTGGCGCTGCGCCGCACCGCCGATCGCGTCGACGACCAGATGGTCGATTATCTGCGCCAGAGCGCGATCGAGGGCCCCTGGGCGACATCGGAGCGGCTGCTCGTCTGCGTCGGCGCCGATCGCCTCTGCGAGCGCGTCGTGCGCGCCGGCGCGCGCGCGGCGACGGCGCTCAACGCGCCCTGGCTGGCGCTGCATGTCGAGCGCCCCGGCGAGGAGCAGGATCCGGCCGAGGGCCGCCGCGTCGACGAGGCGCTGCGGCTCGCCGAACGCCTCGGCGGCGAGGCCCTGCGCGTCTCCGGCCAGGACCTCGCAGCCGAGACGCTGCGCGTCGCCCGGCGCGAGAACATCACCCAGATCGTCGTCGGCCGTTCGCGCGCCGGCTGGTTCGCACGGCTCGCGCGCAAATCGCTGACCGAGGAGCTGGTGCGGCGCTCCACCGACATCGCCGTGCAGATCATCACCGATGGCGGCGCGCCGGCCGAGCCGATGCGCCGCGTCGCGCCGCCGCATCGGCGGTTCTGGCTCGGCGTCGCGGCGGCGCTGCTCTCCTCTGCAGTCGCGGCTGGCGTCGCCGCGCTGGCGGAGCGCTGGCTGGCGCTTCCCGATCCATCGCTGATCTTTCTCGCCTCCGTCGTCGCCTGCGCGCTCGGCTTCGGCGTCGCCTCGGCGACGGCGGCGTCGATCTTCTCGTTTCTCGCGCTCGATTTTCTGTTCGTCGAGCCGCGCTACGACATTTCGATCAGCGAGCCGCGCGAGTTCCTGTCGCTGCTCGTCTTTCTCTCCATCGCCATGGTGACGGGGACGCTCGCCGGCCGGGCGCGCTCGCGCTCGGAGGCGATGCGCGCGCGCGCCGAGGCGGCGCAATCCTTGTTCGATCTCTCGCGCAAGCTGGCGAGCGCCGCCAATCTCGACGATGTGCTGTGGGCGGCCGCCAATCACGCGCAGAAGGCGCTGGAGGCCAAGAGCGTCGTGCTGCTCGTGCCGGGCGACGCCGATCTGCGCATTGCCGCCGCCTGGCCGCCCGTCGACGAGCTCGACGCCGGCGAGGCGGGCGCGGCGCGCTGGGCGCGCGACAAGGCGGAGCCGGCCGGCTGGCGCACCGACACTCTGCCCAGGGTGCGATTCCAGTTCCATCCGCTGATGACGACCCGCGGCGTCGTCGCCGTCGCCGGAATCGAGCCGCGCGATCCCTCCGAGCCGCTCTCGGCGCAGACCGAGCGCATGCTGACCGCTATTCTCGAGCAGACGGCGGTGGCCGTCGACCGCTCGCTGCTGGTCGGCGAATCGGTGCGCGCCGCGGCGCTCGAGGAGAATGAGCGGCTGCGCACGACGCTGCTGTCGTCGCTCTCGCATGATCTGCGCACGCCGCTCGCCGCCATCATCGGCGCCGTCACCAGCCTGCGCCAGCTCGGCGAGAAGATGACCGCGGAGGAGCGCGCCGATCTTCTCGCCTCGATCGAGGAGGAGGCGGGGCGGCTGTCGCGCTTCGTCGTCAATCTGCTCGACATGTCGCGCATCGAATCGGGCGCGCTCGCGCCGCGCCGCGAGCTCGTCGACATCGGCGATGTCGTGCGCGGCGCCTTGGAGCGCGCTCGCAAAGAGCTCCCCCGGCTCACCGTCACGGCGAGCCTCGCGCGCGATCTTCCGCCCATTCGCGGCGACGCCCATCTCTTGGGGCAGGTTCTGTTCAACCTGCTCGACAATGCGCAGAAATATGGCGGCGGCTCGGCCGCCGTCTATGCGCGGCGCGAGGGCGGCGAGCTGGCGCTCTCGGTGACCGACGAGGGGCCCGGCGTGAAGCCGCAGGATTTGGAGCGCATCTTCGAGAAATTCTACCGCGGCGGCCGCGTCGACGGCCGCAAGGCCGGCACCGGCCTCGGCCTGTCGATCTGCCGCGGCCTCGTCGAGGCGATGGGCGGCGCGATCGTCGCACAGAGCCCGGCGGCGCGGCGTCGGGGAACGCGCATGCTGATGCGCTTTCCCGCGGCCGAGCCGCGCGGCGGGGCGTGAGGGCGGACGACCGGCGCTGCTCTCGACTCGCCGCATCGGCGTGCTATGCGACGATCGGGGCGCGTCGGCCAGTCGCCGAGCCGAAGACCAGAGCCGAGCCATGTTCCTGACCCGTGACGATGTCAAATCCCTCACCGAAAGCCTGATCGGCCGCTCGAGGGCCGATTCCTGCACGATCTTCGTCGAGGGTTCGGAAAAGCATAGCCTGCGCTTCGCCGGCGGCGGCGCGACCACCAATGTGGCGACGGCGCGGGCGCAGCTGCGCGTCACCTCCCATATCGGCGCGCGCTCGGGCTCGGTCTCGATCGGCGGCCTCGAGCGCGAAGCGCTCCTGCGGGCGCTGGCGCATTCCGAGGAAATCGCGCGGATGATGCCGGAGGACCCGGAATTCATGGCCCCGCTCGGCCCGCAGAATTATCTCGCCGGCGCCCGCTACGACGAGGCGACGGCGGCGCTGGGGCTCGGCGATCTCGCCGAAGCCGCCGGGCGCATCATCGCCGAAGGGCGCGCGCGCGGCGTGAACATGTTCGGCTTCGCCGGCTCTGGCCGCCGCTTCGAGGCGATGGCGACGAGCAACGGCCTCTTCGCTTATGACGCGACGACCTCCGTCGACCTTGCGACGACGGCGCGCACGATGGACGATCTCTGGTCCGGCTGGGCCGGCGGGCGGGCTTTCGCGGCGAGCGCGCTCGACGCCGCCGCGATCGGCCGCCGCGCCGCGGAGAAGGCCGCGCAGACGGCGGAGCCGGTCGATCTCGAGCCCGGGAAATATACGGTGATCCTCGAGCCTTTCGCGGTCGGCGAGCTGGCGCGCTGGCTGTTGTGGATGATGGACGCCCGCGCCGCTGACGAAGGCCGCAGCTTTTTTTCCGCGCCCGGCGGCTCGCGCATCGGCGAGAAGCTGTTCGACGAGGCGATCACGCTGCGCTCCGGCCCGCAGGATGCGATCGCGCCGGAAGCCGCCTTCGGCGACGAAGGGCTCGCGCAGCAGCCGCGCCGCTGGATCGAGAAGGGCGTGCTGCGCGAGCTGAAGCGCTCGCGCTTCTGGGCGCAGAAGACCGGGCGCGAGGCTGCGCCCGCGGCGCGCAGCTTCACGCTCGAAGGCGGAACGACGAGCCTCGACGAGATGATCGCCGGGACGCGCCGCGGCGTGCTGGTGACGCGCTTCTGGTACACGAACATGCTCGATCCGCGCAGCCTGCTGCTCACCGGGCTGACGCGCGACGGCAATTTTTTGATCGAGAATGGCCGCATCGTCGCGCCGGCGCGCAACATGCGTTTCAACGAGAGCCTCGTGCACATCTTCTCGCGCGTCGCCGCGATCGGCCCGAGCGTGCGCGTCTCCACCGACATGGGCGGCGACGCGGCGATCAGCGCGCCGCCGATGATGGTGGAGGAGTTCGAGTTCTCGTCGCGGTCGAGCGGGATTTAGAGGCGGAGCGCCCTTCATTGCTTCGTCACGGCTGCGTCTCGTCGTAGGACTTCTCCTCGACGATCGCCGAGCCGCAGAGGTCGTTGACGCGGCGCTTCAACAAGGCGCGATGATCGTTGCGGTGATAGACGCTGCGCGCCAGCGCGATGAACTCGGCGCCGAAATCCTGCCGCTTCTCGCAATTGCGAATGCGGTCCTCGATCTCCCACAGCGCGAGATTGGTGTCCTTCAATTCGCGCGTCAGCGCTTCCAGCGCGCCGCCGCGAAGCCCGCGCGCGTCGCGCTGGTCGGCGAGCAGCGAGAGCTCGCGCGCGACATTGGCGCGCTTGGCGGCGTCGGCGATCTTCGCGGATTTGATCTCGAGAATGGTGATGCGGTCGATGAGGTCGCCGATCGAGCAGGGCGTCATCACCGGCGCCGCCTGCGGCGCATGGGCGAGCCGCTCCAATTCGTGCGCCATGCGCGCAAAAACCTCGTCCCAATCGCCGCGCGCTTTTTGGCGGAACAGCCGCGCGCTGTCGTACCAGGGCGTCGCCTCGCGCTCCAGCATCCAGCGCCATTCGGGCGAATGCTTGATGGCGATCCACACTGGTCTGCCGAGCGCGCCGGCGAGATGGGCGATGGACGTGTCGATGGTGACGACGAGGTCGAGATTTGCGATCACCGCGGCGGCGTCGACGAAGGCGTCGGCGCCGGCGTCGAAATCCGCGCCGAGCGATTCGATGCGCATGCCGGTCGGCGCGCTCCGTAATTGTTCGGCGCCGAAGTTCTTCTGCAGGCTGACGAGCCGCACGCCGTCGATGCGGCCGAGCGGCGCGAAGGCGGCGAGCGGCGCCGCGCGCGTATGGTCGGAGCGCGAATGCGAGCTGCCATGCCAGGCGATTCCGACCTTGAATCCTTCGCCCAAGCGCGCGCGCCAATGGGCGATGCGTTCCGGTTCGGCGTGAAGATAAGCGTTGCCGGTTATCGTGTCGACGCGCGTCGCGAAGGCGCGCGGCAGGCTGCAGATGGTGACGCAATAATCATAGTCGGCGCCGGGCGGCGGCGCCGTGACGATCTCGACATCGGCGCCGAGACCGCGCATCACGCGCGCCAGAGAAGGGCGGCAATGATAGGTCGCGCGCGCGCCGGCCTTGACGAGCAATGGCGCGTAGCGGCAGAATTGCAGCGCGTCGCCGAGGCCCGCCTCATCGAGCACGATGATGGATTTGCCCGCGAGCGGCTCGCCGCGCCATTCCGGCCAGCGATAGGAGATCTCGGCCTTGGGCCGGTCGCCCTGCACCCAGCGGTGCTCGAACAGCTCCAAGCCTTCCTCGAACTGGCCGAGCAGCAGCAGCAGCGAGCCCTTGTTGGCCTTGGCTTCCGCATTGCGCGGATCGATGGAGAGGGCGCGGTCGAAATCGGTGAGCGCCTCGTCATAGCGGGCGAGCTCCTTCAGTACGATGGCGCGGCCGACGTAGACATCGGCGTCCGCGCCGACGAGGCGCAGCGCCATATCGAAGGAGGCGAGCGCTTCGTCGAGCTCGGCGCGGCGCAGCTCGATCATTCCTCGGCAGCGCCAGGCGAGCGCAAAGCCCGCGTCGAGGGCGATAGCGTCGAGCGCCGCGGCGTGCGCCTCGTCGAAGCGGCCGAGCTCGAACAGCGCCATGCCGCGATTGGTGGCGAGCCGCACATCGTCCGGCGCCTGCGCGAGCGCCGCGTCGAAGACGGCGAGCGCTTCCTCGAAGCGCTTCAATTCATGCAGCGCATTGCCCTTGGTCAGCAGCGCCGGCGCATGTTGCGGCGCGAAGGAGAGCACATGGTCGCAGAGCGCGCCCGCTTCGTCGAAACGGCGCAGCGCCATCAGAGCGCCCGCGGCGCCGTCCGCCGCGTCGAGATAGCGCGCGTCCATGGCGAAAGCCTGCGTGAAGGAGGCGAGGGCCTCCTCATGGCGCGCGAGCCGCACCAGCGCGACGGCGCGATTGCGCAGTAGGTTCTTGTCTGCGCCGGCGAGCGCGAGCGCGCGGTCGTAATCTTCGATCGCCTCGGCGTCGCGGCCGAGCGCGTGCAGCGCGAGACCGCGATGGCCGAGCGCGGCGGCGTGGCTCGGCGCGAGCGCCAGGGCGTGCGTTAAGGCGTCGCATGCGTCCGAATGCCGCCGCAGCGCGATCAGCGCCTCGCCGTAATTGAACCAGCCCTCGGCATTGGCGGGATCGAGCCGCAGCGAGGCCTCGTAATCGGCGAGAGCTTCGTTTGGGCGGCCGCATTTTTGCAGCGCGACGGCGCGGCCGTAGAGCGCTTGCGCATGATCGGGAGCGAGCGCGACGGCGCGGCCGAAATGCGCGATCGCCTTCTCGTGCTCGCCCTTGGCGACGCGAATGAGACCGGCGAGATAGCTGGCGAACGGATGGGCGTCGACAATATCGCGCCGCGCATCGATCTTATGCGTCGCGACAGCGAGCGAGCCCTCGCGCACATCCGCCATCAGCGTCGCGAGAAAGACCTCGGAATCGGCGGGCGGGCGCGCGCGCTCGGGACCTGTCTTGCGATGTCTCGGCGTCATCGAGCTGCCTCTCTCGGATCGTCGTCGAATGATCCGAGTAGAAGGTCGGGCTTGTCTCGGACTGACGTCTCGCTTTATGCCGCCGTGCGTTACAATATGTAACATTGTTGCACGTTATCGGTCTGAACGCGCAATAAAAAATTATGACTAATTTGCAATCTGTGGGAGCGACGAATCGAATAACGATTCGCAGGAGGCGGTGAGGAGGCAACGGCGATGATGTTTCGCGGCGAGCAGCCGAGAACGCGATTCGTCGTCTTGCGGAAAGGGACGGACTGATGACCAATGCGTCGCAGCAGCCGATGACGATGGAGCAACGGCTCGCTTTTATCGACATGACCGATGAGGCCCGTGCGGCGCTGCGCTGCCTCGAGCCGGTTCTCTTGCGCGCGCTCGGTCCGGCGCTCGATGCTTTCTACGAGAAGGTCCGCGCCGACTCGAAGCTGCGCGCCTTCTTCGGCGACGAGCGTCAGATGGCCTCTGCGAAAGGCGCGCAGCAACGGCATTGGGCGCAGATCGCCAAAGCGAATTTCGGTCCCGAATATGAGCGCATGGCGCAGAATGTCGGCCGCGCGCATGCGCGCATCGGTCTCGAGCCGAGCCTCTACATCAACGCCTATGCGGTGGTCGTCGACCGGTTGATTCGCGCCGCGATCGAGGAAAGCGCGCCCCATTCGATGTTCGCGGGCAAGAACCGGAACAATCGGCTGGCGCAGAGCCTCACGGGGCTCGTCAAAGCGGTGTTGGTCGACATGGATCTGTCCATCTCTGTTTATCTCGAGACGCTGAGCGAGCAGCAGCGCCTCGCGGACGAGAAGCGCGCGGCGACCGAAGCGGCGCAGCGCCACGCCGTCGACGTGATGGCGCGGGCGCTCGACGCGCTCGCGCATGGCGATCTGCAGCGGCGGATCGACGAGGCGCTCGACGGCGGCTTCGACAAGATCAAAGGCGATTTCAACAACGCCGTCGACAAGCTGCGCGAGGCTTTCGCCGACGTCGGCAGTTCCGCCAATGTGATCCAGTCGTCGAGCGCCGAGGTTTCCCGCGCGGCGGACGATCTCGCGAGGCGCACGGAGACGCAGGCGGCGAGCCTCGAGGAGACAGCAGCGGCGCTCGAGGAGATCACGGCCACGGTGAACAAGACCGCCGACAGCACGCGCCATGCGAGCGAGGTGTTCGACGCGACCAAGGCCGAGGCCGAGAAGGGCGGCGCGATCGTGCGCGAGGCCGTCGACGCGATGCGCCGCATCGAGCATTCGACGCGCGACATCGGCCAGATCATCGGCGTCATCGACGAGATCGCCTTTCAGACCAATCTGCTCGCGCTCAACGCCGGCGTCGAGGCGGCGCGCGCGGGCGAAGCCGGCCGCGGCTTCGCGGTCGTCGCCTCCGAAGTGCGGGCGCTCGCCCAGCGCTCCGCCGAGGCCGCCAAGGAGATCAAAGGGCTGATCTCGGCGTCGACGGCGCAGGTGGAGAATGGCGTGGTGCTGGTGACCCGCACCGGCGAGGCGCTGGAGCAGATCGTGCGGCAGGTCGGCGATGTGAGCCAAGTGGTGACGGAGATCGCCGCCGGCTCGAAGGAGCAGGCGACGGGCTTGAGCGAGGTCAATCGCGCCGTGAGCCAGCTCGACAGCATGACGCAGCAGAACGCCACCATGGTCGAGGAGACCACGGCCGCGAGCCACAGCGTCTCGCACGAGGCCGAGGATCTCGCGCGGCTGATCTCGCGTTTCAAGCTCGATTCCAGCGCGCGCGACGGCCGGCACGCCATGGCCGAGCCGCGCCGCCCATCGCCGCCGCAGCAGCCGGCGCGCCGTCGGGCCGCGGCGGCCGGCGGCGGACGCGCGTCTTCGGCGGGCGCCAGCGAGGAGGAGTGGCGGGACTTCTGAAGCCTCGCTTCCGAACGCTCGCGCCGATCGCATGAGCGCGCTACGTGAGTGGAGGACGCGCTCGAGACGAGACGCTTCGTCGAAGGCGGCCGCCGGCGCCACCTCCCGCTGAAAGCTTATCGAAGCTAAGTAATTTCCACAGGCAGTTTGCCGCGTCCGCGTGACGTATCAAACCTATGATCCAGCGCGAGGCGAACCGCCTCGCATCGGTCGAAGCGCGCCGAGCGCGAGCACGCCTGCTGCGGCTTCGATCGCGCGAGCCGTGTCCTTGGGCCGAAGCGGCGTGGACCGGCGTGACTTCCAGACGCAGCGTCGACGACGTCCGCTTCCGTCGCGGAAGGGAGGCAAAATCGGTGGATGAAACCTGCGTT
This sequence comes from Methylosinus trichosporium OB3b, assembly GCF_002752655.1. Taxonomy (NCBI): domain Bacteria; kingdom Pseudomonadati; phylum Pseudomonadota; class Alphaproteobacteria; order Hyphomicrobiales; family Methylocystaceae; genus Methylosinus; species Methylosinus trichosporium. The sequence goes on along the minus strand of NZ_CP023737.1, from coordinate 2,114,007 downwards.
CGCGTCTCAGCGCCGCCGGAGCCCCAACGCCGCTCTGCGGATCGCGCCCCACGCGCGAAGGATGGCGCCGACATCGGCCGGCAGAGCGTCGAGCGCATCTGTCGCCGCCTGCTCGAGGAGATGCGTGAGGGCACGGTCGAGCTGGACCGCAACGCGGTCGTCCTGCACTGCAATCGGCGGTTCCGGGAGATGATCGGACGGCCGCTGGCGCGGCTGATCGGCGGTCGGCTCGTCGACCATGTCGCATTGCCGCAGAGGAAGCGCTTCGCCGCCTTCCTCGCTGCCGGGCGCGCCGAGACGAGGGAGTTCGAATTCGCGCGCGCCGACGGTTCGCTGGCGCCGGTGAGCGTCGCGCTCGGGCCGCCGACGGCGGGCTCCGCCGCCTCGCGGCTCGCGGTGATCACCGATCTCTCGCAGATCAAATGGATGGAGCGCAGCTTCGCGGCCAGCGACGCTTTGCGCGAGCGCGAGAAATGGCTGCGTCTCGCCGTCGCCGCCGGTCGGGTCGGCACATTCGACGCCGATCTCGTTCGCGGCTGCAGCTGCTTCTCGGCGACGGCGCATGAGATTCTCGGCCTGCCGGCCGAGCGCGCGATCACGCTGGCCGAGGTCGAGGCCATGCTGCTCGAGGACGATCGGCCGGGCTTTTACGCCGAGCTTCGCGCCGCCTGCACGGGCGCCGATGGCGGCGAATGGAGCCATGAGCTGCGCATCCGGCGCGCCGACGGCGCGCTGCGCTGGATCGCGCTGGCGGGTCAGTTCGAGCTGCGGCGCAGCCCGCGCGGGCTGACCCCGACGCGTGTGCTCGGCACCGCGATCGACGTGACCGAGCGGCGCGAGACCGAGGAGTCGCTGCGCCACAGCAACGAGCGGCTGCGCCTCGCGCTGGCCGCCGGCGCCATCGGCAGCTGGGAGCTCGACACCGGCCAGGAGACCGTCGACGTCGACGCCAAGCATCGCGAGATTTTCGGGCTTCCGGCCGCGGAGCCGATCCTGCCGGACACGGTGCTCGACCTCATCCATCCCGACGATCGCGAGGAGGTGCGGAGCGCCGTGCACGCGGCTCTCGATCCTTCTGGCGACGGCCGCTATCAGGCCGAATATCGCATTCGCAGGCGCGCTGACGGCGCCGAGCGCTGGGTGTCGTCGCGCGCGCAGGCCTTCTTCGACAATCCTCGCGCCGTTCGGATGATCGGCGTCGTCAGCGACGTCACGGAAAAGAAGCGGACGGAGAGCGAGCTGCATGAGAAGGCGCGGCTCGCCGAGCAGCTCGCCGGCGTCGCCGCCTCGGCGCCCGGCCTCATCGCCTCCTTTCGTCTCGCTCCGGACGGCAAGGCGTCGCTGCCTTACACATCGCCCAATGTCGAGGACGTCTACGGCCTCTCCTCCGAGGCGCTGCGGGAGGACGCGGAGATCAAATTCGCGCGCGTGCATCCGGACGATCTCGGCCATGTGCGCGCCAGCATCGCCGAGTCTGCGCGTCTCATGACCGTCTGGCGCGCCAGCTATCGTTACAATCATCCGCGCAAGGGCTGGGTCTGGATCGAGGCGCAATCCTCGCCGATCCGCGAGCCGGACGGCTCGGTTCTGTGGAACGGATATCTGCAGGACGTCACCGAGCGCAAGCGCATCGAGCAGGCGCTGGTCGACAAGGAGGCGCGGCTCCACGCCACCGTCGAAGGCGCCCATGACGCCATCGTCACCCTCGACGAGCAGGGCGCGATCCGGTCGATGAACTCGGCGGCGGTGCGCATGTTCGGCTATCCCGAGGTCGACACGATCGGGCGCAGCATCGAGGCGCTCATTCCCGCCTGCCTTTGCGGAGGCCGCCGGTCGAGCCTGCTCTCGCGCGTTCACGAGGCTTGCGCGGAAGAAGGCGCGGTCTGCGAGGCGGAGGGGCGGCGCAAGGACGGCGCGGCGTTTCCGGTGGATCTATCGGTCAGCAAGGCCGCCTATCACGGCCGCAGCCTGTTCATCGCCTTCGTCCGCGATTTGAGCGAGCGTCGGCGGATCGAGGCGCGCATGCAGAAGCTGCATGCGGAGCGGCTGAGCGCCGTCGGCGAGCTCGCCGCCGGCCTCGCCCATGAGCTCAACCAGCCGCTTTCGGCGACGACGATCTATCTGAGGGCGGCGCGGCGCCTGCTGCAGATGCCGGCGGACCAGCGTCCCGCCAATGTCGAGGACGCGCTCGACAACGCCGCGACGCAGATCATGCGCGCCGGGCAGATCATCTGTCATTTGCGCGAGTTCATCACGCGCGGCGAGCCCGACAAGACGATCCAGAGGCTGCACGAGCTCGTCGCCGAGGCCAATGAGCTCGTGGTGGTGGAGGCCAAGCAGGCCGGCATAGGCGTCGTCTTCCAGCTGAACGCGCCCGACGACCGCATCCTGGCCGATCGGGTGCAGATCAAGCAGGTCGTCGTCAATCTGATGAGAAACGCCAAGGATGCGATGAGCTCGTCACAAACACGTAGAATGCTCGTCTCGACCCGGGCCGCTGGCCGGAGCATGATAAGGGTGGATGTCGCGGACACGGGCTCGGGACTCACCGAGGAGGCGCGGGCCAGCCTGTTCGAGCCTTTCACGACCACCAAGGCCAATGGCCTCGGAGTCGGCCTGACGATCGCGCGCACCATCGTCGAGGCGCATTACGGGAAGATTTGGGCGGGTCCCAACCGGGACGGAGGCGCGACCTTCAGCTTCACTCTGCCGCTCGGCGTGGAGACCGAGACGTGAGCCATCCGACCGTTCATGTGATCGACGACGACGCCGCCGTGCGCGACGCCTTGCGTCTGCTGTTGACGACCGAGGGCCTCGAGGTCGTCACCCATGACTCGGCTCTCGGCTTTCTCGCCTCGATCGATCGCGGCAGCACCGGATGCGTCGTCACCGATGTGCGCATGCCCGAGATGACCGGCATGGAGCTGCTGCTCAAGGTCAAGGAAATGGGCCTCTCGCTGCCGGTGATCGTGATCTCGGCGCATGCCGATGTGCCGCTGGCCGTGCAGGCGATGAAGGAAGGCGCGCTCGACCTTTTGGAGAAGCCTTTCGACGACGAGGCGCTGCTCGGCGCCGTGCGCCTGGGGCTCGCCTTCGACAGCGGCAAGCGGGCGCAGAGCACGCAGGAGCAGGAGATCGCGCGCCGGCTGACGACGCTGACCGGCCGCGAGAACGAGGTGCTGGCCGGCCTGCTCAAGGGCCAGCCCAACAAGATCATCGCCCATGAGCTCGGCATCAGCGTCCGCACCGTCGAGGTCCATCGCGCCAATGTGATGGCGAAGATGCAGGCCGGCAGCCTGCCGGAGCTGGTGCGCATGTCATTGACTGGACAAGCGAAGGGACAGCAGCAGGAGTCCGAGGCGGGGCCGCCGGTCGATCACTGAGCGAGGGTGAGGGGGAGAAGCCCGATGAGCGAAAATTCTGGCCGCGGCCCGCCATTGCGGTCGCGGGGACAGCGGTCGCGCGGACGGCGGTCGCCGTTGGTCGCGCAGCCGGCGGGCAGGTCGCCGCCATCGTTGCGGCGGCGCATTCGCATCCTGTCAATTAGCATGCACGTATAGATGGAATTTATCGATTCTCCGCACGCGATGCGCAGAGCCGCCGGGGTTCGGCCCGCCGTGCGAAAACCTCTATCGGGCGACATATGGCGATGAATTGTTCGAGCTTTGCGAGCGGCGGCCCGGCGCGGGCCTTGTTGATCTGCATCACCGAAGCGCGTTTCGAGCCGCCGTCGCGGACGCGCGTCGAGAACCCGCTCGGAGCCGCCGGCGCGACGCTGCTCGGGCGGTGGGAGGGGGCCGATTGGCCGACTGTCTTCGTCGAGCCGGACGCCGCGCTGCTCGTTCCATCCTATTCGATGGCCGGCGCGGGGCGCGATCCCGGCGGGCCGGAGCCTGCGTCCGCCGATTCGCAGCGCCGGCCCAAGCCCGACGATTTCGTCTTCCGGACCAGGGGGCCGTCGCTGCTGCGCCATCGCCGTTTCTCGCGGCTGTTCGAGGTCATGGGCGGCCCGCTGCTGATTCTGCTCGGCGACGCGCTCGGCGATATCGTGCTGCAGACGGCGATCGACGGGTTTCTGGCCGGCCATCCGATCATCGTGGTGAAGGACGCGGCGCCTCCCGGCTTTGCGCCGAGCGCCGAGGCCGATGCGTCCCGCGCTTCGGCGTTGCCGCTCATCGCCTGTTTCGCGCGGCTGATGACCGCCGCCGAATTGATGCGGGATTGGACAGGCGCCGAGTGAGGGGCGGGCCTCGGCGTCAGCCGATTTGCGTTCCCTCGAGAGCGAGCCCATGAGGCTCGCTGCTTCAGCCCGGTCGAATCGGCTGAATCACACCGCTAAAGCGTTTTCCGATCGGCCGGAATCGTTCGATCGATCAGAATTCGCGCGCAAGCGAAAGAATGCGAGAGCTTTATCCGATCCGATCGGAGCGGATAAAGCTCTAGATGGCGGCGTGCGGCTTGTCTCGGCGCGCTCCTCGAGCCAGTCTCCTGCCGCGGCGCAAATCGAGACCCAGGGGAGCCGAGGATGGATATCAAGGAACGGGCGAAGGACATCGCCGAGCGAGCGAAGCGCATCATCTTGTCGCCGAAGAGCGAATGGGCGGCGATCGACGCCGAGCCGATGACGGTGCGCGAGATTTATCTGAACTATGTCGTCTATCTCGCCGCGATTCCCGCGGTGGCGAATTTCCTCGGCAATTGGCTGTTCGGCTTCACGCGCGCTTCCGAGGGCGTCGTGCATACGACGTTTTTCGGCGGCCTCTTGCATTCGCTGGTCCAATATGCGCTCAGCCTGCCGCTGCTCTATGTCGTCGCGATCGCCCTCTCGCGCCTCGCGCCGACCTTCGAGGGAAAGACCGACGATCTGCGGGCCCTCAAGCTCGTCGTCTTCTCCTATACGCCGATCTGGCTCGCCGAATTCTTCGGCCTCATTCCTGGCCTGCGCTGGCTCGACGTGCTGGGCCTCTACGCCGTCTGGCTCTTCTATGTCGGCGTGGCGCCGATGACGCGCAGCAAGCCGGAATATGCCGACGTCTTTACCGCGGCGGGAGTGGCGCTCGGCATAGCGGGGGCCTTCCTCCACGGGGCCATCGTGCATATGATCGCGCCGATCTAGAGCGTTGGCCGATCCAATTGGATCGCATACTCTCGCATTCTTTGGTTCGAGCGAATTCTGATCGATCGAACGATTCCGTTCGATCGGAAAGCGCTCTAGCGGCGGATCATCGGCGTGCTGCGAGAAGCGAGCCTCAAAGGCTCGCTCTTCGTCGCCGTGCTCGCTCCACGCGGAACCGGCGCCGCCGAACAAAAGGGCCTCCCGGAGGGGAGTCCGGGAGGCCTCACATCCGCCGTCGCGCGAGTAGGGGCGGGGGAGCGGCGGCGGTTTTCGCGGATCCTCGGGCGGAGGACGCGAAAATCAGTTGCAGACGCGCACGCGGCGATAGCCGACGAACTGGCCCCAGTCGTCGTAGACGCGCTGTTGGACCGGATAGCAGGCGGGAGCGTAATAGTAAGGACGCGACGCGGCGGCGCCGAGCGCGAAGCCTCCGAGGAGGCCGGCGGCGACGGGGGCGCCCCATCCATAGCCGCCGCGATAGCCGCCACCCCATCCGCCGCGGCGATAGCCCCAGCCGCCGCCATATCCATAGCCGCGGCCTCCCCAGCCGGGGCCCCCCCAGCCACGACCGCCCCAGCCGGGACCCCAGCCATAGCCGCCGGCCGAGGCGGGCGTCGCGGCGCCGAGCGAACCCGCCACGATGACGCCGGCGATGGCGGCGGCGGCGAATTGTTTCAGTCGGGCGTTCATCGAGCTCTCCCCTTTACGGCGGCCCCGAGCGGGCCTCATCGAACATGAGGCGCAAATTAACCGTACGAAGCTGAACGTGGCATGGCCGTGTCGTTCATCTGCCCTTCAGCTTTCTCGGGCGGCGGCCGCGGCGTCTCGACGCGGCGAGGGCCTTCGCGTAACGAAGCGCGGCGTTCGGACGAAGGATGGATGTGACGTGGGATCGCCGAAAGAGGAGGAATGGGCCGTGCTGATGCGCGCCGCCATCGGCGGAGACGCGAACGCCTATCGCCGATTGCTCTCGTCGCTCGCGCCGGCGTTGCGCGGCCTCGCCCGGCGCGATTGCGCGCGCATCGGTCTGCCGGCCGGCGACGCCGAGGATGTCGTCCAGGAGGTTCTGCTGGCGATCCATCTGAAGCGCGACACATGGGACGTGGATCGGCCGATCGGGCCCTGGATCATGGCCATCGCCCGCAACAAGCTGATCGACGCGCGCCGGCGGCGCGGCGACAAGACGCCGTTGCCGATCGACGAATTGGCCGAGCGCCTCGTCGCCGCCGAGGCCGCGGACGACGGACTCGACAGGCAGGACCTCGACCGGATGCTCGGCGCCCTGGGCGAACGGCAGCGCGATCTCGTGCGCTCGCTCTCGGTGGAGGGACGCTCGATCCAGGAGACCGCCCTGCGGCTGGGGATGAGCGAGGGCGCCGTGCGCGTTGCGCTGCATCGGGCGATCAAGAGCCTGGCCGCGCTCTATCGGAAGGGGGAGTGATGAGAACCGAGGATCTGATCGGCGCGCTGGCGATGGATCTCGCTCCCTCGCGTCTGCGCTTCCGCCGACTCTTCGCCGGCGCGCTGCTTTGCGGCGCGCTCGTCGCCGGAGCGCTGTTCCTCGCGTTGCTCGGGCCGCGTCCCGATATCGCTCAAGCGGCCGCGAGTCTGCGCTTTCTGTTGAAATTCGCCGTCACCCTCGGCCTGCTCGCGGCTGTGGTCGGGCTGCTGCTGCGGGTCGCCGCGCCCGGCCGCGAGGCCGGAGCCTGGGCGCTCGCGCCTTTCGCCGCGCCCGTCGTTCTCGCAATGGCGGCGGCCGCAGAATTCGCGCTCTCGCGCGGGGACGAATGGCGCGGGCTTCTCTTTGGCGACAACGCCGTGTTCTGCCTGATGCTCATTCCGCTGCTGGCGCTCGGCCCGCTCGCCTTTCTGCTCTATGCGCTGCGGCGCGGCGCGCCGGCGCGGCCCGGGCTCGCCGGCGCCTTGGCCGGACTCGCCGCGGGCGCGCTGGCGGCGGCGCTCTACGCCGCCCATTGCGTCAACGACAGCCCGCTGTTCGTCGCCGCCTGGTATTCGCTGGCGATCGGCTTCGTCACGCTGCTCGGCTTCGCGCTCGGCTCGCGCCTGCTGCGATGGTGAGCGCGCGATCCTCACAGCGCGCCGATGTCGCGCTCTGCGCGCGCGGCCTGTTCGAGAGCCGCGCCAAGGCGCGCGCGGCCATAGATGCGGGCCTCGTCGAGGTCGACGGCCGCAGGATCGAGAAGGCGTCGCAGCTCGTGGCCGCCGATGCGGCGATCGCGGCGCGGGCGCCGCATCCCTTCGTCTCGCGCGGCGGCGTCAAGCTCGCCCATGCGCTCGACGCGTTCCGCGTCGATGCGAGCGCGCGCTATTGTCTCGACGTGGGGGCCTCGACCGGCGGCTTCACCGACGCGCTGCTCGCCGCGGGCGCGCGGCATGTCGTCGCCATCGACGTCGGCCATGGCCAATTGCACGAGAGGCTGCGCGCTGATCCGCGCGTCGCCTCTTTCGAGGGGCTCGACGCCCGCGCGCTGACCGCGGCGCATCTCTCCGAGCCGCCCTCGCTCATCGTCGTCGACGCGAGCTTCATTTCGCTGGCTCTGACGCTGCCCGCGGCGCTGGCGCTCGCCGCTCCGCAGGCGGATCTGTTGGCGCTGATCAAGCCGCAGTTCGAGGCCGGCAGAGCCGCGGTCAAGAAGGGCGTCGTCCGTGACGCCGCCGTCCACGCGGAGGTGTGCGCGCGCGTCGCGGCCGAGGTCGAGGCGCTCGGCTGGCGCATCTGCGGCGTCATCCCCTCGCCGATCGAGGGCGGCGACGGCAATCGCGAATTTCTTCTCCATGCGCAGCGGAGCTGAACGAATGCGCCGGCGTCTCGTCATCGAACGGCTCGGACATCGCGGCGAGGGGATCGCGCATGGAGAGGAGGGGCGCGTGTTCGTGCCCTATGCTCTGCCGGGCGAGACGGTGATCGCCGAGATTGACGGCGAGCGCGGGCGGATCGTCGACCTTCTCGATGCCTCGCCGGAGCGGATCGCGCCCTTTTGCGCGCATTTCGGCCGCTGCGGCGGCTGCGTCGCGCAGATGCTCGCGCCGCCGGCCTATGCGCGCTGGAAGCGTGGGCTCGTCGAGACGGCTCTGCGCAACGCCGGCCTTCCGCTCGAGGTCGGCGCGCTCGTCGACGCCCATGGCGCCGGGCGCCGGCGGGCGACCTTTCACGCGCGCTTCGAGCGCGGCGCGGCTCGGCTCGGCTTCATGCAGGCGCGCTCGCACGAGATCGTCGAGATCGACGCCTGCCCGCTGCTGGAGCCCGATCTGTCCCGCGCGCCCGAAATCGCCGCGGCTCTGGCGCAGGCGCTCGCCTCGCGCGCAAAACCGCTCGATGTCGCGGTCACGCTGACGACCGGCGGGCTCGATGTCGATCTTCGCGGCGCCGGCGCCTTGGAAGAGGGCGAAACGCTCGCTCTGCTGAACCTCGCCGAGAGTCTCGATCTCGCCCGCCTCGCCAATCATGGCCGGCTCGTCGCGCTGCGGCGCCCGCCCGCGACGGCGGTCGGCGAGACGCTGGTGGTTCCGCCGCCGGGCGCCTTTCTGCAGGCGACCGCTCGAGGCGAGGCCGAGATCGCGGCGCGCGTCGAGCAGGGGAGCGCCGGTGGGCGCGTGGCCGATCTCTTCTGCGGAATCGGTGTGTTCGCTCTGCGCCTCGCCGCGCGCGCGCAGGTCACGGCCGTCGACAGCGACGCCCCGGCGATCGAGGCGCTGGCCAAGGCCGCGCGCGCCGCGATGCTTCCGATCGAGGCGCGGACGCGCGATCTCTTCCGCAGTCCGCTCACGGCCGAGGAACTCGCGCGCTTCGACGCCGTGATCTTCGATCCGCCGCGCGCCGGCGCGCCGGCGCAGGCGCGCGAGATCGCCCGATCCTCCGTGCGCCGGGTGGTGGCCGTCTCCTGCGACGCCCAGAGCTTCGCGCGCGACGCGGCCAGTCTGCGAGAGGGGGCTATGAGGCGGGCGTGGTGACGCCGATCGACCAGTTTCGCCATTCGCCCCATGTGGAGATCGTCGCGACCTTCGAGCGGCGGAGCAAGCCGCCCCGCAGGCGTCTGCTGTCGCGGTAGCAAAGGAGCGAGCCTGCAGGCTCGCTCTCGGACGACCTCGAACCGATTGCGCCGCTCTCTCTAAGTATGTTCACTTATGGCGGCGCTCCGAGCACCCGCTATCTCGCTTCGCCAGTCGCAGAATATGCGGCAACGAGCGGAATTTAGATAATTTCGGGTTCGGGGGGCGATTCCCCTTGCCAGTCGCGTCCTTTCAGGCATAGCATTTGCGTCCGTGTCCAGCGTAGGGAACGAAAACTAGGTAGCTCTCGTTCGTAACTGGAAGGAGATGGTCACATGAATGCGCTTCTCGCCGCAACATTGTGCAGTATCGTCCTGGGCAGCCTTCCCGTCGCCGCAGTCGCTTATGCGCGAGTGAAGCGTTCCGACGATCGTCGTCACCGTCACAGGTGATCTCCTCCCTCGGTGGGTGATTTTCGCTGACAGCCATCTGCGAACGACCTTCCCGATCCATTCTGCTCGACCGCATTGAAGCGATCGTGGGCCATAACGGCGTCATCGCCGACCCGGCTGATATGATCGGCTATGTGACCGAGCCGCGCGACGCCTTCCACGGGCGGGCGCTCTGTGTCGTGAGGCCCGGTCGCGCCGAGGAGGTCGCCGGCGTCCTCGCCCTCTGCAATGACGCCGGCGTCGGCGTCGTTCCGCAGGGCGGCAACACCGGTCTCGTCGGCGGTCAGACGCCGGACGAGAGCGGCGAGCAGATCATCCTTTCGCTGCAGCGGCTCGATCGCATCCGCGAGGTCGATCCCGCCTCTGACGTCATGACGGTCGAGGCTGGCGTCATTCTGGCGCGGGCGCAGCAGGCCGCCGAGGAGGCAGGGCGCTATTTTCCGCTCTCGCTCGCGGCCGAGGGAAGCTGCACCATCGGCGGCAATCTCGCCGCCAACGCCGGCGGCGTCCATGTGATCGCCTATGGAACCGCGCGGGACCTCGCGCTGGGGCTCGAGGTGGCGCTCGCCGACGGGCGGCTGCTCTCCAATCTCTCCAAGCTGCGCAAGGACAATACCGGCTACGACCTCACCCGTCTGTTCATCGGCTCGGAGGGCACGCTCGGCGTCATCACCGCCGCCACCTTGAAGCTGTTCCCCTTGCCGCGCTCGCGCGCCACCGCTCTCGTCGGCCTCGCCGATCCGCAGGCCGCGCTCGCTCTGCTGACGCTCGCCAAGGCGCGCGCCGGCGCGGCGCTCGCCGCCTTCGAGGTCCTGCCGCGCATCGGCGTCGATTTCGTGCTGCGCCATCTCGCCGCGCGCGATCCGCTCGCTTCCCCGCATCGCTGGTACGCGCTCGTCGAACTGGCCTCGCCCGCAGAGAGCGGAACCGACGAGCTGCTCACCGATCTGCTCGCGGAATCGCTGGAGCAAGGCGTCGCCGAGGATGCGGCGCTCGCCGCGACGCTGGAGCAGCGGGCCGGACTCTGGCGCCTGCGCGAGACGCTGCCCGAGGCGCAAAAGCCCGAGGGCGGCTCGATCAAGCATGATGTGTCCGTGCCGATCGAGAGCATTCCGGCCTTTCTGGCGGAGGCCGAGGCGCTGATCCAGCGCCATTTCCCCGGAGCCCGGCCGGCGCCCTTCGGCCATATGGGCGACGGCAACATTCATTATAACATCTCGCAGCCGCCGGGCGCCGATCGCGCGGCCTTTCTGGCCCGACGCGACGAGATGAACGAGCTGGTGCACGGCCTCGTGCGCAAATTCGGCGGATCGGTCTCGGCCGAGCATGGCGTCGGCCGGCTGAAGCGCGATCTGTTGCGCAAGGTGAAGGACCCGGTCGCGCTCGAGGTGATGCGCGCGATCAAGCAGGCGCTCGACCCGAAAGGCGTCCTCAATCCGGGGAAGCTGCTGTAGCGCTGGATCGGCGCTTGCGGCGCTTTTGCGCCGCCGCCGGCTTCTCCGCGACGCCGCCCTCGAAGCCGACCAGAATCTCGTAATCGTCGGCGGCCTGCGGGCCGAGATAGGGAACGAGCAGCGGATCGGCGATCACCCGGAACGCGCCGCGCGTAGCGCCCGCGGCGACGGCGGCGGAGATCCGATAGGTTTTCGAATCGAGGATGTGCTCGTCCTTCTGCCGTCGCACGGCGACGCGCAGCGAGCCGGAATAGGCGCCGGGCGAGCCGGCGGGACCGAGCACAGCGGCGCCCTCGACGCCGACCTTGATCGCGATCTGGTCGCCCTGCATCGAGCATTCTCGCGCCATGTCGCCGAGCGAGAGCTGATAGCGCACAGCGGCGTTGTCGGAGCCCGGGGGAACGCGTAGCGAGGCGGCTCCCGAATCGACGAGGATCTCGGGACAGTCGACGCCGAGCGCGCCATCCGGCGGCGGCGGAGGCGGCGCGCCCGGCGCCTGCTCGCTCTTCTTGTCCCCGAACAGGCCGAAGGGGTTGGGCAGATCGAGCGCGTGCGCCGCGCCGGCAGAGAGCGCGAGGGCGGCGAGCCCTGCAAGAATGCGCTTGGCGTCCATGAAACCGTCTCTTCCTCTGGTCGGCCCGAGCGCCCGCGCTTCACGGGAGCTTGGCGAAGCCCTCCTTGAAGCCGGCGAGCGACAGCGGCAGGCCGACTCCTTCTTCAGGCGTCAGATAAATCACGAAAGTCGCCGTCTGGCCGTTCTTCAGCTGCTCGATCAGCGCGTCGTCCATCACCACCTCGGCGACGCAGCCGGAGGGCAGGCAGCGCAGGAAGCCGGTGTCGCCGATGCGCGTCTTGTCGATGGTGAGGCCGAGGCCTTTGATCAGCAGCACATTGAGCGGCGCGATGACGCGCAGCAGCCGGCTCTTGCCGTCGCTGGTCTTCAGCACGATGACGACGAGATTGATATTGGCCTTGTCCTCGGCGGCGACGCTCTGAATGAGCGCGCATTGCTCGCTCGCGGCGCCGGGCGGCGTCTCACAGCGAATCTCCCAATCGCCGAATCGCGACTTGACGGCGCCTTGCGCGGCGGCCGGCGCGCACAGCATTTGTGCGGCGCCCGCCAAAAGGACGCCCGCGACCAGATGTCGCAACCCGAGAGATCGGCGATCCGGCGCGGTTGGCCTCATTTTCGCTCCATGGCGCTCGATGTGTGTCGTTCGATGCGGAAACCACTGGCCCATAGGACTGAATCCCGGCCGAATCGGGGCGTTACGCGACGCCGCGCGATCCAACCTGCTGGGTAGCAAATGGCCAGTGCCTGTCAAGCTCGAGGGGCGTCTTCGCCGCTGCGCGGGGGGTCGGGGGACGGCGCGACTTTTTGTCAAGGCGCCTGCGGCGCCGCAGCGATTGCGTAGGAGCGCCGTTTGTGATTGAAACCGCGTCGGAACATGCGTCGAGCGCGGCTTGCGGCGGGCCGCCCGACGCGAAAAACACCGGACATCAGAATCATAACGACCTTGTTCCGAAGGTCCGAGAGGCGAAGTTCATGCTCATCGGCAGACGACATTTTATCCGCCGCGCAGCCGCAATGGCCGGCGCCTTTCTTCCTGTCCTGCTGTTCGCGGGACTGGCCTTCGCCCAGGTCGAGGGCCGGCCGACGCCGGGAGGGCTGGGCCTGCCGGCCACGGTCACCGACGTCGGCGCCGAGACGCAGTTCTTCTACAACATCATCCTGCTTCCGGTGATCAGCTTCATCGGCCTCTTCGTCTTCGGCCTGCTGATCTATGTCTGCTGGCGTTTCAACGAGAGCGCCAATCCGGTGCCGTCCAAGCTGACGCATCACACCGGGCTCGAGGTCGCCTGGACGCTGGTGCCGGTGCTGATCCTCGTCTTCATCGCGGTTCCCTCCTTCCGGCTTCTCGCCCATCAGGTCGAGATTCCCGAGGCGGCGGTGACGATCAAGGTCACCGGCAATCAGTGGTACTGGTCCTTCACCTATCCGCAGGATCAGGGCGGCGGCTTCTCCTTCGATCAGCTGATGAAGAGCGACGCCGAGCTCACGCCGGACGACATTCGGCTCCTCTCGGTCGACAATGAGGCTGTGGTGCCGGTCGGCGAGGTGGTGAAGCTGCAGGTGACCGCTGACCCGTCGGGCGTCATTCATTCCTACACCATTCCGGCCTTCACGATCCGCATCGACGCGGTGCCTGGCCGGCTCAACGAGACATGGTTCAGGGCCGACAAGGAAGGCGTCTTCTACGGCCAGTGCTCGAAGATCTGCGGCAAGGATCATGCGTTCATGCCGACCGCCATCCGCGTCGTCTCCAAGGAGAAATATGCGGAATGGCTGGTCGAGGCGAAGCAGAAGTTCGCAAAGCTCGATGACGGCCGCATGAAGGTCGCCGTCGAGACCGGAACGCGTTGATCGCAATACAACCCGCAAGAACGAACAAGCCAAGCATTCGAGGACGAAAACCATGGACGCGATCTCGACCGCCGAGGCGGGGGCTCACCACGGCCATCCGACAGGACTGCGCCGCTACCTCTTCTCGACCAATCACAAGGACATCGGCACGCTCTATCTGATCCTCGCGGTCGTCGGCGGCCTCATCGGCTTCCTGATGTCCATGGCGATCCGCGCCGAGCTCGCGCATCCCGGCATTCAGGTCTTCCCCGGCCTCGCGGCGCTTCTGCAGGGCACGGACCCGACCTCGATCGACGCCGGCAAAAATCTCTACAACGTGTTCATCACCGCCCATGGCGTGCTGATGATCTTCTTCTTCGTGATGCCGGCGCTGATGGGCGGCTTCGCCAACTGGTTCGTGCCGATCATGATCGGCGCGCCCGACATGGCCTTCCCGCGCCTCAACAACATCTCCTTCTGGCTGCTCGCCGCCGCGCTGGTGCTGCTGGTGCTGTCGGCCTTCGCGGAAGGCGCGCCGGGCAGCCTCGGCTTCGGCGGCGGCTGGGTGTTCTACCCGCCGCTATCGTCGAACACCGGCCATCCGGGACCGGCGATGGATTATGTGATCTTGTCGCTGCATCTCGCCGGCGCCTCGTCGATCCTCGGCTCGATCAACTTCATCACCACGATCTTCAACATGCGCGCGCCGGGCATGACGCTGCACAAGATGCCGCTGTTCGCCTGGGGCATGCTCGTCACCGCCTTCCTGCTGGTGCTGACCCTGCCGGTGCTCGCCGGCGCCATCACCATGCTGCTGACCGACCGCAATTTCGGCACCACCTTCTATGATCCGACCGGTGGCGGCGATCCGATCCTGTTCCAGCATCTGTTCTGGTTCTTCGGCCATCCGGAAGTCTATGTGCTGATCCTGCCGGCTTTCGGCATCATCAGCCACATCGTCTCCACCTTCTCGAAGAAGCCCGTGTTCGGCTATCTCGGAATGGCCTATGCGATGGTGTCGATCGGCTTCCTCGGCTGCATCGTGTGGGCCCACCACATGTATACGGTCGGCCTGTCGCTCAACGCTCAGCGCTATTTCGTGTTCGCCACCATGGTCATCGCGGTGCCGACCGGCATCAAGGTGTTCTCCTGGATCGCGACCATGTGGGGCGGCTCGATCTCGTTCCGCGCGCCGATGATCTGGGCGATCGGCTTCATCTTCGTGTTCACGCTCGGCGGCGTCACCGGCGTGGTGCTCGCCAACGCCAGCATCGATCGGCAGCTGCACGAGACCTATTACGTCGTCGCGCACTTCCACTACACGATGTCGCTCGGCGCGGTGTTCGGCATCTTCGCGGGCTTCTATTACTGGTTCCCGAAGATGACCGGCTACATGTATAGCGAGGCGCTGGCCAAGACCCATTTCGCCCTGCTGTTCATCGGCATCAATCTGGTGTTCTTCCCGCAGCACTTCCTCGGGCTCGCCGGCATGCCGCGCCGCTATATCGACTATCCGGACGCCTTCGCGCTGTGGAACTATTGGTCCTCGGTCGGCGCCATGATCGCCGCGATCAGCGTGCTGCTGTTCTTCTACACCGTGATCGAGGCCTTCTGGCGCAAGCGCGTCGCCGGGGCCAATCCGTGGGGCGTGGGCGCGACGACGCTCGAATGGACGCTGCCTTCGCCGCCGCCCTTCCACCAGTTCGAGGTGCTGCCCCGCATCTCCGGCTCCGGACATCAATGATCGGCGCCGTCGGACCGGGGAGCGGCGCCCCGGCCCGACGGCCCAATCGCCAGAGAGGCGAGCAGGATTGGAACGATCATGAGCGACGCTTCCTTCATCCTCGACGACAGCGCGCCGCGCGTCCCGACCGCCGCGCCGGGTGACTATTTCGCTTTGTTGAAGCCGCGGGTGATGTCGCTGGTCGTGTTCACCGCGCTCGCCGGCCTGCTGTTGGCGCCGACGCCGCCGCATCCCTTCCTCGCTTTCGCGTCTCTGCTCGCCATCGCCGTCGGCGCGGGCGCGTCCGGCGCGCTCAATATGTGGTTCGACGCCGATATCGACGCGCTGATGACGCGCACGCGGTTGCGCCCCATTCCCGCCGGGCGGCTTTCGCGCGAGGAGGCGCTGGCCTTCGGTCTCGTGCTGTCCGTCCTCGCGGTGTTGACGCTCGGGCTCGTCGCCAATTGGCTGGCCGCGGCGCTGCTCGCCTTCACTATCTTCTTCTATGTGGTCGTCTACACGATGTGGCTGAAGCGCTCGACGCCGATGAACATCGTGATCGGCGGCGCCGCTGGCGCGCTGCCGCCGATCGTCGGCTTCGCCGCCGCGACTGGCGCGGTCGATCTCTCCAGCATCGTGCTGTTCTCGATCATCTTCGTATGGACGCCGCCGCATTTCTGGGCTCTGGCTCTGGTCAAGCGCGAGGAATATGGCCGCGCCGGCATTCCCATGCTGCCCAATGTCGCCGGCGAGGACCGCACCCGGCTCGAGATTCTCGCCTATTCGCTGGCGCTCGCGCCGATCGGCGTCGCGCCTTATCTCTTGGGCTTCGCCTCGCCGATCTATGGCGCCGCCTCCCTCCTGCTCGGCGCGGCGCTGGTCGTCGGTGCCATTCAAGTGTTCCGTCTGCGCAGCGGCGAGGCCGCGCGGCGCGCGGCGATGCGCCTGTTCTTTTTTTCGATCCTCTATCTGTTCCTGCTGTTCATGGTTCTGGTGATCGAGCGGCTCGTTCATCTTTCGCCCTTGTTCTCCTGAGCGGAAACAAATCGAGAGGATGTGAGATCATGGAGCGAGGCCCGAACAACGGCGCGAGAGAGGCGGAGGGCATCGTGCTCACGCCGGAGCAGGCGAAGAGCCGACGCGCGCGCAACATAGCGATCGGCGTCGCCGTGGCGCTGTTCGTCGCGCTGTTTTATTTCGTCACCATCGTGAAGCTCGGCGGCAATGTCGTGCCGAGGAGCTTGTGACGATGAGCGAGAACCTTCCGCAGGACGGCGAGAAAGGGGCCTCGCGCCACGGGCGCTCGGCCGGTGCGCTGGTGCTCGGCTCGCTGGTCATGCTGGCGCTGAGCTTCGCCTCGGTTCCGCTCTATCGCGCCTTTTGCGCGGCGACCGGTTTCGGCGGCACGACGCAGGTGGCCAAAGTCGCGCCGATGAAGGCCGGCGAACGCCGGCTGGCGGTGCGCTTCGACTCCAATGTCGCTCGCGATCTGCCTTGGAGCTTCGCTCCGGAGACGAGCCGCATCGTGGCGCGCACCGGCGAGACCACCACGGTCTATTATAAGGTCGTCAACCTCTCCGACCATGAGACCACCGGCGTCGCGGCCTATAATGTCAGCCCGGATCAGGCCGGCGCTTACTTCAACAAGCTGGCCTGCTTCTGCTTTTCCGAGCAGAAGCTCGGTCCGCACGAGGCCGCCGAATGGCCGGTGGTGTTCTTCCTCGATCCGGCGCTCGAATCCGATGAGACGATGGATCGGGTCGAGGAGGTCACGCTCTCCTACACATTCTTCCCTTCCAAGGCCGCGCCCAAAGCGGCGAGCGCCGCGGGAGCGAGGCCGAGGTCTTGATTGCGCGAGAATAAGCGACGGCGCGCTGGCGGTGAGGCGCGACCATCGCTCGAAGGAGCCTCAAGTCAACGAGAGCCGGCCGTCAGGCCGGTCCACTGTCAAGGAACTGAACATGGCGGACGGACACGCGAAACCACAGCACGATTATCATCTCGTCGATCCGAGCCCCTGGCCGCTCGTCGGCTCCCTCGCCGCTCTCGCCACCGCCATCGGCGCCATTCATTGGATGAAGGGCCTGCCGATCTTCGGTCTTTCCTTCGGCGCGCCGGCGCTGTTCTCGGCCGGCTTCGCCGGCGTGCTCTTCACCATGTGGTCCTGGTGGAGCGACATCATCCGGGAGGCCGAGCACGAGGGCCATCACACGCCGGTCGTGCAATTGCATCACCGCTATGGCGTGATCCTGTTCATCCTCTCCGAGGTGATGTTCTTCGTCGCCTGGTTCTGGGCTTTCTTCAACTCGGCGATCTTCCCCGCCGACGCCGTGCAGGCGACGCGCGCCGAGCTGTTCCAGGGCGTGTGGCCGCCGCATGGGATCGAGGTGCTGAGCCCCTGGCATCTGCCGCTGCTCAACACGGTGCTGCTCCTCACCTCGGGCGCGACCCTCACCTGGGCGCATCACGCCCTGCTGCACAATGATCGCGACACGCTGAAAAAGGGCCTCATCGCGACGATCGCGCTCGGCCTCACCTTCACCTGCGTGCAGGCCTATGAATACGCCCATGCGCCCTTCGCCTTCAAAGGCTCGGTCTATGGCGCGACCTTCTTCATGGCGACCGGCTTCCACGGCTTCCATGTGATCGTCGGCACGATCTTCCTGCTCGTCTGCCTCGCGCGCACCTACGCCGGCCAGTTCAAACCCGAGCAGCATCTCGGATTCGAGTTTGCTGCGTGGTATTGGCATTTCGTCGACGTCGTCTGGCTGTTCCTGTTCGCCTCTATCTACGTTTGGGGCAATTGGGGCGGAGCGATGGAATAGGCCGGGCGCGTCAGCCGCTGTCTTTTCCGAAGCGCCGGCCGCTATCGCCGGCGCTTCTTTCATTTTCGGCGTCGCGCCTCGACAGCGACGGAGAGGAAATCATGTCCGCCGAACCCGAGCATCTCCCGTCTCCTTATGTGACCGGCCTTCTCGGCCGTTGTCCCCGCTGCGGCAAAGGCAGCCTGTTCAGCGGCTTCCTGACGCTCGCGCCGACCTGCGACGTCTGTGGTCTCGATCTGACCTTCGCCGATGCGGGCGATGGACCGGCGGTCTTCGTGATGACCCTCGCCGGCTTCATCGTGGTCGGCGCGGCGCTCTATGTCGAGGTCGCCTATTCGCCGCCCTATTGGATGCATTTCGCGATCTTCCTGCCTTTGACCATCCTCGTCTGCGCCGGCTTGCTGCGGCCGACCAAGGGGCTGCTGATCACGCTGCAATACGCCAACAAGGCGGAGGAGGGCCGGCGGGCCGATGAGGGCTGAGGCGCGCGCGCTCGCGGGTTCGGGGGTGCTCGGCCCGGCGATCTTCACGGCGCTGATGGTCGCGCTTCTGACGACGCTGGGCGTCTGGCAGCTGCGCCGCCTCGCCTGGAAGGAGGCGCTGATCGACCGCGTCGAGACGCGCGCCCATGCGACGCCGGTCGATCTGCCGCCGCGCGCGGATTGGCGGTCGATGCGTCCCGACGACTATGACTTCCTTCATGCGCGCGCGCGCGGCCGTTTCGATCTCGCGCGCGAGGCGCTGATTTTCTCGCCGCCGCCGCAAGGCGCCGGCGTCGAGCCCGGCTATCGCGTCTTCGCGCCTTTCGCGCTCGACGACGGCGGGATCGTGCTCGTCGACCGCGGCTTCCTGTCGATCTCGCAGCGCGCGAGCGACGCGCGACGACGTGAGCCGGCCGGGCGAATGACGATCGTCGGCGTGCTGCGCCGCCCGCAGGCGAAAAATTTGTTCACACCCGCGGATGATCCGGCGTCGGGCCTGTTCTACACCAGCGACGCATCCGCTATCGCCGCCGCTCTCGGGCTTGAAGACGTGGCGCCCTTCACGCTGGAGCTCGATTCGGACGCCAGCCCGACCCCGGCGTCCGATCAGCTGCCGCGCCCGTTCGGCGTCAATGTCGAGCTGGTGAACAATCACCTGTCCTACGCAGTCACCTGGTTCGGCCTCGCCGCCGCCACCCTCGGCGGTTTCATCTTCTACGCGTGGAGCCGCCTTCGCCGTTCATGACGGCCCGCAGCCGGCGCAGCAGAGCGCCGATCGGTTGGTTTTCATTTGACATGCGGTTGTCGACAACAGCATAGCTTACGCTTTGGCGAAGTCGGAGCCGTCTTCCCTCGATTGCAGGAGCGCATAGATGCAGGGTTTTTTCGCTTTGGGCTCGGCCGCGCTCGCGACTCTTTTGCTCGCAGCGGTCCCGGCCGCGGCCGTGACTGTGACCGAGACGACGGCCGCCGGCCTGGCGGTCTATCGATACAGCTGGACCGACTCGAAGGGGCGTCCGCGCAATGTGTCGCTGAAGAAGGAAGGATCGGGCAATCCGGGCCATGGCGGTTACGCGGTCGCGGCGTCTTATCAATATCTAGATGGAGGGGTGTGGAAGACGAAGGCCGTCAAGCCGAGCGACGTCAATGATGGTTTCGGCTATTTCGTTTCCCACGAGCGCGAGCGTCTCTTCACGGACGGCGAGCGCGCCACGATCGCGCGCAAGATCTTCCATGTGGACGACTCTCCGCTCGGCAAGAACTTTGCGGTCGCCACCGCGACCTATGCGCCGGCGAGCAATCTGAAGATCATTCGCTTCAGCCTCGTCTATCCCCACTACGGCACGATCGCGGCGAATGGAATCGATCTGGAAACCGGCGACGACGCCCCGCCGCTCGGCGCATCCTCGGCTCTTTTCGTGAAATACAGCCTGCCTGTTCGCATCTGGTGGTATTTCAAGGACGGCGCGGATTACCCACGCATTCGGACGCAGGTGAGTCTCGCCTCGCTGCCAGGGCCCGACCGGGTGAGCTTCGACCTGCGCGGCCCTTATGGAAAGCTCGATTTCGACGGAGGCGCCAATTCGATCACTCAGGTTCGCTGGGGCGATGATTTTCACTTTGTCTCGACGACCATGCCTTTGACCCGAAATTCCGCCTGGACTTGGAACGTCATTAATCACGACAATCGCTATACGTCGCTGATCGCCGGAGGTTTCGAGATGGGCCTCGTCAATCTGGGCGGCACGAAGCTCAACGACGGTTACGCGGACGGCCGGGGCAGGACATCGAGCGTTTATTTCAACGGAAAGGGTTGTCCCTACGAGCCGCAGCTCATTCCCTGCGACTATGAATGGCCCTATCAATCGGCGCAGTACGAGCTGCCCTATGACAATCGTAACGGCGTGACCACATCGGAGAAGATCGCCTGGGGCTCGACGCCATTTTTCGGGACCAGCCTGACGAGCACCTATGACGGCCGCGCGTCGCATCCGTTCGATGGCTTCCCTGCGAACAAGGCGATCACCTACGACCTCTGTCTCGTGCTCGGGCGGACGATCGACGGGGGGACGACGCGGGCCGCAGCGCGCGATGTGCGGCTGGGCAATGGCCACTGCGCGGCAACGGCTCCGTAGCGCCCCGCGGGACAGAGCGAGGGGCTTTTCGCGGCTCAACTCCGCGGGTAGAAGAAGAGCTGTGCGCTACATTTCCACCCGCGGCGACGCCCCCGAGCTCGCCTTCGAAGACGTCCTCCTCGCCGGCCTCGCCGCCGATGGCGGGCTCTACACCCCCGTCGCCTATCCGCGCCTCGAGCGTGAGGCGATCGCGGCGCTCGCCGGCCTGCCCTTCGCGCAGGCGAGCGCCAACATCATCGCGCCCTTCGTCGGCGAGGCTTTTTCCGGCTCGGCGCTCGGCGAATTGACACGCGGCGCCTATGCGGGCTTCCGCCACGCCGCAGTCGCGCCGCTCACGCAGATCGACGACAATCTCTTCGTGCTGGAGCTGTTCCACGGGCCGACGCTCGCCTTCAAAGATGTGGCGATGCAGCTGCTCGGACGCATGATGAACGAGGCGCTGGCGCGGCGCGGCTTGCGCGCCACCATCGTCGGCGCCACCTCGGGCGATACGGGCGCGGCGGCGATCGAGGCCTTCCGCGGGCTCGACCGCGTCGATGTGTTCATTCTCTATCCGCATGAGCGCGTGTCCAATGTGCAGCGCCGGCAGATGACCACCATCGCCGACGACAACATCCACACGATTGCGCTCACCGGCTCCTTCGATGACGCGCAGGCCATTCTGAAAGCGCTGTTCCGCGACCAGCGCTTTCGCGAGGAGGTCGGCCTCGCCGGGGTCAACTCCATCAATTGGGCGCGCGTCGTCGCGCAGACGGTCTATTATTTCACCAGCGCCGTGGCGCTCGGCGGGCCGCTGCGCGCGGCGAGCTTCGCTGTGCCCACGGGCAATTTCGGCGATATTCTCGCCGGCTTCGTCGCCAAGCGCATGGGGCTGCCGATCGACCGGCTGCTCATCGCCACCAACGCCAATGACATTCTCGCCCGCGTTCTCGCGAGCGGCGCCTATGAGCTGCGCGCGGTCACGCCGACCCTGTCGCCGTCGATGGACATTCAGATCTCGTCCAATTTCGAGCGCCTGCTGTTCGACATGCTCGGCCGCGATCCGGCGCAGATCCGCGCGCTGATGGGCTCGCTCGATCAATCGCGGCGCTTTTCGCTCGCGCCCGAGACGCTCGCCGCCATTCGCGCCGAATTCGACGCCTGCTCCAGCAATGACGAGGAGACGACGGCCGAGATCGTCCGCACCTTCCGCGCTTCGGGCTATGTGCTCGACCCGCATGGCGCGACCGGCGTGCGCGCCGCGCGCCGCCGCCTCGCCGAGGATCCGGCGACGCCGGTGGTCGCGCTGGCGACGGCGCATCCGGCCAAATTTCCCGATGCGATCGAGGCGGCGATCGGGCGCCGGCCGCCGCTGCCCGAGCATCTCGCGCCGATCCTCGAGGCGCGCGAGCGATTCTCCGTGCTGGACAATGATGTGGCGACGGTCGCCGCCTTCATCCGCGCGCGCGCCCGCGCCGCGCGTGGGACCGCGTGAGGGCGCCATGGCTCTGTTCGGCCTCGTCTCCTATTATCGCGATCTGCCGATCCGCGGCGACGGCGTCTATCTGCGCATGTCCGACATGCGCGACTATGCCGCCTGGGCGGCGTTGCGCGAGCGCAGCCGCGCCTTTCTCACGCCCTGGGAGCCGACCTGGCCGGCCGATGATCTGACCCGCGCCAGCTTTCGCTATCGCGTGCGCCGCCACGCCGAGGAGATGGCGCGCGACGACGCCTATTCCTATTTCGTGTTCCGCGCCGCCGACGATGAGCTGGTCGGCGGGCTGACGCTCGGCCATGTGCGGCGCGGGGTCTCGCAGGCGGCGACGCTCGGCTATTGGATGGGCGAGCCCTATGCCGGCAAGGGTTATATGTCCCGCGCGGTGCGGGCCGCGCTCGACTACGCTTTCACGCGCCAGCGCTTGCATCGCATCGAGGCCGCCTGCCTGCCCACCAACGCGCCCTCGATCCGCCTGCTGGAGCGCAACGGCTTCAAGCAGGAGGGGTTTGCGCGCGCCTATCTGAACATCAATGGGCAATGGCGCGACCATCTGCTGTTCGCGCGTCTCGACAGCGATTCCCTGCCGCCGGGTCGTCCCGGCGCAGGCTGACCGGCGCCGTCTCGAATCCGCACGGCGCCGCTCGAGCGGGGCCCGCTGCGTCATTAGCCGACTCTCGACGCGCGCTCCTTCTCCCACTCGTGGGAGAAGATGGCCCCGCGAAGCGGGGTCGGATGAGGGCGCCGGCAGTTTCTCTGAATCTTGCAGCTCTGTTTCTTGAATTCGAAGCAGTTTTTGAATTCGAAGTCGTTTTTCAGTGAGGGCCCTCATCCGACCCTCGCGAAGGCGAGGGCCACCTTCTCCCGCCCTGCGGGAGAAGGGTGCGCCCATTTCTGCGACGCGACTCGTTTCTTCCGCGCGTCTGGCGCGATTCTTTCAGCCGACCCTGCAAGTCACGGGTGCGCGTCCCGCAACAGGACGCGCCAGCGTAGCAAGGGTCGCGTGCATGGAGTCGAAGGATCGAGGGCGTCCGTTCGGGGCGGTGGAGACCATCATGGTCGGCGGCGCGCAGGTGGCGCGTCTCGACCTCGAGCAGACGGCCCGGCTGATGATCGAGACCGCGCGCGGGCCGGCGCCGGAGGGCGCGCCGCTGTTCCTGACCTCGGTCAATGGCGAGGCGCTGGCGCGCCGCGACGCCGATCCCGATTTCGCCGCGCTGATCGACGGCGCCGATCTCGTCAACGCCGACGGCCAGCCGCTGGTGGTCGCCTCGCGGCTGCTGGCGCGCAACGCGCTTCCGGAGCGCGTCGCGACGACCGATCTCTATCCGCTCGTCGCCGGCAAGGCCGAGGGGGAGGGCGTCAGCTTCTATCTGCTCGGCGCCAGCGAGGAGTCCAATCGCGGGACCTTTCAAGCGACGAAGCGGCGTTTCCCGCGGCTCGACATTCGCGGTCGCTGCCATGGCTTTCTGACCGGAGCGGCGCTCGAGCGCAAGGTCGAGGAGATCGACGCGCTCGCGCCCGACATTCTGTGGCTGGCGCTCGGCGTGCCGCGCGAGCAGGAATTCGTGCGCCATTGGCGTCATCGCCTTCGCAACGTCAAAATGATCAAGACATCTGGCGGCCTGTTCGACTTCATGGCCGGGGCCAAGAAGCGGGCGCCGCTGTGGATGCAGCAGGCGGGGCTCGAATGGGCGTTTCGTCTGGCGCTGGAGCCGCGCCGCCTGCTGCGCCGCTATGCGACGACCAATCCCGTCGCGCTGATGCTGCTGATGCGCCATACGCGCTGAGGCGCAAGAGTTTCCGCCCGGCTGCGTCCGAGGCGGGAGACCAGGGCCGACAAAGTACCGCGTATCGGCTTTGGGTCCCCGGCGCGCGTCTCCGCTCGCGCCGGGGACGGCCCTGAGCGCCGCCCCGGCGCACGCTTGACTCGGCCACAGTCTCGCCTATGACTCCCCCTCGATGGTTCCCCATGTGGGATTGAATGGGAATGCGGTGAGCGTCGGCGGCGGCGCGATTCCGCGGCTGCCCCCGCAACTGTGAGCGGATAGCCGAAGACCGAAAGCCACTGGCGCGCAAGCTCCGGGAAGGCGGTCCGACCGGCGATGACCCGCGAGCCAGGAGACCTGCCATCATTCGTGGTCACGCGCGAGAGCGTCGGGCGGGGTGCACCGATGCGGCCGAGATCCGTTCGACGAACGGGTCGAGACCTTCGCAGTGACGGCCCACGTCCGCTGCGAGGCGATTGTCATGTCTTTTCCACTTTCGAGGTCCGCCGTTCTCGGCGCGCCGCTCTTCTCCGCGTCCCTGCTCGTCATCCTTCCCGCTCTCTCTTTCGCCCAGGAGGCGCTGCCGAGCCTAGAGATCGGCGCCGCCACCGTCGTCTCCGCCGATCGCGTCGAGGAGCCGGCGTCGCGCGCGGCCTCCGCCATCACCGTCGTTTCGGGCAAGGAGGTCGAGAAGCGCGGCGCGACGGGCCTGCTCGAGGTTCTGCGCGGAACGCCCGGCCTCGATCTCTATTCCTCCGGCGGCGTCGGCACGCAGAGCTTCGTCTATCTGCGTGGCGCGACGCCCGGCCAGACGCTCGTGCTCATCGACGGCGTGCGCATCGGCGATCCGTCCTCGACCGACGGCTCGGTCGATTTCGGCGCGCTCGTCGCCACCGATATCGAGAGGATCGAGGTGCTGCGCGGGCCGCAATCGGCGCTCTATGGCTCCAACGCCATGGGCGGCGTCATCGACATCATCACCCGCAAGGGCGAAGGCAAGCTCAAGGGCTCCGTCACTTTCGAAGGCGGCTCCTATGGAACGATTCACACGCGCGCCAGCGTTTCGGGCAGCGAGGGCGCGCTCTGGTACGCCTTCGCCGTCGACGCGCTGCATGTTGATGGATTTCCGCGTTATGGCTATCGCATCACGCGGCCGCTCACCATCGGCGACGGGGTGACGCCGCTGCCGGCCGCGCCCTCCGACAGTCCGACCAACAAGGGCGGCGCCAGCGCGCGGCTCGGCTATCGCATCTCCGAGGATCTGTCGGTCGAGGCTTCTTTCATCGGTTATGACAATTCGATCCGCTTCGCCAATACATTCGCCTTCACGCCGGCGGATGTGTTCGACAATGAGAACCATTCGCATTCGTCCTTCGGACAGGGCCATGTGCGTATCGACGCCGATCTCTTCGAGCGCCGGCTGCATAATCGGCTCGTGCTGTTCGGCAATGTGATCGATCGCGACATCTGGCAGACCAGCGCCTGCTTCGATGCGAGCTTTTCCTCCTTCGATTGCCGAACGGGAATGCGCGGCGCGCGCCGCGGGCTCGAATATCAGGGCGATCTGAAGCTCGACGCTCTGGGGCTGCTCACATTCGGCGCGCGACTCCAGACCGAGACGGTGCATACTTCGCAGGATCCGGCGCCGGTGGGGAGCTTCACGCCGATCGACGCCGCGCAGACGACTCATTCGGGCTTCGCCCAGCACAAGTTCACTGTGTTCGATCGTCTCGATCTCTCCTATGGCGGCCGTATCGACGCCGTCGCCGGCAATCACACATTCGGCACATGGCGTACGACCGCCGCCTATCGTCTCGAGGAAACCGGAACGAAATTCAAGGCCAGCGCCGGAACCGGCGCGCGCATCGCCTCGCTCTATCAGCTCTTCAGCCAATATGGCGATCCGCGCCTGCAGCCGGAGACGAGCCTCGGATATGATTTCGGATTCGACCAGACGCTCTTCGAGGATCGTGTGTTCACGTCGCTGAGCCTGTTCGAGAATGATTTTCGCCAGCTCATCGACTATGGCTCGGCGCCGACCTGCACGGCGACGCAAGTGTACGGCTGCTATTACAATGTCGGCAAGGCGAAGACGCGCGGAATCGAATTTTCCGGCGAGGCCGCGCTCGTGCCGAACGAATGGCGCCTGAAGGCGAGCTACACGCATCTCGTCGCGCAAGATCTCGTCAAGAATGTCGGCCTGTTTCGGCGCCCGCGCGACAAGGGCATGGCCGCGCTCGTCTATTCGGGCTTTCCCGGCCTCGAGCTCGAGGCGCGGCTCAATGTCGTCGGTCCTCGCATCGACAACGATTTGATCAACTCGCGGCGCGTGACGCTGTCGAGCTATGCGCGGCTCGATCTCTTCGCCGATTACAAGGTGAACGAGCTCTTGTCCGTCTTTGCGCGCATCGAAAACCTCAATGATGCGCGTTATGAGGAAATCTATAATTACGGAACCGCCGGACGCTCCGCCTATGGCGGAATCAGGATGAAATGGTGAGGGTGCTCCGACATGACGCGAGTGCGTCATTGTGAGCGCAGCGAAGCAATCCAGGGCCACGGGGCGGGCTCTGGATTGCTTCGTCGCTGTGCTCCTCGCAATGAGGCCCCGACGTGTGATTCAGCTGATTTGACGAGGGTGAAAGAGCGAGCCTTCAGGCTCGCTCTCGACGCCGATGAATTCGATGACGCGGGGCAGTAGAACCATGACGCAAAGAGGAGACTTCGGATGACGCTTTCTCTCGATCGGTCCGGCGGCCGCGCACTCGCCTGGCTCGCCGCCTTCATCGCCGTCGGCGCCTTCGCCGGCTTCGGGGTCGCTTGCGCGGCGCCTTTCGCGGCTTTTGCGGCAGTCGCGGCGATCGCCAATCCGCGTGGCGCGGCGCTGACGCTGACCGCCTCGGCCTGGCTCGTCAATCAGATCATCGGCTTTGCTTTTCTGCATTATCCGACCGATCCGGCGACGCTCGGCTGGGGCGTCGCGCTGCTCGTTGTGGCGCTGCTCGCCTGCGAGACCGCGCGTCTCGTCGCGCCGCGCGCCGGCGCCGTCGCGGCTTTCGTCGCCGGCTTCGGCGCTTATGAGGGCGCGCTCTATCTCGCCACGGTCGCCACCGGCGGCGTCACCACGCATTATGCGCCGGAGAGCGTCGCGCGCCTCTTCGCCATCAATGCGGCCGCCTTCGCCGCGCTGCTCGCCGCCGGCAAGATTGCTTCGCTGATCGCGACGCGGCGCGCGCGTCGCGCCTATAGCTGAGCGAATCGTTTCGCGAGCGCGAGGCTCGCGGCGACGAGGCGGCGCTCCTTCAGCAGGCGCGTCGCGCGCTCCTCGATCACGGCCGCCGCGGCGCGATCCGCGTCGGCGACATCGCCCATTCGCGGCAGCTCGACCGACGTGAGCGCGGCGAGCTGCGCAATATCTTCGTCGACGAGCGCGGCGAGGCGCGCGCGCCGCTCGCCTTCGACGCGCAGCCGATCATCGGCGCGTCGCGGCGTCTTCGCGAGCGAGCGCAGAATCGCGGCGCGCGCCAGCGTCAGCAGCAAATGCCGAGCATAGCCGCGGCGCGGAAAAGCCTCGCGGTCGCCGATGATCTCATTGACGCGGCGCATCGCCTCGAGCGCGCTCGCGCCGGGGTCGGCGTTGATGCGCTCGCCGCGCCGCGGCGGCGCGCCGTCGAGGCCGAGCATGTCCGTCCACAGCAGATCGACGATGTCGCGCGTTTTGTGGAAGGGGAGAATCGTGAGCCGCTCGGCGCCGAGCACATTGCGCCAGCGCGCGATGGTTTCGGCGTAGCGGCAATACCAGTTCGCGGGAAGCAGCAGCTCGTCGACGAAGGCGTCGAGCGTCAGGCCGCGGCCGGCGCGGATCGTGCTGGAATAGGCCGAATAGACGCGCTCCTCATGGGGACGCAGCACGAGGACGATGCGGCAGTCGAAACCTTTGAAGTCCTCGGCGAGCCGTTCGATCTGGAAGGGATAGAGCCGCGAGGACAAATGCTCGGCGCTGACGAGCGCGGTCGGCGCCGAGTCGCGCTCGATCTCATCGACGAGCGAAGCGACGACGCGCCGGCAGGTCTTCCACGAGCGCGTGAGATGATAATCGGCCCAGCCGGTGTCTTCGTAATAGCCGGCGACGAGCGCCGCATGATTGCGGCTCTGGCGCGAGAAGGCGAGGTTGCGCGTCGGATAGAGCACGCCGCGCGCGGCGAGGGCGCGGCGATGCGCATGGCAGAAGCGCTGCAACGCGCTGGTGCCGGTTTTTTCGAGCCCGATGTGGAAGATGATCTGCTTGCGCATGTTTCGAAGGATCTCGACGCGCGCTCCTTCTCCCGCTTGCGGGCGAAGGGAGCTGCCGCCCGTCACCGTCTATTTCGGCGCATGCACCAGCAGCCGGCCGACGCGGCGCGGATCGGCGTCGACGATCTCGAACTCCCAGCCCTCGACCGGCGCCGGCACGATCTCGCCGCGCATCGGCACATGGCCGGCGAGCGAGGCGACGAGGCCGCCGAGCGTCGTCACCTCGGCGCCGTTCTCCTCCGGCGTGAAATCCACGCCGAGCCGACGCGAGACCTCCTCGAGATCGGCCTTGGCGTCGATCATATAGACGCCCTCGGAGACCGTCTCGATGCGCGGCTCCTCGTCGATGTCATGCTCGTCCTCGATGTCGCCGACGATCATCTCGACGATATCCTCCATCGTCGCGAGCCCATGCGTGCCGCCATATTCGTCGATGACGAGGGCGAGATGGGTGTGCGTCGCCTGCATCTTCACGAGCAGGTCGAGCGCCGGCATGGACGGCGGCACATAGAGCACCGGCTTCAGCACGTCGACGGTCGAGAGCGGCGTGGAGAAGTCGATCGCGGCGAGCGAGGCGGTCGGCGCATGCTCCATCGACGCATGGTCTTGCGCGTCCCCTTTGGGCGCGGCCGCCGCCGGCTCGGCGCGCTCGGCCAGCGAGGCGAGATAATCGACGAAATCGCGGATGTGGATCATGCCGCGCGGATCGTCGAGCGTGTCGCCATAGACCGGCAGACGCGAATGGCCGGCGTTGCGGAACAGCGCCAGGGTTTCGCCCAGCGTCGCATCCTGGCCGACGGCGACGATGTCGGCGCGCGGCACCATGGCGTCGGCGACGCGCAGATCATGCAGCGCCAGCACATTCTTCAGCAGCACGCGCTCATGTGGCGTGACGTCGCCGGTCGCGTCCTCCAGCGCCTCCTCGATGTCCTCGCGCACGGAGGCGGAGCCGAAGCCGATGAGGGCGCGCAGCCGGTCGACGATGCCGACCCGCGGCTCGCCCCGCCGCGAGCCCACATGCTCGCCATTATCGATCCTGGACATTGCCGTCAGCGGTTCCCCATTGTGGAAGCTCCGTCCACGAGGTCGGAGCCTTCGTAAGGATCGGCGAGGCCGAGCGTGGCGGCGATGCGGCGCTCCAGCGCCTCCATCTCCTCGGCCTCGCGCGCGGCCTGATGGTCATAGCCGATCAGATGCAGAAATCCGTGGATGATCAAATGGGTGAGATGCGCCTCGAAGCTCTTGCCCTGCTCGTCCGCCTCTCGCGCGACGGTCTCATGGGCGATCACTATGTCGCCGAGCGACAGCCGTCGCGCCAGCGGGCCGGGCGTCTCGAAGGAGAGCACATTGGTGGGCTTGTCGATCCCGCGCCATTGCGCGTTCAATTCGCGGATCGTCGCGTCATCGGTGAAATTAACGCTCAGCTCGCAATCTTGCGCGAGCCGCGCCGCCGTGACGGCGACGCAGCCGCGCACGGTACTCTGCGTCAGCTCGTCGAGGCCCGTCTGCTGCTCCCAGCAGGGGGCCGTGACGATGATGTCGATCGAAGGGCTCATGGCTCCCGAGACTTTGCTCTTTCCCGTCCGGCCGCCTCATAGGCGCCGACGATCTGCCGCACGAGGTCGTGGCGCACCACGTCGCCCTCGGCGAATTTGACCCGGCCGACGCCCTCGATAGTCGA
Source organism: Methylosinus trichosporium OB3b (assembly GCF_002752655.1). NCBI lineage: Bacteria > Pseudomonadati > Pseudomonadota > Alphaproteobacteria > Hyphomicrobiales > Methylocystaceae > Methylosinus > Methylosinus trichosporium. The sequence continues at coordinate 2,084,188 of NZ_CP023737.1, read as the reverse complement.
GAGCAGAGCGATCGCCTCGCTCAAGCCGGATTTCTGGCCGGGCGGCAGGTCGGTCTGCGAAGGATCGCCATTGACGATCATACGCGATCCTTCGCCCAAACGGGTCAAAAACATTTTCATCTGCATCGAGGTGGCGTTCTGCGCCTCGTCAAGCAAGACGCAGGCCTTGGTCAGCGTGCGCCCACGCATGAAGGCGAGCGGGGCGACCTCGATCATGCCGGTCTGAATGCCGCGCTCCACCATGCGCGGGTCCATGAAGTCGTGCAGACCATCATAAATGGGGCGCAGATAAGGATCGACCTTCTCGCGCATGTCGCCGGGCAGGAAGCCCAGGCGCTCGCCGGCCTCCACCGCCGGGCGTGAGAGGATGATCCGCTCCACCGCGCCTTGCTCGAGCAAAGAGACGGCGTGGCCGACAGCGAGCCACGTCTTGCCGGTGCCGGCCGGTCCTTCGGCGAACACCAGCTCATGGCGCTTGAGCGCGCGAAGATAGAGGTCCTGCGCCAGATTGCGAGCGCGCACCGGGCCGCGGCGGCGCGTCGAAATCTGCTCGAACACGGCGCGGCCGGACTCGGCCTCGGGAAACAGCGTGCCCTGGCGGGCGCATTCCTGAATGGCGCCGTCGACGTCGCCGAGCCCGACGGTCTGGCCGAGCTGCACCCGGCCGTAGAGAATCTCCAGCACGCGGCGGCCGTGCTCGCAGGCCTCCGCTCGGCCCTTCAGCGTGACGTGATTGCCATTGGCGAAGCAGGCGATGTCGAGCTTGCGCTCGATCTTGGCGAGATGCTGGTCATAGAGGCCGAAGACCAGCGACGCGTAGCGATTGTCCTCGAAGGCGAGCGTGATCTCGGCTTCCGGCTCGCCGGGACGCGGCGCATCCGGCTGCTCGAACAGCTTGGGCTCGCGCTGTAGCCTCACAGGGCCCCCTCCCGCATGGGCTCGCCGATGGTTCCGGCGAGCGAGTTGGAGCCGGCGGCGACGATCGTTACCGGCAGAATCGAGCCGATCAGCTCCGGGCCGCCGCTCGCGTGAACCGCTTGCATATAGGGGCTCTTGCCGGCGATTTGACCCCCGTGCCGGCCCGGCTTCTCGAACAAAGTCTCGACTGTGCGGCCGACGGTGGCGGCGTTGAACGCCTGCCGCTGCTGCTCGAGCAGCGCCTGCAGCGCCGCGAGCCGCTCGGATTTGACGTCTTCGGCGATCTGGTCGTCGCGCTCGGCGCCCGGCGTGCCCGGCCGCGGCGAATATTTGAAGGAGAAGCTCGAGGCGAAGCCGACCGCCCGGATAAGGGCGAGCGTCGCCTCGAAATCGGCGTCGGTCTCGCCCGGAAAGCCGACGATGAAGTCCGAGGAAAGCGCAATATCGGGGCGCGCCGCGCGCAGCCGGGCGACGATGTCGAGATAAAAATCTGCGTCGTGGCGCCGGTTCATCGCTCTCAAAACGCGATTCGAGCCCGATTGCACAGGAAGATGCACGAAGGGCGCCAGCATCGGAAGGGATGCATGGGCGTCGATCAGCTCCTGATCCATATCGATCGGATGGCTCGTGGTGTAGCGCAGCCGCGTGACGCCTTCGATACGGGAGAGACGCGCCAGCAGCCGGGGCAGCGTCGCGGGCGCGCCATTTTCGTCCTCGCCGCGATAAGCGTTGACGTTCTGGCCGATGATGGTGATCTCGCGCACGCCGGCGGCGGCGAGGGCCTCGGCCTCCGCGACGATCTCGGCGACCGAGCGCGAGACTTCCGCTCCGCGCGTGTAGGGAACGACGCAAAAGGAGCAGAATTTGTCGCATCCTTCCTGCGCCGTGACGAAGGCCGTGACGCCGCGCGGAATCGGCGCGCGGCGCAGCGCCGCGAATTTGTCGGCGACGGCGAAATCCGTCTCGGCGATGCGCTCGCCGGCCTCGGCGCGGGTCAGCAATTCGTCCAGCCGGTGATAGCTCTGCGGGCCGACGACGAGATCCACTGCGCGTTGGCGGCGCAGCACCTCGACGCCCTCGGCCTGGGCGACGCAGCCGGCGACGACGATGCGGAAGTCCCGCCCCTCGGCGCCGCGCTCGGATTTGAGTCGGGCGAGCCGGCCGAGCTCGGAATAGACCTTGTCGGTCGCCTTCTCGCGAATATGGCAGGTGTTGAGCACCACGAGATCGGCGTCGTCCTCGCTCGCGGCTTCGCCATAGCCTCTCCCGGCGAGCAGATCCGTCATGCGCTCGGCGTCATAGACGTTCATCTGGCAGCCGTAGGATTTGACGAAAGCTTTTGTTCGCGCGGGCGATGTCTCGGCGGCGTTCGGCGCGAGCGGGAGAGGCGCGATGGATGTCGAAGCCGTATCGGAAATGTCAGCTCTCCTCTGGGCCGTCTCTCATTGCTCGGGGCGGTCTCGCCCCCTTTCGCGACGCCCCTTTCCAGGAGCGCGCGCACGCGCTGCTCGGTGGCCTGGGCCAGTGCCTTGCGGTCGCCGGCGCGCGGGTCCACCGCCTCGCCCCACAATATATGACATTTTGCGCCGCCGCGCTTCATCAGGCTCCACAAATGCGGAAGAAAAGTCATATCGCCATACCAGCCGGCGTCGAAGCCGCCGGCTTCTCCCCGTTTTCGCGAGGCGTAGACGATCGCCGCCGGGGCGAGAACGGGCGCCGCGCCGTCCTCGGCGAGGTCTGTCAGCATGGCGAAATGCGAGGCGTTGAATTTCAGCACGCCGGAGCCGTCGCTCGAGGTTCCTTCGGCGAAGACGACGACGTCGTCTCCAGCGCCGAGCCGCTCCGCCAGAGCGGCGTTGACGATCGGGATCGCCCGGCGGTTGCCGCGATCGACGAACACCGTGCCCTGCAGTCGCGCCAGAAAGCCGAGCACCGGCCAGAAGGCGACCTCGCGCTTGGCCAGGAACACCAGAGGGTAGCGGCTGGCGAGAGCGATGATGTCGGTCCAGGACACGTGATTGGCGACGATGAAGCGCGGCGCCGCCTCCGGCGGACGGCCATGCTCGCGCACCTCTATGCCGATGATCGCGCACATGGTTCGGCAGAAGCCGGTCTGGACGCCATGCCGCATCGCCCAGCCGCGCCGGCGCGCCAGCCATTGGACGGGAACGAAGAAGACGAACGCCCCGGTCATCGCCAGGACAAAAGCGAGCGCGCGAAGATAGGCCATGGCCTTTCTTTCAACGCGCGAACGACAGTTTCGTGACAGCGGGGACATCGCCGCGAATGCGAGCTTCAGGCTCGCTCTTGTCCGAGACGTCTCACGCCGCGATCGCCGCTGCCCCGTCGGCGAGGCGGAAATCGCGCGTCGCCGGCTCGGGCAGGCTCCGCCAAGGCGCGCATTCATAGCCTCGCGCGCTGAGCTCGCCGGCGCCGCGCGCGCTCATCTCGACGACGAGCCGCGTCGTATGGTTCAGCACCGGCGGAACCGCCCAGGCGAAGGCCGGCGCCGAAGCCGGCGTCGTGCGCAAAAGAGCCTTGCGCGCCTCGTTGTTTTCAAAGCCCATGCGCGCCTTCCAGCCGGCGGCGGGCTGCTGCCAGTCATTGGCGACGACCACGGGGCCGCGCAGAACCCGGGCCTCGCGCTCGGTGCGCTCGATCAGCGCGATCTCGTGCCGAGCCGTTCCTGTCAGAGTGAACAGCACCGGCCGCGCCAGCGGCTCGCGCGCGAGCAGCGCCACCGCCTCGTCGAAGGTCGGGCAGGTCTCGAAGGCGAGGCGCAGCAGATGGTCGGGCGGCCAGCCGTTCTCCTGCGCCAGCGCGTCGCGCAGATTGAGAGCGAAATCAAAGGGGAAGCCGAGGAGCCCGTCGCGCCGGCGGCGCATCGGCGCCTGATTGACGACGGCGGCGAAGCGGCCCGGCGCCATGGCGGTGAGCACGCCGACCGCGCCCGGCCAGGTGACATTGTAGAAGCCGCCGGCCGGGCCCTGCTGCCAGGCGATCTCGACGCCGCGGCCGAGGCCGCGAAAGGGCCAGTCCAGCGAGCGGCGCAGCGTCGGGGCGCCGCCCGGTCCGATGTCGGCCGAGGTCGTGCAGGCGAAGAGATAGGACATGTTGAGCGTGACGGCGCCGTGGAACCCGAGGATCTCGGCGATTTGCTCGAGGTCGCGCAGATAGAGGGAGCCCGATTTGCGCAGCCAGGCGGCGGCGAGACGGTCGACCGGGGCGAGGCAGACATGGCTCCAGCGCGGCGCCGGCGCGAGGCAGGCGTCGCGCAGCGCGGCCGCCGCCTCGAGGCGCGCCGCGGCATGGGCGATGGGTCCGCCGTCCCGCACATCGACGAAAGGAATCTGCCGCATACTGGTCCCTCCGACTGTCATCGAAGCGATACAAATGTCACATGCAACTGTCACATAACAGTCGGAAATCGAGGGCGGCGCCGATCCCGCGCGTGACAAATCAACGCGAGGGGCGGCTGCGTCGTCGGTCTCTTTCCGCTGGCTCTGCCGTCGGGCGGGCCCCGCCATGTTCCCGCGGGGCGCGTTCGGGTTAGATAGAGCGGCGGCGAGCGAATCGCCTCTCGACTTGCCAAAGGGGTGGAAGCGCATGTCTCGTCCGAATGTCCTCGAAGCGATGGCCGCGCTGCAGGATCACGCGCGCATGCTGCGCACGCAGCGAACAACGGAGCTGTTCGCCGCCGATCCCGGTCGTTTCGCGAATTTCTCGGTGGCGCTCGACGATTTCCTGTTCGATTTCTCCAAGCACCGCGTCACGCGCGAGACTTTGGGGCTGCTGATCGCGCTGGCGCGCGCGGCTGATGTCGAGGGGCGACGGGCCGCGCTGTTCGCGGGCGAGCCCGTCAATTCGACCGAGCATCGCGCGGCGGCTCATATGGCGCTGCGCGATCTCGGGCAGGGGCCGCTCCTCGTCGGCGGCGAGGATGTGCGCGGGCTGGTCGCGCAGGAGCGGGCAAGGGTCTATGACTTCGCCCGCGCCGTCCGCTCTGGAGCGCTGCGCGGCGCGCGCGGCGAGCCGTTCAGCGACATCGTCAATATCGGCATTGGCGGGTCCGATCTCGGCCCCGCCATGGCGGCGCGCGCGCTCTCGCCCTTCACAGCAGGCGGCCCGCGCACGCATTTCGTCTCCAATGTCGACGGCGCCGATCTCGCCGACACGCTGAAGACGCTCGATCCCGCCCGCGCCCTGTTCATCGTCTCGTCCAAGACCTTCACGACGCAGGAGACGATGACCAATGCGCAGAGCGCGCGCGCCTTCATCGTCGAGGCGCTGGGCGAGGCGGCGGTGGCGTCGCATTTCGCCGCCGTCTCGACGCGGCTCGACAAGGTCGCCGCCTTCGGCGTCGACGTCTCACGCGTCTTCGGCTTCTGGGATTGGGTCGGCGGCCGCTATTCGCTGTGGTCCTCGATCGGCCTGTCGCTGGCGATCGCCATCGGCCCCGAGCATTTCACCGAGTTCCTGCGCGGCGGCGCCGATATCGACGCGCATTTCGTCGAAGCGCCGCTCGAGCGCAATATTCCGGCGCTGATGGCGCTCATCGGCGTGTTCCACCGCAATGTCGAAGGCCGGGCGGCGCACGCCGTCATTCCCTATGATCAGCGCCTCGCGCGCTTTCCCGCCTATCTGCAGCAGCTCGACATGGAGTCGAACGGCAAAGCGGTGGCGCGCGACGGCGGCGTCGCCGAATTCGCCACCGGGCCGATCATCTTCGGCGAGCCCGGCACCAATGGCCAGCACGCCTTCTTCCAACTCTTGCATCAGGGAACCGACGTCACGCCGATCGATTTCCTCGTCGCCGCCGAGCCGATCGACGCCGACGCCCATCATCACGCGCTTTTGTTCGCCAACTGCCTCGCGCAGAGCGAAGCTTTTATGCGCGGGCGCACGCTCGGCGAAGTGAAGGCGCTGCTCGCGGCGCAGGGGCTCGGCGCGGCCGAGATCGAGGCGCTGGCGCCGCACAAGGTGTTTTCCGGCGATCGGCCGAGCAGCGTGCTGCTCTATAAACGCCTCGATCCGCGCACGCTCGGCCGTCTCGTCGCGCTCTATGAGCACAAGGTGTTCGTGCAATCGGTGATCTGGGACATCAACCCTTTCGACCAATGGGGCGTGGAGCTCGGCAAGGAGCTGGCCAATCGGCTCGCGCCGATCGTCGAGAATGCGAGCGCGCCGCTCGACGCGCTCGACGGCTCGACGGCGGGGCTGATACGCTGGCGGCGAGAGGCGGAGCGCGGGTGAAGCCTCGCGGTCCAGGCTCGGGCTCGGTCTGCGCCGTCGCCGCGGGGCTCAATCTCTACTGCGTCACGAGAAGCCGCAACCCCACCAGGGGCGCCGTCATTGCGAGTGGAGCGAAGCAATCTAGAGCTGTGGGGCGGCCCCTGGATTGCTTCGCTCCGCTCGCAATGACGGACCCCGGCGTCCATCAGGACGAGCCGGAGGCGCCCTCATCCGACCCTCGCTGAAGCGAGGGCCACCTTCTCCCACAAGTGGGAGAAGGGACGCGCGTCGAGAGTCGGAAAGCCGTTATTTTGCCGTGTGGACTAAACCGGCTCGCTGCGCCGCCGCGCGCGCGTCTCGACATCGATGTCGTGCACACGCGCCTTGATGGTCCGCCAGTTGGGGGCCGGCAGCCGCTCCTTGAGGCAGCGCTTGCTGATCTCGCGCACCAGCTGGCTGAACTTCGGCCGCGCCGGCTGCAGATAGAAATTCTCGATGGCGTCGCGGATCAGCGTCTCGCGCGTCGTGTCGAGCACGCGCGCGCCCTTCGGCCGGCCGACCGGCCGCGTGAACGGCGAGGTGACCGCGCCGCAGCTGCGGAAAGTCTTGATCATGCGATAGGCGGTGGCGCGGCTGACGCCGAGGTCGCGCGTCAGATCCTGAATTGCGCCCTGCGAGAGACGCTCGCCCTCGCGCGTCAGCAGCTCGCGGATCATCTCCTCGCGGCGACGCTCCTCCTCCGGACGGCGGCTGCGTCTCTCGGCGCTTTCGATCGCCGTCTGCGGCGACGTCACGGCGGGACGTTCGGGCTCGAGAAGGTTCCCACTCATATTCTCGGCGCTCCTCGCGAAAAGCTCGTGTGGTTGCTCACGTCACGAAAAGACGAATGTCCGCCCGCCGCGACGACGTGAGTTTTTTCTCATGTTTTCAAGACCGGGCACAATATTCGATTTTTCGTCCCGAAGCCTCGTCGTGAGCCGTCTACGCCGCATCCGCTGCGCTCCACGGCCGTCGTCTCTCATAATCTGCACAAAAAAACCTCCGCCGAACAGATGCTTTCGTTCGGTGGGGCTCGAATTGGAAGAGTTCAAAATTGGCTTCGGCGCGCTCGAAAATTGAACAGTTCTCGGTCTTGCTACAAAATGTCGCATCATGATGGCCGGATAGTCCAAGCCGAGCGCGGACAGTACGGAGCCATTCCTTGCGATGACTGGCGCAGCCCGGCGCGACCCCCGGTAGCCGGGTCGCGGCCCGTCGCCGGGGCCTTCTCATCGGCGGCGCGGGCACATTGCTTGCGTGCCCGCCGTTCCTCGTCCGACGGAAAATCACGATGCACGAACATGAGCGAGCCGGGGATGTCCGAGCGGTTCCGGCGCAGATGCTGGACCGGGGCTTTCGCCTGCTGGTGCTGCGCGAGTTTCGCGAGGCCGATCAGCCGCCGGCTCTGGCGTTGATCCGACAGAATGTCCTGCGCGACGTGCATCGCCTCCAGCGCCACGGCATTTTTTTCAGCTGCACATTTTTGCCCGACATCACGCAATGGCTGAACGAGCTGGTGGGCCGCGCCTCGCTCCATCCGCCGGATTATCCGGCGAGCCCGGCGTTTCGCAACCCGGCCTGGCCCACCTTTCATTGGCGTCAGGAGAGCCGGCTGTGGGACGAGGGGATTTCGACGATCGAGTGGCGCGCGGAGGCTGCCTTCGCCGATCAGGCCTCCTTCGAGGCGTTCACGGCGCGCTGGAAGGACCGCTTGGCCGCGGCCGCGACGCCGGACGGGTCGTCGGCCGCCTGACGGCCGGCGCGCTCCGTTCGCGCCGCCCATTTGTGACGCGGCGGCGCGCGTTGTATATGCGCGAAGCCGCGCCGGCCGGAGGAAACGGCGCCGCGGCGGGAGCTCGAACGAAAATTGCAAACGGACGCCGAACATCCCGCGTCGCCCCTGCGCGCCTCGCGCGCCCGCGCGCTTTCCGGACGCTGCCGGCCGCCGGGCGACAAATCCGTCTCGCATCGCTCGCTGATCCTCGGGACGCTCGCCGTCGGCGAGACGGCGATCGAGGGCCTGCTCGAGGGAGAGGATGTGCTGCGGACCGCCGAGGCCTGCCGGGCGCTCGGCGCGCGCATCGACCGGCTCGGCCCCGGAAGCTGGAGCGTGCGCGGCCCCGGGCTCGGCTCGCTGCTCGAGCCGCGCGAGACCCTCGATTTCGGCAATGCCGGCACAGGCTCGCGGCTGATGATGGGCGTCGTCGCCGGCCATCCGATCACCGCCCGCTTCGACGGCGACGCCTCGCTGCGCAAGCGGCCGATGCGCCGCATCCTCGATCCGCTGACGCAGCAGGGCGCGCGCGTGCTGGAGGAGGCGGAGGGCGGGCGCTGCCCGATCCTGCTACGCGGCGCGGCCGAGCCGCTGCCGGTGGAATATAAGACGCCGGTCGCCTCGGCGCAGATCAAATCCGCGGTGTTGCTGTGCGGGCTCAACTCGCCGGGCCGCACGGTGGTGATCGAGAGCGAGGCCTCGCGCGACCATACCGAAAAAATGCTCGCTCATTTCGGCGCGCGCATCGCCAGCGAGCCCTTCGGCCCACATGGGCGCAAGATCACGCTGGAGGGCCGGCCGGAGCTGCGGCCGGCGCCCGTGCGCGTGCCGGCCGATCCGTCCTCCGCGGCGTTTCCGCTGGTGGCGGCGCTGATCGTCCCGGGCTCGGAGATCGTCATCGAAGGGGTGATGATCAATCCGCTGCGCAACGGCCTGCTGACGACCTTGCAGGAGATGGGCGCGCGCATCTCATTCGAGAACCGCCGCGCCGAGGGCGGCGAGGAGGTCGCCGATATTCGCGTCGCCGCTTCGACCTTGGCCGGCGTCGACGTGCCGGCCGAGCGCGCGCCGTCGATGATCGACGAATATCCGATCCTCGCCGTGGCGGCGGCTTTCGCCGGCGGCGAGACGCGCATGCGCGGGCTTTCCGAGTTGCGGGTGAAGGAGTCCGATCGCCTCGAGGCCATCGCTGCGGGCTTGCGCGCCAATGCGGTCGAATGCGAGATTAGCGGCGACGATCTGATCGTCAGGGGCGGGACGGGGCGCGTTTCCGGCGGGGGCGTGGTCGAGACTCATCTCGATCATCGCATCGCCATGAGCTTTCTCGTGATGGGGCTCGCCGCCGAGCAGGATGTGACGGTGGACGACGACCGCATGATCGCGACGAGCTTTCCCGATTTCCGCGCCCTGATGGAAGTCCTGGGAGCGCGTTTTGCCTGAGCGGGGGCTCATCATCGCCATAGACGGGCCGGCGGCCTCGGGGAAGGGCACGCTGGCGCGGCGGCTCGCCGCGAATTTCGGCCTGCCGCATCTCGACACGGGATTGCTCTATCGCGCCACCGCCTGCGCGCTGCTGGACGAAGGCCGTCCGCTGGACGACATCCGCGCGGCGGTCGAGGCGGCGCGCGGGCTCGCGCTCTGCGATTTCGACGAGGCGCGCTTGCGCACGCGCGAATTGGGCGAGGCGGCTTCGGTCGTCGCCGCCATTCCGCAGGTGCGCGCGGCGCTCATCGACATGCAGCGCGGCTTCGCGGGGCGCCCGCAAGGCGCGGTGCTCGACGGCCGCGACATCGGCACGGTGATCTGCCCGCAGGCGCCGGTGAAGATTTTCGTCACCGCCAGCGCCGAGAAGCGCGCGCAGCGGCGGGCGCTGGAGCTCGCCTCGCGCGGCGAGAAAGTGGATTATGCGGCGGTGCTCGCCGATGTGCGCAAGCGCGACGAGCGCGACAGCGGCCGCTCTCAGGCGCCGCTGAAAATGGCCGAGGACGCGGTCGCGCTCGACACCACCGATCTCGACATAGAGGCGGCCTATCGCGCCGCCTGCGAGATCGTCGAGGAGCGGCTGGCGCTCGCCGGCAAGGTGTGAGGTGGCGAGCCTCGAGGCTCGCGGTCCAAGGGAGCGCATGGACCGCGAGCCTTCAGGCTCGCCTCGCGCAGGCGAAAGGGTGTTTCGCTTCGCGCCGTCGCCGAACGGCTATCTGCATCTCGGCCACGCTTATTCCGCGCTGTTGAACTTCGACCTCGCGCGGCGCGCCGGCGGCCGCTTCCTGCTGCGCATCGAGGATATCGACCGCGGCCGCGCGCGTCCCGAATATGAGCGGGCGATCTATGAGGATCTCGGCTGGCTCGGCCTCGAATGGGAGGAGCCGGTCCGCCGCCAGTCCGAGCATTTCGGCGATTACGCCGGGGCGCTGGCGAAGCTCGACGCGCTCGGCCTGCTCTATCCTTGCCGCTGCTCGCGCGGCGACATCGCCCGCGCGACGCAGGGGCGCGCGGACTGGCCGCACGATCCCGATGGCGCGCCGCTCTATCCTGGAACCTGCCGCGGGACGGTGGGGCAGGGGCCCGCGAGCTTGCGGCTCGACATGGCGAAGGCCGTGGCGCTCGGCGGCGGCGTGCGTTGGCGCGAGGCGGAGGTCGGCGAGGTCGCGGCCGATCCCTCCGTCTGGGGGGACGTCATCCTCGCGCGCAAGGATGTTCCCGCGAGCTATCACATTGCCGTCGTGGTCGACGACGCGCTGCAGGGCGTGACCGATGTGGTGCGGGGCAGGGACCTCTATGAGGCGACGCGGATCCACCGGCTGCTGCAGCTTCTGCTCGGCTTGCCGGAGCCGCGCTATCGCCACCACGCGCTGGTGCGGGACGAGGAGGGAAAGAAGCTGGCCAAGAGCCGGCTGTCGAAGCCGTTGCGGGAACTGCGGGCGGATGGCGCGACGCCGGCGGATGTGCGGCGGATCGCCGGGCTCGATTGAGCGATCGAAATCGCGCATCGACGATCAGTCGGAATGCGCCTCGCCCGCCGCGATGCGCGCGATCCAGCGCGTCGAAGGGAAATGCTCGCACATGGTCAGCGCGGCGATGGCGATCGGCACGCCGATGAAGGCGCCGGGCAGGCCCCAGAGAAAGGTCCACAGCAGCACGGCGAAGACGACGACGGTCGGAGACATGGCCAGCGCCGTGCCGGAGAAGACCGGCTCGAGCCCGCTGCCGATGACGAGCTGAATGACGCAGAGCGCGCCCAGCACCAGCAGCGCCGCCTGCGCCGAGTCGAACTGCACATAAGCGAACAGCGCCGGAAGAACGGTGACGACGAGCGAGCCGATATAGGGCAGATAATTGAGCGCGAAGCTCAGCACGCCCCAGGCCGCCGCTCCCTCGAGGCCGATCGCCAGAGCGAACAGGAACACCAGCGCGCCGGTGGCGAGGCTCGCGGCGGTCCGCACCAGCATGTAGCGGCGGAATTTCTTCGCGATATGCGCCGCCGCGCTCAGCAGGCGCTGCGCCGTCTCGTCATTGGTCGCGGCGGCGATGTTCTTGCGCAGCGTCGATGTCTCTGCGAGGCCCATCACCACATAGATGAAAACGACGAGAGCAAAGCCCGCGAGCACATTGATCCTCGTCGCCGCCGCGCGGATCACGCCGAGCATCCAGGCGGCGTTGGCATGCTCGGTGATCAGCGCGCCGACGAATATGTCATGCGTCTCCAGCCATTTTGTCGAGGCCTCGAAGCTCGCGCGCACACGGTCGAGATTGCGCGCGAACCAGTCGACGAGCTCGCCGCCGCCCCACACCATCAGCGAGGACAGCGTCACGATGACGGCGAGAGCCGCGGTCACGGTGAGCGCCAGCGCCGCCCAGCGCGGCAGACGCCGCTCGAGCGTGGTCTCCAGCGGAAAGATCAGCGCGATGATGAAGATCGCGAAGACGATCGGCTCCACCACGGTCTGCCCGACATGCGCGGCGACGAGCGTCAGGAAGATCAGCAGCGCAGCGCCGGCCGTGTTCGCGGTTTCCGCCATTGCCGCTTCCTCTCTCGCATGGACCCCGCGCGAAAGGTAGAGCGCCGCGTCGGAACGTGAATGCTCGTGTCATGGCCGCATTGCCGCGGCGGCGCGGCGCGCTAATTCCCCGCCAGTCGAATCTCTTTTTTGGAGGACTGCGCATGTCGATGGAGACGAAGATCGTTTCGCGCCGCTCGCTGCTCGGCGGACTGTTGATCGCGCTCGCCGCGGCGCCGCTGGCGACTGTCGTCGGCTCCGGCGCGCAGGCGCAGGAGCGTCAGTTCGTGCGTCCCTGGCACACGCCGCGCGTCACGCGGCCGCGTAGCGAACTGCGCGGGCCGCGGACTCATCGCAGCCTGTTTCGTCTGCGTCGTCGGGCTCCCCGGGTCATTGTCCGCTGAGCGTCCCATCTGGAACGAAGCAGAAGAGCGAGCCTCGAGTCTCGCGGTCGAGATGCGGCTCGAATTTTGATCCGAGAGGCTGCGATGAACGATCACAGCGCGAGCGTTCCGTCGCCGCGGGCCTCCTCCGAGCCCTCGCTCGGCCTCGGCGGCTGGGCGAAGCAGAAGGCGCCCTATCTCGCCGTGCTCTTGCTGGCGATCTTCGGCGTCGCTTATACGAGCATCGCGCAGCGGCCTCTGTTCGGCTATTGGGAGTTCCTGGGGCTCGCGGTCGGCGTCGCCTGCGTCGTCATCGGCTGGCGCAAGACCGATGATCGGCGCGAGCGCATGCTCATCGCGCGCACGCAGTTTCTGCATTGGGCGGCGTTCATCGCAGCGATGAACATCGTCCTTTGGCCGAGCGTCAACACATTCCTCAACGGGCCGGCGACGGGCCTCGCGCTGCTGCTGCTGCTCGCTCTCGGCACATTCGTCGCCGGCGTCCACGTCTCCGTGGACATCGCCATTCTCGGCCTCGTGCTCGCCGCCGCCGTTCCGGCGATCGCCTGGTTCAAGCAGGTCGCGCTCATTCTGGCGCTCGTCGCTCTGGCGATCGTGGCGATCGGCGCAGCGCTGTGGTCGCGCCGCGACGACGCTTCGGCCGAGCCGCCGCGCCGCCCCGACTCGGCGTGAGCTTCAGCGTCGAGATACGCGAGGGCTGTTCGGCGCCTTGGCGATCAGCGTGTCGATGCGGTCGCGCTCACGCTTGAAATCGGCGAGCAGGCGCCCGTCGAACTCGCGGGTGCGTGCGAGCCTGACGCGCATCGGATCGACGAAATGGCCGTTGACCATCACCTCATAGTGCAGATGCGGGCCGGTCGAGAGGCCGGAAGAGCCGAGGAAGCCGACGAGCTGGCCCTGGCGCACGCGCACGCCCTCGCGAATGCCGCGCGCGAAGCCCGACATATGGCTATAGGCGGTGACATAGCCGTTGGCGTGCTGGATCTCGACGCGTCGGCCATAGCCGCTGTGCCAGCCGGACTGAATGACGAGGCCATTGCCGGCCGCGAGAATGGGCGTGCCGATCGGCGCGGCCCAGTCGACGCCCGTATGCATCTTGTAATAACCGAGGATCGGATGACGGCGCATGCCGAAGCCCGAGCGCGTCTCGCCGGCGGCGATCGGCTTGCGCACGAGGAATTTGCGGCTCGAGCGGCCGCTCTCGTCGTAATAATCGACGAGGCCGTCGTCGGTCGTCTGATAGCGGTAATAGCGCAGCGTTTCGTTATGGCTGGTGATCGATGCGTAGAGCAGCGCCTCGCGCCCCGGCCCCTCCTCGCTCTCGTCGTAGAGAATGTCGAGCGCATCGCCGGCGGCGACGCCGCGCTGCAGATCGAGATCGCTGGCGAAGATACGAATCAGCTCATTGATGATCGGACGCGGAATATCCTGCTTCAGCGCGGTCTCATAGAGCGAGTCGTAGAGACGCATCGCGCCCGGATCATCGGACTCCTCGCCATCCTCCTCGAGCCTGCTGGAGCCGCGCCGGCCGGCCCGGGCCAGATTGGCCGGCGCCGTGACCTGCAGAAAGCCGCCGCGATCCGTCGCCGCCACCATGGTCTCGAGTCGATCCTCCGAATAGATCGAAATGCGCGCGAGCTGCATCTCGGCCCCCGAGCCGTCGAAATCGGCGAACAGCAGCTTGATGCGCTGCCCCTCGCGCGCGATCGTCTCGATGCGCCGGCCGCCGAAGGCTGCGCCCACCTCGGCGATGCGGGACTTGGGCACGCCATTGGCGAGCAGCGCGTCGGCGAGCGTCTCGCCGCGGCGCAGAACGATCAGCT